>DATKZS010000098.1:0-38146 GCA_035527835.1 bacterium
ATTACTCATGGTCAGTGGTCCTCCTTTTCAATTAATTTTGTAAATGAGCTGATGCTAACCCATCACGCTCGGTGAGGCCACTGACCTATTTATTCATGATGGCTTGGCGGTTCTCCGGTCCGTTTATTTTGGACAGCACTGACAGGATTTACAGGATGAAAAAGAAAGAGTAACCGGGGTCTTCCGAAAATCCTGTAAATCCTGTAAATCCTGTCTTCAAATTCTTTAATCGTACTTGGGGGCATCGCGTTTATTATAAAGCTGGGCCAAGCCTCACGCCTTACGCCTCAAGCCCCTTCTCACGCCGCGACCAGGCGGACCGAGTCCTCGCCGAAGAACTCGCGGAGCGCGGCGATGAGCTCGCGTCCGGGGTTGGCGCGATACTCCATGGGCAGGGCGATCAGGGTCTCGGAGCGGTCGGGGATGACCACGTGGACCACCACCTTGGCCCGTCCCTTGTGGGCCTTGAGCACGGCGCGCAGCGCCTCCACCCGCCCGGGATCGGTGTGCTGGCGGTTGACGGTGAGGTGCAGGGTCAGCGAGAGCTTTTCCGTGGCCTGGTCAAGGGGGAAAATCTCGCCGGCCAGGATTTTCGCCTTGTCCTCGGAGACCTCCACCCGTCCGCGCACCAGCACCGGCTGGTCCTCGACTTCCAGATATTTCACCGCCTCGCGGTAAACGCTGGCGAACACCACGACCTCGACGCTGCCCTTGAGATCGCTTACGGTGATGAAGGCCATGCGCTCCTTTTTCTTGGAGATGTGTTCCTTGCGGGCGGTGACCATGCCTCCGACCAGGACCTCCTGTCCGGTGGTGAGGAAGGGGACGTTGGTGGTGTCCACGATCCCGAACATCTTCATGGTCTCCTCGAAGCGGGCCAGGGGATGGCCGGTGAGGTAAAAGCCCAGCGCCTCTTTTTCGTGGGCCAGCAATTCGCGGGAAGAAAACGGCTGGACCTCAGGATAATTCCCGTCCATGAAGGAACCGGCCTCGCCCTCGCCAAGCATGTCAAAGAGACTGGTCTGGCCGGCCTCGCGGTCGGCGAGCGCCTGGTGGCCCTGCTCGAGCGCCGGGTCAATGGCCGCCAGGAGCTGGGCCCGGTGCGCGCCCATGTTGTCGAACGCCCCGGCCTTGATCAGGTTCTCGATGGTCCTTCGGTTCACGCGCTTTAAGTCCGCTCGTCCGCAGAAATCGAAGAGGGACTTGAAGGGGGCTGCCTGGTCGCGGGCCTCGACCACGGCCTCGACCGCGCTCTTGCCCACGCCCTTGACCGCTCCGAGCCCGAAGCGGATGGTTTCGCCGCGGGCGCGGAAGTCCCACGAGCCCGTGTTCACGTGGGGCGGCTCGACCTTGATCCCCTTCTCCTCGGCCTCGCGCCAGTACTTGAGCACCTTCTCGTCGTCGCTCATTTCCATGGTGAGCAGGGCGGCCAGGAATTCGACCGGGTAGTGGGCCTTGAGCCAGGCGGTCTGATAGGCCACGTAAGCATAGGCGGCGGCGTGCGACTTGTTGAAGCCGTACTTGGCGAACTGGGCCATGTCCTCCCATACCTGCCCGGCCTTTTTTTCCGAGACCTTGTTCCTGGCCGCGCCCTTCAAGAACTTGTCCTGCTGCGCCTCCATCAGCTCCTTGATCTTCTTGCCCATGGCCTTGCGCAGGGTGTCGGCCTCCCCCATGGTGTAGCCGGCGAGGCTCGCGGCGATCTGCATGACCTGCTCCTGGTAAACCAGCACGCCGTAGGTCTCCTTGAGCGCCTCCTCCATCTGCGGCAGCGCGTACTCCACCTTTTCCCGGCCGTGCTTTCGGTCAATGAACTTGTCAATCTGGTTCATAGGCCCGGGCCGGTAGAGCGCGACCATGGCGATCAGCTCCTCGAACTTGTTGGGCACCAGCCGCACCAGCAGGTCCTTCATGCCCGAGCTTTCAAGCTGGAACACTCCCCCGGTGTCGCCGGCGGCCAGGAGCTTGTAGGCGGCCTCGTCGTCCATGCTGAGTTTGCTCACGTCCACGTCCCGGCCGCGGTTCTCCTTGATCATCTCGACGCAGTAGCGGATCTGGGTGAGCGTTTTAAGGCCGAGCAGGTCGAACTTGATGAGTCCGACCTTTTCCACGGACTTCATGTCGTACTGGGCGACCACGCCGCCTTCCTTGGGGTCCCGGTACAGGGGCAGGTACTCGATCAGGGGCCGGTCGGAGATGACCACGCCGGCGGCGTGGGTGGAGGCGTGGCGGGCGACTCCCTCCAGGACCTCGGCCAGGGTCAGGAGCTCGTCCACCTTGGAGTCCTGCTCGCGCATCTCTTTGAGGCGCGGCTCCTGGTTCATGGCCTCGGCCAGGGTCATGTTGATGGCGGCGGGGATGAGCTTGGCGATCCTGTCCACCTCGCCATAGGGCACGCCGAGGACGCGGCCCACGTCGCGGACCGCGGCCCGGGCCTTCATGGTGCCGAAGGTGATGATCTGGGCCACGTACTCGGATCCGCCGTAGCGCTCGGTCACGTACTTGAGCACCTCCTCCCGCCGCTCCTGGCAGAAGTCGGTGTCTATGTCCGGCATCTCGCGGCGCTCGGGGTTTAAAAAGCGCTCGAAGATGAGGCCGTAGGCGAGCGGGTTCAGGTCGGTGATGCCGAGGCAGTAGGAGACCAGGCTGCCGGCGGCCGAGCCGCGGCCCGGTCCCACCGAGATGTGGTGGCGCTTGGCCCAGTTGATGAAGTCGGAGACGATCATGAAATAGCCGGCGAAGCCCATCTTCTTGATGACGGAGAGCTCGTAGGCCAGCCGCTCCTTGTATTCGGGCTGGCGCTCCGCGAAGCGGGGGTCGGAGGCATGGATCCCGGCCAGCCGCTCCTCGAAGCCGCGCTCGGCCTCGGCCGCCAGCACGTCCTCCAACGCCATGCCGCCCTCGGTCGGGAAGCGCGGGAAGTGCTTGGCCTCGAAGTTCCACTCCAGGTTGCAGCGGTTGGCGATCTCCAGGGTGTTGGTGATGGCCTCGGGCAGCTCGGCGAACTTCTCCTTCATCTCGCCGGGCGAGCGGAAGTAGAACTCGTCCGTGCTCATCCGCATCCTCTTGTCGTCGCTCATGGTCTTTCCGGTCTGGATGCAGAGCAGGACCTCCTGCGCGCGCGCCTGCTCGCGGGTGAGGTAGTGGCAGTCGTTGGTGGCCACGACGGGGAGCTTGAGCTTCTTGCCCAGCGCGATCAGCTCGCGGTTCACCCGGATCTGGTCGGCCAGACCGTTGTCCATGAGCTCGAGGTAGAAGCGGTTGTCGGTGAAGATGTCCTTGAGCCGCGCCGCGGCCATGACCGCTTTCTCCTGGTCCTCCTCCAGCAGGGCGGACGCCACCTCGCCTTTGAGGCAGCCGGAGAGCGCGATCAGGCCCTCGTTGCATTCGCCCAGCAGCTCGAAGTCTATGCGCGGCTTGTAATAAAAGCCTTCCATGAAGCCCGCGCTCACCATGCGGCACAGGTTCTGGTAGCCCTTGTGGTTCTTGCACAACAGCGTGAGATGGTGGCCGACCTGGTCCCGGTCCTTCCTGCTGTGCGGCGCCACGTAGACCTCGCAGCCGACGATCGGCTTGATCCCCTTCTTCTTGGCCTCGTTGTAAAAATGCACGGCGCCGAACATGACCCCGTGGTCGGTCATGGCCACCGCCGGCATCTGGAAAGTCTCCGCCCGCTCGATCAGCTCCGGAATCCGGATCATCCCGTCGAGCAGGCTGTACTCGGTGTGGACGTGAAGATGGACGAACTCGGCAACTCGAAGCATTAAGTCAATCTCCTTTTTATTTCAACCAAAGGCGCAAAGAACGCCAAGGAAGAAAATGATCATCGTCGTTCGCGCTCAATCGCTCGCCAGGGTCTATATGGCCCCCGGGCTTTCGTCAAATTTTAATATTCTATCAATGGCGGCTGCCGCGAGCAAGATAAAAAAATTCGCGCGACCTGGCCCCGGCCCTTGCCCCAATTTTCTCCTTGAAGGTATCATATGAGTGATATAGAATATAGCAAAGGGAGGTGCGGGACGATGGCGAATCTTCATGAGCGGTTCCTGGTGGACGAGCAAGGCAAGCGTGTGGGCGTGGTCCTGGAAATGAAGGCCTATCGCAAGGTCCTCTCCGCCCTCGAAGAACTCGAGTCCATCCGCGCCTACGACGCGGCCAAGCTCTCCGGCGACGCCTCCCTCCCCTTTGCCCGGGCCGTGGCCGAAATCGAGCGGAGAAAGAAATCGAAGTGACTTACCGCTGAACCCTGAGCCTCAAGCCCCAAGCCCCACGCCCCACGCCTCTCATTACTCCCACTCGATCGTGGCCGGCGGCTTTGATGAGATGTCGTAGACCACGCGGTTGATCCCTTTGACCTCGTTGATGATGCGGCTGGCGATGCGGCTAAGGAGCGGGTGCGGGAGGTCGGCGTAGTCCGCGGTCATTCCGTCCACGCTCTTGACCGCGCGGATGGCGGCCACGTTCTCGTAGGTCCGCTCGTCGCCCATGACGCCCACGGAGCGCACGGGCAGGAGCACGGTGAAGTACTGCCAGATTTCGCGCTTTCCCTCCCAGGCCTCGATCTCGGCGGTGGCGATGGCGTCGGCCTTGCGCAGGACCTCGAGCCGCTTCCTGGTGATCTCGCCCAGGCAGCGCACGGCGAGTCCGGGTCCGGGGAACGGCTGGCGCCAGACCAGCGTATCCGGCAGCCCCAGCTTGAGGCCCAGCTCGCGGACCTCGTCCTTGAACAACTCCCGAAGCGGCTCGACCAGGGAGAGGCGCATGCGCTCCGGCAGGCCGCCCACGTTGTGGTGGCTCTTGATGGTGGCCGACGGGCCCTTGAAGCTCGTGCTCTCGATCACGTCCGGGTACAGCGTGCCCTGGCCCAGGAACTCGACGCCGGGAATGCCCTTGGCCGCTTCCTCGAACACCTCGATGAACACCCGGCCGATGGCCTTGCGCTTCTCCTCCGGGTCCTCAATGCCCTTGAGAGCGTCCAGAAATTTCTTAGACGCGTCCACCGCCTTGAGCTTGATGCGGAAGTTGTCGCCAAACAGCCTGACCACGCCCTCGGCCTCGTTTTGCCGGAGCAGCCCGTTGTCCACGAAGATGCAGGTGAGCTGATCAGCGACGGCCCGGTGGGTGAGCACGGCGGCCACCGACGAGTCCACCCCGCCGGACAGACCCATGATCAGCCCCGCGCTCCCCACCTTCTCCTTGATCCGCGCGACCGACTGCGTGATGAAGCTCTCCATGGTCCAGTCGCCCGCGCAGCCGGCGATCTTGAACAGGAAGTTATGGAGGATCTCCTTGCCCCGCGGCGTGTGCGCGACCTCGGGATGGAACTGGACGGCCCAGAGGCGGCGCGCGGCATTCTTCATGGCCGCGATAGGGGAGTTGCTCGTATGGGCGATGGGCACGAAGCCGGGCGGGATCTTTTTGATGCGGTCGCCGTGGCTCATCCAGACGCGCACGCCGCCGCCGGCGCCGTCGTGGTGGAGCTTGGTCGCGTCCGCGCCGGTGGGCCCTCCGGCCGCGATGCCGGCAAAGAGGTCGGAGCCGTCGTCAATGATGAGCTCGGCCGGCCCGTACTCGCGCTCGGATGATTTCTCGACCGCGCCGCCCAGCACCTGGGCCATGAGCTGGAGCCCGTAACAAATTCCGAGCACCGGCACGCCCATCTCGAACACCCCGGCCGCGCACCGTGGCGAGTCCGGATCGAGCACGCTGGCCGGGCCGCCCGAAAGGATCACGGCCCGGGGATCGAAAGCGCGCACGTCGGCCGGCGCCATGGTGCAGGGATGGATCTCGCAAAACACCTTGAGCTCGCGCACCCGGCGCGCGATCAGCATGGTGTACTGCGAGCCGAAGTCGAGGATCAGGACTTTTTCCATGAATGGGGGAGCTCCTATTCCATCCGGTAGTTGGGCGCTTCCTTGGTGATGATGACGTCGTGGACGTGGGACTCGCGCATGGCTTGGAGGGAGATGCGCATGAAGCGGGCCTTCAAGCGGAGCTCGGCGATGCTGCGGCATCCGGTGTAGCCCATGCCGGATTTGAGCCCGCCCACGAGCTGGTAGATCACGGCGGAAAGCGGCCCGCGGTAGGGGACTCTTCCCTCGATGCCCTCGGGCACGAGCTTGCCCAGCGCCAGTCCGTTCGGCTCGCCGGCCTCGGCCAGGATGTCCTCCACGCACACGGCCTGGCCATAGCGCATGGCGGAGCCGTCGCGCATGGCGCCCAGGCTCCCCATGCCGCGGTAGACCTTGTAGCTGCGGCCCTGGTACAGGATCATCTCGCCGGGCGACTCGTCGGTGCCGGCGAACATGGAGCCGATCATGACGGAGCTCGCGCCGGCGGCGATGGCCTTGGTGACGTCTCCGCTGTACTTGACGCCGCCGTCGGCGATGACGGGCACGCGGTGCTGCTCGGCGGCCTTGGCGCAGGCGGCGACGGCGGTGATCTGGGGCACGCCCACGCCGGCGACGATGCGGGTGGTGCAGATGGAGCCGGGTCCGATGCCGACCTTGACCGCGTCCACGCCGGCCTCGATCAGCGCCAGCGCGCCGTCGGCGGTGCCCACGTTGCCGGCGATCAGCTCGGCCTGGGGGTGCTCGCGCCTGATGGCCTTGACCTGTTGGATCACGCCCCTGGAATGGCCGTGGGCGGTGTCCACGCAGATCACGTCGGCGCCGGCTTCGAGCAGCAGGCCGCAGCGCTTGAGCTCGGCCGGTCCCACTCCCACGGCCGCGCCCACGCGGAGCCGTCCGTACTCGTCCTTGACCGCGAACGGATGCTTCTCCGTCTTCTCGATGTCCTTTAACGTGATCAGCCCGATCAGCTTGCCCTTCTTGTCCACCACCGGCAGCTTCTCGATCTTGTACTTGTGCAGCAGCTCCTTGCTCTCGGGAAGCGTGATGCCCTCGCTCACGGTATGCAGCTTGGCCCGCGGCGTCATCAGGGACTTGACCTTGAGGTCCAGGTTCTTCTCGAAGCGGATGTCGCGGTTGGTGAGCAGGCCGATGAGCTTGCCGCCCTTGGTCACGGGCACGCCGGAGATGCCGCGGCTGCGCATGATCTTCATGGCTTCGATCAGCTTCTGGTCCGGGTCAACCGAAATCGGGTCCACGATCATGCCCGACTCGAACTTCTTGACCTTCTTCACCTCGGCCGCCTGGGCCTCGGGGGAGAGGTTCTTGTGGATGAAGCCGAGCCCGCCCTGCTGCGCCATCACAATGGCCGCGCGCGCCTCCGTCACCGTGTCCATGGCCGCCGACACCAGCGGCACCGCGAGCTCGATGTTGCGCGTCAGCCGCGTCCGGGTGTCAACGTCCGACGCCACCGCCTCGGAGTAGGCCGGGATGAGCAGAACGTCGTCGAAAGTAAGGCCTTCCTTGAGATCCAAGTCCAACATGGCCGATCTCCTTTTTTCACGGGGGCCCAGACCCCCGGGCTACTGACATCAAGCAGGCATGAGTCTGCTTGTATTTTTTTTGCCGCAGATGAACGCAGATGAACCCAGATAAAAAAATATTCCACAATTATCTGCGTTCATCTGCGTTCATCTGCGGCTTTTTCATTCTTCCATAACTTTGTTTGCAGCCAATGGCCGCGCCGTGACCGGGATTGCCAACCAGCGCCGGATGAAGATAAAATTAAGGCTTAAATATAGCGTCTTTCGCAAGGCCGCGCAACCGCGCGGCGAAAGGAGAGTCCATGAACAAATTCGGCCCTGGTGTTTACCTGCACCCCGCCGCGGTGGTGATCGGAGACGTGGAGGTCGGCGAGTATTCGAGCCTGTGGCCGTGCGCGGTGGCGAGGGCGGACTTTGAGCGCATCCGGATCGGCCGGTTCAGCTCGATCCAGGACTGCTGCGTTCTGCACGCGGCGCCGGGGGCCCCGGTGGAGGTGGGCGATTTCGTGACGGTGGGCCACGGGGCCATGCTTCACGGGTGCACGGTGGAGGACTCGTGCATCGTCAGCCTGAACGCGGTGATCATGGACCGGGCGGTGATCGGGAAAGGCTCGATCGTGGCGGCGGGCGCGGTGGTGCGGGAGAACACCAGGGTGCCGCCGGGGTCTCTGGTGGTGGGCGTGCCGGGGCGGATCAAGAGCGGGCGGCCGGGCCAGGAGGAGCAGAACCGCATGAGCGCGGTCTCCTATTGCGCGCTGGCGCAGGCGTACCTTTCGGGCAAGGACAGGATCGAGGCCGACGAGCTGATGAGGAAGATGGCACGGATCAATAAGGCGGCTGGGGCTTGAGGCTCGGGGCTTGAGGCTTGGGGCTTGATTCAGCATGGATCGTGGATTATAGTTCTTATTTAACATGGGCGAAAACGAACAGAAGCCGGGGACGGAGGGGTCGGCGGCCTCGATTGACGCCATGCAATGGGTATGGCTGGGGCTGGGGGCGGTGATGGCGGTGGTTGGCGGCTCGCTGAAGGCCCGTGACGTCATGGTTTCGCCGGCGGTTTTCGAGTACGTATTTTTCTCGGGTTCTTCTTATATCCTCATGGTTGCCGGCCTTGCACTCACCATCATCGCGCTGGGTTATGATCTGGTGTTCGGGTCCGGCGGCGAAGATTCGTAATCTTCCGGGAGACAGTGTTGAGCTCGAGTTCCAGGCGGGGGCGCGGTATTTTTCCCAACCTCTTGTGGCTGGGCGCGCTGGTCGCGGTCGTGCTGGCCACTTTGGTGGTCTGGAAGCAGGGCGGCGACTGGTTCGCTCCTTCCCGCGAGACCTACGTGGTCAAGGTCTTCCGCGATGCCTCGCCGGCGGTGGTGAACATCTCGGCGGAACCGCAGCCGGGCCCGTCCGGATTCAGCCTGTTCGGGGAGGGCGGCGGCTCGCTGGCCGAGCGGTTTTTCCGGCAGTTTTACGGGGCGCAGGCGGAGCAGAACAAGAACAACCTTGGCAGCGGGATCATCGTGGACCCGCGCGGCTATATCTTGACCAACGAGCACGTCATCTCCAATGCGGCGTGGATCGAAGTGACGCTGGCGGACGGGCACACGGCCTCCGGCGAGGTCTGGGCCACGGAGCCGTCGCTCGACCTCGCGGTGATCAAGATCGAGACGGACCAGGCGCTGCCGTATTTGCAGATGGGGCGCTCCGACGACCTGATGATCGGCGAGCCGGTGGTGGTGATCGGGAACCCGCTGGGCCTGGGCCACACTTGTTCGACCGGGATCTTGAGCTCACTGCACCGGTCGGTGCAGGCGCAGGGGAACCGCATTTACCGCGACCTTGTCCAAATTGACGCGGCGGTGAACCCGGGCAACAGCGGCGGCCCGGTGTTGAACATCCGGGGCGAGCTGATCGGGATCACGAGCGCGCTGCCCATGGACACGCAGGCCCAGGGCATCGGTTTCGCGATCCCGATAGACCGGGCGCGGGCGGTGGTGGAGGACCTGATCAAGTACCGCTACGTTCCCACCGGATGGCTGGGTCTTTCAGTGGAGGACATGGGGGAGGCCGCGCTGGAATATGGACTTTCCGGCGGAAAAGGGGTATTTATCTCGCGGGTCGAGGACAAATCTCCGGCGGCCCAGCATTTCAAGGCGGGGGACATGATCGCGGCCTGGGACGGGACCTCGGTCAATGAGCTCGCCGATTTCGTGAGGCTGGTCCGGGCGCTCAAGCCGGGACAGAAAGTGGTCCTGACCCGGACCCGGGACGGGAAGTCCAAGGACGTGGAGATTACGAGCGCGGCCTTTCCCGAGGAATTGGCGGACGACTGGGCGTGGTTCCACCTGGGGATCCGGGTGGGGGAGGGCCAGGTACAGGCCCTGACGCGCGACGGCCGGATCGTGGTGAGGACCGGGGTGTTCATCGAGGGCATCGCGGGCAACTCTCCGGCGCAGGCCGGGGGCCTCACGGTGGGCGACCTGATCCTCAAGCTGAACCGGGAGGAGGTTGGCGGCCGTGACGATTTCCGGCGGGCGGTGGCCCAGGTGCGGGCTCGTGAGAACGCGTTCATGATCTTTCAGCGGAGCGGGTATCCGCTGCCGTTATGGGTGACGATCCCGTTCAGGATGAGCGGGGAGAGGTGGTAGGATGATCGAGGTCGAGCATCTGTGGAAGATTTACGGGGACTTCGTGGCGGTGAAGGACATTTCCTTCCAGGTGAAGCAGGGCGAGATCACGGGCTTTTTAGGGCCGAACGGCGCGGGCAAGACCACCACCATGCGGGTTCTGACCGGTTTCATGCCGGCGAGCCGGGGCAAGGTCAAGGTCGCGGGGTTCGACCTGACCAAGGACTCGATGGCGGTGCGGCGCTCGATCGGCTACCTCCCGGAACAGCCGCCCCTGTACCTGGACATGAACGTGGAGGAGTACCTCATCTTCGTGGCTCGGATCAAGGGCCTGGACAAGAAGAAGGCCCGGGAATCGGCGGAGAGGGTGATCGAGACCTGCGGCTTGACCGAGATGAGGCGCCGGCTGATCGGGAAGCTGTCGAGGGGCTACCGGCAGCGCACCGGCCTGGCGCAGGCCCTGATTCACGACCCGCCGGTGCTGATCCTGGACGAGCCCACCGTGGGTCTCGACCCGCGGCAGATCTCGGAGATCCGGAACCTGATCCACAACTTGGCGGGAGGGCATACGGTGATCCTCTCAACCCACGTTCTTTCCGAGGTCACGCTGATCTGCCAGCGGGTGATCATCATCAACCGGGGCGAGATCCGGGCGGACGACAGCCTGGAGAACCTGACGCGGGATGGCGACCTGGAGCGGCAGTTCCTGCGGATCATCGGGGACGCGGAAAGGGAACACGCGGAGGAGCCGGGGCACGGCGCCGCGGGGGAGGCCCGGCCATGAGCGCGACCTGGGTGCTGTACATGAAGGAGATCAAGTCGCTGTTCAGCTCGTGGATCGCCTACGTGATCTTCATCGCGTTCACGCTGCTCGCCGGCCTGTCCTTCAACATCACGGTGCAGATATTCGAGATCATGACTAAATACGCCGACTCGCCGGAGCAGGGCGCGGCGCGCGCGAGCATGAACGTCATTGACGACCTGGTGAGCCCGCTGTACCAGATGATCTTCATGCTGCTCTTCATCATGGTCCCGGCGATCACGATGCGGCTGTTCGCGGAGGAGAAGAAGCAGCGGACGGAGGAGCTCTTGCTGACCTCGCCGGTGCGGATGAGCGAGATCCTGCTGGCCAAGTATCTGGCGGCGGCATCCCTGATCACGCTGCTCCTGCTTCCGGCGGCGATCTTCCCCGCCATCGTCTACCATTACACCAGCGGGGTCCCGGACTGGGGGCCGATGGTCTCCGGCTACCTCGGACTCCTGTTGCTCGGCTATTGCCTCGCCGCCATCGGCGTGTTCGCGTCCAGCCTCACCGAGAACCAGATCGTGGCCTTCGTGTTCGCCGCGGCCCTGGAGATGATCTTTTTCATCATGGCCCAGGCCACCATCATGTTCGACGTGGTCAAGATCGGAGGGATCAGCATCAACATGGGCGCCTTCCTGCGGGCCTTCAGCCTGAGCGACCACTTCGCCCCCCTGCTCACCGGCATCATCAAGTTCTCGGACCTTTTGTATTTCGCGTCCTTCATCGTCTTCTGGCTGTGGGCGACCCGGCAATCGCTGGAGTCGGAGCGGTGGGGATAGGAAGGTTACGTGTTTTTCCGAAGCGCAAAGCCGCAAAGAACGCCAAGAACGCGGACCAGAAAACCATCCGGCCCGGGGTTCGGGAATTCATTCTCTTCCTCCTTTGCGTTCTCCGCGCCTTTGCGCTTCAATCAAGACTTTAATAGCGTCATCCGGGTTTGACGAGGTAATGGGATGAAGAAATTTTCGCAGATCGCCGGATTGGCCGGAGTGGTGTTGCTGATCCTGGGCGGCGTGGTCGCTCTGGTGCAGCAGCGGGTGAGCGCGCTGGTGATGGGCCACCTGGCGCTGGGGGCGGCGCTGTTGGCGCTGGGCGCGCTCTCAAACCTCCCGGAGATCAAGGAAGCGCTGATGAAGCGGAGCGCGCGCATGGGGCCGCAGGTCTTCATCCAGACCTTGCTGATCCTCGTCATTCTGGTCTTCGTCAACTGGATCGCGCTCCGGCACGACGTGACCAGGGACATGACGCGGGCGGGTCTCTTCACCTTCGGCCCCGTCACCGAGGACGTGGTGTCCCATCTTCCCGGCGACGTCGAGGTCCTGGCGTTTTTTCCGGGCGGCGGCCCGGGCGAGGCCCGGCAGCGGCTTCTGCTTTACGCCTCGAGTTTTCCCCGGGTCAAGCTCCGGTTCATTGATCCGGACAAGCATGAGGAGATCGCCCGGGCGGAGGCCGTGCCCCCGGAAGTGGGGGCGCTGTTAAAATACGGCCCCAACCGCGTGTGGATCAACAAGTTCGAGGAGGAAGACATAACCAACGGCTTCATCAAGGTGATCCGGGAGACCAAGCCCAAGGTATGGTTCACCACGGGACACATGGAGCCGGGCCTCGACAGCACTGACATCAACGGCCTGTCCTATCTCGACCAGATGCTCAAGCAGCAGGGCTACGAGCCCAGGCAGGTTGACCTGCAGACCGTGGACAACATCCCCGCCGACGTGTCCATGGTCGCGATCATCGGGCCGGTCACGGCCTTCAATGACGACGAGATCAAGAAGCTTGACTACTACATGGCGCAGGGCGGCAACGCCATCATCCTCCTGGACCCGGTCCTGGAGGAAGCGACCATGACCGGGATCGAGAAGTTCATCGAGCCTTACGGCATCCACGCCGATTATGACGTGGTGTTCGACCCCAAGAACCACCTGTCGCGCGACCAGCTCGGGCTTTACATCGTGGTCAGCCAATTTCCCTCCCACCCCATCAGCGAGGGGCTCAGCGAACCGCGCGCGGTCTTCTACCTGGCGCGGCCGCTGGGCCCCAATAATTTCGTCGCGCCCAACCTGCAGCTCAACCAGCTGGCGCGGACCTCCAGCGACAGCTACGCCAAGCCCATCAGCCCCTCCATGCTCGGCAACGCTCCAACCAAGGAAGAGGGCCAGCGCCGGCTCCGGGAGTTCATGGAAAGCCCGCCGGGCCCGGACAGCGTCAAAGGAGGCTTCGCGCTGGCCTACGCCATTACCAAGGAATATCAGGCGGAGCGATGGAAGGAGAAGGCGGGCGCGGACCGGTCGCGGCAGATGCGGCTGGTGGTCATGGGCGCGAGCTCGGTCTGCCGCAACCTCTATATCTCCATGCCCTATAACTACGAGCTGTGCATGAATGCCTTCAACTGGCTGGCGGGCGAATCGGACCTCAAATACATCCGGTCCCCGCGGCGGGGCGGGTCCCGCATCTTCCTGGAGCAATCGCAAAAAGATAAAATACTCTACGCCACGGTCATGATCCTGCCCGAGGCCTTCATGATCATCGGACTGGCGGTATGGTGGAGGAGGCGATGAAGAAGACGCTGGCGCTCACTCTGGGACTCATGGTGCTGGCCGCGGGCCTGGCAATCTATATTTTCGTCGTCGAGAAAAAGCCCGCTCCGGCGGCTCCCCCCGGGGAATGGCAGCCGACCCTGGTCCTGGAGCAAGGCAACACGGTTGACCAGGTGACCCTGGTCCGGCCCTCCGACAAGATCGTGTTCCATGTCGTCCCCGGCACCAACCTGTGGAAGATCACCGCGCCGGTGCAGGCCCTGGCGCATCCGATCTACGTGGATATGATGATCCGCGATATTGTCCAGATGCAGCGGGAAAAGCTCATTGATCTGGACCCCGTGGACCTGGCCAAATACCAGTTGGACAAGCCGCAGGGGGAAATCATCGCCCATTACACCAACGGGCGGCCGGACACGCGGGTCTTGATCGGAAAGCTCAACTACAACCAGGACCACCTCTTCGCCAAGCTGGCCGGCCAGCCGACGGTGTTCCTGATCAAGCCCGACGTGGCCCAGTACCTGGAGGCGCCCCTGGACGAGTTCCGGTCCAAGGCCCTCTTCCTGAGCCTGGCCAACAACGTGCTCAGCGTCGAGATCAAGATCGAGGACCCAGCTCTCAAGCAAATGTTCCCTTACTCCATCGAACCCAAGCTGGTGGTGCAAAAGCAGCCGGGCGCGAGGCCGCAATGGGTCATCGTCAGCCCGATCCACGAGAACGCCGAGTTCGGCAAGGTCAAGGAGTTCTTCAACAAGCTGACCCGAGTTCAGGCGGCCAAGGTTTTCGACGCCTCCGGAGAGGGTCTGGCCCGGTACGGGTTGGACCAGCCCTCGGCCCGGATCGTTTTCACGCTGCTCGACGGGGACAAGGAAGAAATTGATTTCGGCGCCCACGACGCCGAAACCGGGGCCGTCTATGCCCGCAACACCTTGTTGACTCAGGTCGTTCCCATCAGCGGCCAACTCTTCAGCTACCTCATGAACAACAATTTTCGGGGCGATAAAATTCTCGCCGACATCAAGGTCGTGAACGTCTCTTCCCTGTCCCTCGAATTCCCCGGGACCCCGGAAAAAAACCTGACCATCAACAAGGAAAAAGCCATGGTGTTTTACTTTGCCGGCGACCCGGAAAGCAAGGCAACGGGGCAGCAGCTTTCCTTTATCTTTGCTCCCTTCATGGCCAATGACGTCTTCTTCATCAATCAGGTCGAGCCGTTGCCCGTGCAAAAGTACGGCCTTGAGCCCGGCAACCTCAAAATCAAGGTCTATGACGGAGAGAACCTCGCCCTGGACGTGGTCCTGGGTGATACCGTCACCCAAAACGGAACCACCGGAACTTATGTCAAGGACAACCTCCGCAAATGCATTGTATTCTCTCCCGCCAATCTTTATGATAAAATGCCTCTCAGCAAGGAGTCTCTGAAAGCCACTCCCGAGGACCTGGAGAAAATCGAGAAGAGGAGGTTGAGAAGAAATAAATGAACAAGAGCGAGGCCCTCTTTGACCGCAGGGTTCAGGAGATGAACTTCCGGGAAGGGACCATCAGCGAGGCCGACTACGCCAAATTCCTGAAGTCGCTTCCCGACCGGGAGGCCAATGCCGTGGAGGTTTCGATCCTGGACCTGGCGCCGCAGTCCTATCTCCGGTCAGCCCTGGGCGTCACCAAACAGCAGGCCGCGGAGGGCCAGGCGGGAGCCAAGCCCGAAACGCGCAAGGGCCAGAAATAATCGGGGCCGGAAATAATTCCAGGTGGACGCGTGGGCCAGGACGAAAAACACGATGCTGATGGGCACGGCCCGGCGGCCGGCGGCGGCCCCGGCGCTGATGAAAGCCCCGCCGTCAGCCGGATAATCTTCTGGCTGTTGCTGCTCTATAGCCTGGGCCTCGCCCTCATGGTGCTGGAAGACGTGCTGTTTCACACCTACGTATGACCGCCTCCCCCGGAGAGAGAACTAAGGAAACCACGGATGAACACGGATTCAGATTAGATGTTTCAGGGATTGCATCCATAAATCCGTGTTTATCAGTGTTCATCCGTGGTTTCCAATAATAGGTGATAGGAAATTTATGCATCTCAGATGTTAGTAGTACAGGGTCAGGATGCAAAGATCATGAACCCTCATAAAAAATTCGCGGTCGCCGGCTTCCGGGCCGGCGCGGTCATGGCCGGGGTCCGCTACCCGGGGCGTCTGGACCTGGGCTTGATCGCCGCGGACCGGCCCGTCGCGGCCGCCGGCATTTTCACCACTAACCAGGTGAAAGCGCCCTCGGTGGTCCTCGATGCCAGGCGCCTTCGCTCCGGGCTCGCTCAAGCCGTGCTCGCCAACTCCGGCAATGCCAACACCTGCGTGGGCCGGCGGGGCATGGCCGATACGGTCTCGTGCACGGACGCGCTCGCCCGGGCCCTCTCCATCAAGCCCGGACTCGTCCTCATGAGCTCCACCGGCGTGATCGGCGAGCCCCTGCCCGCGGTCCGGATCAAGGCCGCACTACCGGGGCTGGTGAAACAACTCCGGCCCGACGGGCTCACCGATTTCGCCCGCGCCATCATGACCACCGACACCCGGATGAAGATCGCACAGCGGAGCGTCGCGCTCGGCCGCGGCCGCGTGAAAATCGCGGCGCTGGGCAAGGGCGCCGGCATGATCATGCCCAGCCTCGCCACCATGCTCGTTTACATCATGACCGACGCCGCGATCGCGGCGCCGGCGCTGGGGCGGATGATCGCCGCCGCGGCCCGGGACTCGTTCAACGCGCTCACCGTGGACGGCGACACCTCGACCAGCGATTCCGTGATCATGATGGCGAGCGGAGAGTCCGGGGTGCGGGCGGAGGGTTCCGCCTCGGCCCGGCTCGGGTTCCAGGACGCCTTGAACGATCTCTGCCTCGAGCTCACCGTGGCCCTGGCCGCCGACGGAGAAGGCGCGACCAAGTGGTTCAAGATATGCGTCACCGGCGCGAAGACCGGGGCCGAGGCCGACGCCGTGGCGCGGCGCGTGGCCAACTCGCCGCTGGTGAAGACCGCGTTCCACGCCGCCGACCCCAACTGGGGCCGGGTGATGATGGCGGTGGGGAGCGCCGGGGTAAAGGTTGTTCCGGACCGCGTTGACGTGGATTTCGCGGACGGCAAGGGCCGCAAGGTATCGGTCGTGAAGAACGGCGCGCTCTCGCCGCTCTACTCCGAGGCCCGGGCGCGCAAGGTCCTGGCCGGGACCGGCTTTGGCGTCAACATCAATCTAAAAAGGGGAAAAGCAGGGCGCGTCATCTACACCTGCGACCTCTCCGCGGCCTACGTCAAGATCAACGCCGAGTACCGGACCTAGTACTGGCCGCGGGCCGCTTGACTTGATCCCCGGATTGAGTGGACAATAATGCGGGCGCGGGCCGGGGCGCAAGGCCCGCGCAACATGGACCGGCAAGGAAGGAATGAAATGGAAGTTCTCGACCAGGCTCGGAAGAAGAAGTATCGTACCCTTTCGGAATACGATTCCAAGCGCGTGCTTTCCGAATACGGCATCCCGGTGACCCGCGAGAAGCTGGTGAAGTCCGGCAAGGACGCCGTGGCCGCGGCCAACGAGCTCGGCTACCCGGTGGTCATCAAGGCCTGCGGCCATGACCTCACCCACAAGACCGAGCTCGACGCCATCCGGCTTAACCTCCTGGACCCCAAGTCGGTGCGCGCCGCCTTCCGCGAGCTCAAGGCCGCCACCAAGGGCCACAAGCTGCAGGGCTTCCTGGTCCAGGAGATGGTCAAAGGCCAGCGCGAGCTGGTCGTGGGCCTGATCCGGGACCAGCAGTTCGGGCCGTGCGTCATGTTCGGGCTGGGCGGCATCTACACCGAGATCTTGAAGGACGTGTCGTTTAGGGTGGCGCCGCTCACCGAGCGCGACGCCCTGGAGATGATGGACGAGATCAAGGGCCACAAAATCCTCGATGCCTTCCGCGGCATGTCCGCGGTTGACCGCCAGGCCCTGGCCGTGACGCTCGTCAACATGGGCAAGATCGGGATCGAGCACGACGAGGTCACCGAGATTGACGTGAACCCCTTGATCCTCACCAAGGACGGCCGGCCCATCGCCGTGGACGCGCTGGTCGTGCTCGACGGGAAGGGAAAGAAAGCGGGCTGAACGGCGGGCGGAGGCAAAAGCGATCAGGCGCCGGAACAATCTCCCGGCGCCTTTTTTGCGGCGCCTGGCAAGGAGCGGGACCATGGCGGACGGATCGGAGATGAAAAATTTCACGGCGGCGGTAAAGGAAACGGCCCTGAAGTTCGGGGCGCACCTGGCCGGCGTCACCGGGGTGGACCGGCTGGAAGGGGCGCCGGCGGGATTCCGAGCGACAGACATCATGCCGGAGGCCAAGAGCGTGGTGGTGATGGCGGTGGGCCTGCCGCAGGGCCTCTCCGACTGCTGGGAGCAAAGCATCTGGGCCTATTTGTATTACGGCTATGCCATCCCCAACAAGAAGCTCGGGCACGCGGCCTTCAACCTCGCCACCTGGCTCCAGCATAAGGGACACAAGAGCTTCCCGGTGGTGCCCACGACCTTCATGAAAAACTGCGACGTCACGGACCCGAAGGGCGAGTTCAGCCACAAGCACGCCGCGTTCGCCGCCGGCCTCGGCCAGTTCGGGCTCAACAACCTGTTCATGACCCCGCAGTTCGGGACCCACAACCGCTTCGTGAGCGTGCTCACGGCGGCCGAGCTCGATCCCGACCCGCTGTACGAGGGACCCGACCTGTGCGACCGGTGCGAGAAGTGCGTGCGCGCCTGCCCGGTCGGAGCGATCCTGCCCGCCGAGTCCAGGAGCTGCATCATCGCCGGCAAGCGGATCGAGTACGCGGGCCTGGACAAGATGGCGTGCTCGACCGCGCTGGTCGGCCTGTTCAAGAAAGCGGGCGGCGTGCTCGACGTGAACGTGAAAAAGAAAACGCGCAAGTGGAACAAGTGGGACTTCGCCTGGGCCAAGGCGCGGTACTTCTTGAAGGACCCGGTGCGGGCCACGGTGCAGGCCGAGTACCAGCACGTGATTGACTGGGGAGATTTCTGCGGCCTGTGTCTCCACGTGTGCGACCGGCCTCAACAAAAGGCCGCGTGGGACCCGGACATCCTGGTCAAGTATCCGTAATCTTCCACCTATGCCTTTTCAAGTTGATTAACATCAAAAATTTGCCGCAGATGAACGCGGATAAACGCAGATAATTTTGGAATAATTTTAATTAATCTGCGTTCATCTGTGTTCATCTGCGGCTGAAAATAAAATCGTATTTATACATCCCCAAGCTTAAGGAACAGGGAGACCATGCTGGCCCTTACTTGTCCTTCCATTTCCCGCCGGACTCGATCCGCTTCTTCACGTTCACGGCCTGGGCCGGAAGGTCGCGCGATACGATCAACTCCTTGATAAAGCCGGGCACGCTGACGCCCACGTCCAGCCGGGTGGCCGCGTAGGTGAACAGGGTCCGCCGCCCGTCAATCTTCTCGAACACGAAGTAGCCCGCCGATTCCTCCACGTTGTGCGGATGGCTCTTGTCCATCTCGAAATCGAACCGGTGGCCATCCGCGTCAATCGTGTAGAGCGAATAGTACTCGATGGCGGCAAGGTAAAAATCGAACTCGTTGTGCACCAGCGTATGGTTGCCCTCGCTCTTCACAACCTCGCTTTTCGTCTTGCGCGGGAAATACTCGTGCTGCTTGCCGAGCTCCCCGAAAATCTTGAAACACGTCTCGACCGGGGCGTTGATAATGATAAATGCCTGGCCGAAGCCCTTGCCGCTCCCGCCGGGAGCGCTGGTCTCGGTGTAAATATAGACCGGCTCTCCGGCCAGGAGCTTCTGCTTCTGCTCCGCGGTGAACCGCGCCAGCGGGTCCTTGCCGGCCTCCGCCCCCGCGGCCTGGCCCGTATCCCCAAGCGCCCGCCCCGGACTCATCACCGCCATCCCGGCCATGACCGCCGCGACCAGCAGCGCCATCCCGACTTTTTTCCCGCACATCATTTTTTATCTTTCTCGGCGCCTTGGCGCCTTGGCGTTAAAACCTTTTCCCATACGCACCCCCGCCTAACACCGCCTCGAAATAAAAATCCGTGATCGCGCCGGCCACGATGGCCACCCGCCGCATCGGCCGTCCCGCCATGGCATCACCTCTTTATGAATAGTGCCGTCCCCGGAGATTTATTTTCGCACAGTCACTCAGAGAACACAGAGAATAAATTACTCTGTTCTTTCTCCGTGCACTCTGTGCCTCCGTGCGAGAGAAAAAGCGCTCATCCCGCCCGCCCCTCACCACCTCACTCCCGTCCCGCAGCGCGGAGCCGCCACGGTCCGGGACCGGGAAGAGCGGAAAGCAGCCATCCGCCCTCGACCCGCCTGAGAGACACTTCACGAAGTCCATCGCTCTCGAGGGCCGGCTCCGCTTTGCCCGGGACCCAGACCAGGAGCGGGACGTTCCCGTCCGGCGCGGTCCCGCTCATCAAGAGCCTGCGGCCGCGCGGGTCCGTGGTAAAGTCCGCGGGCGCGGGGAAGGCGCGCGGGTAGGGCCGGGACAATACCACGGCGTCAATCGGGTTCAGGCCCTCCTCGACGCCGGCGGGATGGTCCGCGTCGCCGCAGCGCATGATGATCACGGAATGGGTCTTGCCGGGCGCGACCTTTTGCCTGTCCGGCCAATAAGGCGCCATGCGGTGCGGATCGCCGCACGCGGTCTTCCAGATCCACCGGGCCGAGCCGGTCTGGAACTCGTCCTCCAGCGCCGCGTAGCGATAGGCATGGCCGCCAGGCCCGGGCATCCACTCGCCGTTCCAGAAGGTCGTGTGATACTGCTCCGCCTCCCGTTGCGCGATCTCGAAGCCGCGGCGGAGCGGGATCAGCTCATGGTGGAACAGGTACATGTCCACCGAGATGCTGCCCAGGTAGATGTGCGGCGCATAGACGACGTCCGGGTCGCCGGTGAAGGGCACGGGCCGCTCGCCGGGGAGAGCGGACCAGATGGCCAGCGGCTCGAAGAAGATGATCTTATGGAGGCCTCCCTCCTCGGCCGCGCGGATGGCATCGGTGGCGCGGCGGTAAAAGGCGGGCTTGTACTGCCTGACCGCCCGGGCCGCGTTCCGGCCCCAGTTGGGCTCGTTCAGCAGGTCATAGCCGGCCACGGCCGGGTCGTCCTTGAAAGCGGCGGCGAGCCGGGCCCAGGTGTCCACCAGGCGCTGCTGGATGCCGTCGCGGTCCTCGTAGAACGACTGCCAGGCCTGGAAGGCCGCCCCGGAGAACTCGCGCTGCACGAGCTTGCACGGCTCCTTGCCGTCGGTGATGGTGGCCCACTCGGGCGCGCCGTCCCACCCGATGTTGGGCACGAGCGGCCAGCGGCACTTCACATCCGGGGCCGATGCGATGTACTTGCCCCAGGCGTCCTGGTGCATGTCGAGGATGACGTAGATCCCGAATTCGCGCGACCACTCCACGGCCCGCCGTATTTGTTCCAGATACGCGGGATCGTGGAAGCCGGGCCGGGGCTCGAGCGCGCTCCAGGAGACCACCAGGCGCACGGAGTCGAGCCCGAGCGCTGCCATCCGCTCAAAGTCATTCCGGGTGAGCGGCACGACCGGCGGCGCGTCCGGGTTGGCCTGGAAGTAATCCCCGAGCTGGTTCACGGCCACGCCGCGCAGGATGACCTTGCTCCCGTTGTCATCCACGATGGCGCCGCCCCTGACTTGGAGATGGGGCGGGAGGGGCCACGGGGCCGGCGCCTGGGCCCGGGCCCCGACCGCGGCGAGGGAGATGAAGATCAGCAGGAAAACGGGGATCCCCCGGCGGTGGTTCGCCGGCGGCCGGGCCGGTTTTTGCGTAATTTTTTCGCAAGGCATGAGTTGCAGGTTAAACCGCAAACAGCAGCGGCGCAAGTCAAGGGCCGCGATTCCGGGCCGCATCGGCAAAATGTTCTTCACCTTGACGTTACATCTGAAATTTGCTAAGTTTCCTTTCATCCACGGGCGTGTCGGTAAAGCGGAGGGAGCGCCGCGATTTGCATTTCTTAGCAGGGGGCCGGCCCGCCTTCTCCATGACGAAACAGTCGGTTGACCGCCGCTGGGAGTGAGAGTGATGCAGTTGCCTCAGACCCCCGATCCACATCCTTATTGCCGGGAAATCGTGAACGCCTCCGGGGCCGTGGCCCTGGGTTTCCCGGCCCGGCCGATGCTGGACACGGAGCGCATGACGAGGGATCTCAAGGAGAAGAGAAATGGCATATCTTGAAGAGAAGCAGTTCTTTTTCACGTCCCACGCCTCGGGGATCAAGCCGGGGACCTTCTCTGTGGTCAATTTCACGGGATCGGAAGGCATCTCCACGGCGTACCGTTTCGAGATCACCCTGATCTCGAAGGAGGCGGAGCTGGATTTCGGGGCCATCCTGGAGAGTCCGGCCACGCTGTATCTTCGTCCCAACCAGGCCTTGCCGGTGCACGGGGTCCTGGCCAGCTTCGAGCAGCTCAATGAGGTTGACGGCAACGTGTTCTACAAGGCGGTGCTGGTGCCCCGGCTGTGGAAGCTTAACCTGTACAACGTGAGCGAGATTTACCTGGAGATGTCGTTTCCCGAGATCCTGGAAAAGGTGCTCAAGGAGGGCGGGCTGGGCCCGCTGGACTACGAGCTCAAGCTGCTCCGCAAATACCGCAAGTGGTCGTACGTCTGCCAGTACCAGGAGAGCCACTTTAATTTCATCTCCCGGTGGATGGAGCGGGAGGGCGTCTATTACTTCTTCGAGCAGGACAAGGACGGGGAGAAGCTGATCATCACCGACACCTCGATGGCGCACGTTGACCTGCCCGGCGAGAAGGCGGCGCATTACTCTCCTCCTTCCGGCCTGGAGGCGATGGTGCAGAAGGAGGCGGTGACCGCTTTCCTGTGCCGGCAAAAGCCGGTGGTGCGCAAGGTCACGGTGCAGGACTTCAATTACCGCAAGTCGCCTCCCATCGTGGAGGGCCATGCGGACGTATCGCCGAAGGGCCAGGGCGAGCTGCACATCTATGGCGAACACGTCAAGAACAACGTGGAGGCCACGGAGTATGCCAAGCTCCGGGCCCAGGAGATCCTGTGCCGGGAGCGGGTCTATTATGGCGAGAGCACGGCGGCCTTTCCGCGGGTGGGCTATTTCCTGGAGCTGGACCGCCACTACCGGAACAGCTTCAACCGCAAATACCTCATCACCATGATCCGGCATGACGGGAGCCAGGCGGCGATCTTGATGGCCGGCGTCAATCTCAAGCTCTCGAGCGAGGAGCAGCGGCCGTTCTACCGCAACTCGTTCGAGGCCATCGAGGAAGGCATCCAGTACCGGCCCGAGCGGCTGACGCCCAAGCCGCGCTTCCACGGCACCATCAACGCCAAGGTGAGCGCGGAGGGCGACGGCAAGTACGCGGAGCTGGACGAGTTCGGCCGCTACAAGGTGAAATTTCCGTTCGACCGCAGCGACCGCTCCGGGCAGAAGGCGTCCCGCTGGATCCGGATGGCCCAGCCGTTCGCCGGGCCGGACGAGGGCATGCATTTCCCGCTGCGCAAGGGGGCCGAGGTCCTGCTCACCTTCATGGACGGCGACCCGGACCGGCCCATCATCGCGGCGGCGGTACCGGGGGCCGAGGGCCAGAGCGTGGTGATGGACCGGAATTCGACCAAGAACCTGATCAAGACCTCCGGCGGCAACCAGATGCACTTCGAGGACCTGGACGGAAAGCAGCGCATCCTCATGCACTCGCCGACGGCCAACTCCTGGGTCCGGATCGGGGCGTTCAACGACCCGCCGGACCCGTACGTGGTATCCCAGGGTGACGAGCTGGCGGTCTATACCGACTCGGACGGGGACTGGGAGCTTAAAAAGATCAACAACGCCTCTTTTTCCGGGACCAGCAGAAAAGCCCAGACCGCGGACGATACAAAGAAGGCTGTCTACCGGCTCAACTCAAAATTCCATGTCTGGAACGACGATGGGGATTACAAGGTCATTGATCCTGTCCTGATGGATGTCCTGACCATGAATTCCACCCCGGTGGTCGGCAATACATACAACATCGAGGGAGAAGACTGGAAGCTGACGACCATGCCCGCGACCGCATCCGGTGAGATCAAGAAATGGAGCTTTGAAAAAACGGTGCCGGGAATCATCCCCATTACCGTTCCCCAGGACTATTACGTTTACCACCACGGCGATAATTACGAAGCGGTAAACGTCGAGGAAACCGCCACGCTGACCGACAATTCCACCCCCGTGGTGGGCAACAAGTACACCATCAAGGGGACCGAATGGACGCTTGACGTAGCGCCGGCGCTCGCCAATGGAGAGATCAAGGAATGGAGCTTCCACGGCCGCGAACAGAAGATCACCCTCGCGGTGAAGCCCGACGTGGCGGAAGTGGAGGAGGTGGTGGGAGACGGCATCCGCATCCGCTCCAGCGACAACGTCTGGATCGAGGCGGAAAACCGCTATGCGATCTATATGATCGGCGGGCCGGCGGAGGCCGACCGCGACACCAAGGTCCCCGAAGGCCTGAAATACTTGTGGGACAAGTTCTACGGCTCCGAGCCCGCGTTCAATCCGGCGGGGATGCAGCCCTACAAGTACGGGGACGACGTTCCCAACCCCGTTGCCGCCGCCGACCTCGCCTCGATGAAGACCCTGGCCCGCAAAGGCAAGGTGCAGCTCGCCAAGGGCGACACCTTCAACACCCAGGACGGCAACATCTACGATTTCGGGGGCTACTGGAACTATAACCTGGGCAACAGCTACGCCGAGCAGTTCATGGACCAGGCCGGGGTGGAGCTCAATAAAAAGCAGACGTTCGACAAGGCCTCATCCGGCGGGCCTAATTACGGCTCGATCAAGGGACTCGACGGCACGGCCACCATTCACCAGAACAATCACGGCGGAAACGTCTGGGTCTCCAAGAAAATCCAGGGCGCTTCCTACGACTACGCAACCGAGATTGACAGCCTGGAAGTGAAGAACGTATGTAATTCCATCACCCACCGCTACGGCTGTTATTTCGAGGAATACCAGTACGCCGACGACGGCACCATCTTCAGCGAGGTGATCAATTACGAGGGCGACGGCATCAAGTACGAGAAGTCCTGGGACGGGACCACCCTGGTTTCCTACAAGGCCACCAACGACCAGTCGGGCCACATCGCCAGCTTTGAATGGACGGCCAAGGCGGAGGCCAAGGCGGAGATCTGCATGGGGGTATCGGCGTCAATCAAAATCGCGACCGAAGTCACCCTGGCGGTTGAGATCAGCGCGGGCATTTCCATTGACATCAAGCTGGCGGCGGCCTTGAATCTAAAGGTTGATCTCAGCGCGTCCCTCGACCTTGAGATCGAGGGGCACATCTCGGGCAAGTATACGATCAACACCGTCACCAGCGAAATGGAAGGCAAGATGCTGGGCTTCAAGGCCCAGAAGGGGGCCCTGGTCAAGGCCGAGGCGGAGCAACTGGTGCTGCACCAGCTCATCTCCAGGCTCAGCAAGCGGGAAATGGCCCTGGTGCAGAGCGGGATCAAGCTGAAAAAGGAAGAGCTCGGGCTTGACAACTACACGGTCAAATTTTTCGCGTGAAGACATATCGGCGGCAAAGGAGGCGAAAAGGGCCCATCCGGGCGCCAAAGCTTTTTGTCTTTCTAAGTAAAGCATCGCTCCAACCATTTACCCGGGCCTGGTCCCGGGCGGGTTGAAGCAGAACGGACAACGGGAGGCGTCATGACGTATTTAGAGGAAAAGAGCTTCTTTTTCGAGAGCAAGGCGCCGGGGCTCGGCGCCGACACCTTCGTGGTGGTGAATTTCACGGGAACGGAGGGCCTCTCCCGGCCCTATGAGATGGACATAACGCTTATGTCCGGGCAGCCCGAGATTGACCTCAAAGCGGTGCTGGAAAATCCCGCCGCCCTGTATCTCCGGCCCGGCCACAAGCTTCCCATCCACGGCCTCATCGCCAAGTTCAAGCAATTGAACGAGGTGGACGGCAACGTCTTTTACCAGGCCATCCTCGTGCCCAGGCTGTGGCAGCTCACGCTTTTCAACGTGAGCGAAGTGTATCTGGAGATGACCTTCCCCGAGATCCTGGAACAGGTCCTGCAGGAGGGCGGCCTGACCCCCTCGGATTACCGCCTCGAACTCGAGCGCATGAACCCCGACCACGCCTTGCCTTACCGGACCTGGTCCTTCGTGTGCCAGTACCAGGAGACCCACCTCAATTTCATCTCGCGCTGGATGGAGCGGGAGGGCATTTATTATTTTTTCGAACAGGGTGAGGATTCCGAGACCCTGGTCATCACCGACAGCTCCATTATTCACGTTGACCTTCCGGAGGAGAAGCTGGTGCATTTTTCCCCTCCCTCCGGGCTGGAGACGCTGGAGCAGAAGCAGGCGGTGACGCGTTTTGTGTGCGAACAGAAACAGCTTCCCCGGAAAGTGGTGCTCCAGGATTTCAATCACCGCAGGTCTCCCCCCATCATCCAGGGCGAGGCCGAGGTCTCGCCGTCGGGCCGGGGCGAGGTCTGCATCTACGGCGAACACATGAAGGACCAGGAGCAGGCCTCCGCCTATGCCCGGATCCGGGCCGAGGAAATACTGTGCGGCGAGACCCTGTTCCACGGCGACACCACCGCGGCCTTCCTGCGCCCCGGCTTTTTTTTCGATCTGGACCGGCACTACCGCGCGAGCTTCAATCGCAAGTACCTGCTGCTGGGGATCGAGCATGACGGGAGCCAGGCCGCGCTGCTGGCCGCGGGCGTGCGGAAAGGGCTGTCCGAGAAGGAGCAGCGGCCGTTCTATAGGAACCTCATCGAGGCCATCAGCTCGGACGTGCAGTTCCGGCCGGAGCGCAAGACGCCCAAGCACCGCTTCCACGGCACGATCAATGCCAAGGTCGAGGGCGAGGGTGAGGGCAAGTACGCGGAGCTGGACCAGTTCGGGCGCTATAAGGTCAAATTCCCCTTCGACCGCAGCGACCGGGCCGGCCAGAAGGCCTCCCGCTGGATCCGGATGGCCCAGCCGTTCGCCGGGCCGAACGAGGGCATGCATTTCCCCCTGCGCAAGGGCGCCGAGGTCCTGCTCACCTTCATGGACGGCGACCCCGACCGGCCCATCATCGCCGCCGCCGTGCCCGGCGCCGAGGGACAGAGTGTGGTCAAGGATCAGAACGCCACCAAAAACCTCATCAAGACCTCCGGCGGAAACAAGATGCATTTCGAGGACCAGGAAGGGAACCAGAGGATCCTGCTCCATTCCCCCACCGCCGATTCATGGGTCCGCATCGGCGCGCACAATGACCCGCCAAGCCCCTACACCGTCTCCGAGGGCGACAACCTCGCCGTCTTCACCGATGCCGACGGCGAATGGCATCTCTACAGCGCCGGCTCCAAGGTCGCTTCCAAGAATGCGGCCCTGACCGACAATAACCAGCCCGCGGTCTATCGTCTCACCAGGGACTTTAACGTCAAGAACAATCTCGGCGCTTATAGCGTCACCGATTTTTCCCCGGCCGTGGCCCTGAACGGTTCACCGCCGGCCTCCGGGTCCACCATAACTGTCAACGGCGTGCAGTGGACGCTGACGCAGATGCCCACCATCGCCCCGAATGCAAGCGCGGCCGTCACCTTCTACCGCGAACAACCCGTGACCATCAAAGTCAGACCAGACGTGGCGGTCGTGAGGCAGGTCAAGGGGGCGGGGATCAGGATCCGTTCCTCCGACCACGTCTGGGTCGAGGCCGAAAACCGCTACGCCGAATACACCGCCGGCGGGCCCCTGCTGCGGGCCGGGGTTCCGGAGGACCTGAAATATCTATGGGACAAGTTTTACGGCGCGTCCCCCGCTTTCAAACCGAGTAATTTGAAGCTCTACGATTACGGCAGCGGCGTCGCCAACCCGGCTTCCGCCGCGGACGCGGCCTCCTTGAAAACCCTGGCCCGCAAGGGCCGGGTCCGGCTGGCCAAGGGCGATACCTTCAACACCCAGGAAGGCAACATCTACGACTTCGGCGGCTATTGGACCTATAACCTGGGCAACAGTTACACCGAATCCCACATCAGCCAGGTCCCGGCATTGAACCAAAAAACCTCGAAGCTGGTGCCCGCCGACACCAGCCACACCGCGACCGCCGGGATCATCGCCGGCCTGCTCGGCATCATTCCCGGGATGATCGCCGGCCTGACCGTGGGCGCAATCGCGGCCGGACCAGCCGGCGCCCTGCTCGGTATCATCATCGGGATCGTCGCGGGCACCGCCGTCGGGGTCGTGAGCGGGGCCTGGGGGTCCGGGGAGCCGGGACAGAAGGACGTGAGCGACGCCATCGCCGGACCCGGATCGGGAAGGATCAAGACCTGGGCGGCAAAGGTCAAAAGCAGCCACCCCCAGGCCGCCTCCTTCGATGCCGAAGGATGGATGCACACCGCCACCACCTGGGTGGACAAAAAATTCGGGGACTCCTACAGCTATTACAAGGGAAACTCCATCAGCTTCTCCCACGGGAACAAGGAAGAGCACACCACCGGCGACATCTACTCCTATACCTATGGAGGGAAACGTGAAGAGGCCAAGTTCAACGGCAAGGGAATAAAAACTTTCTACTCCAAGTCCGCGGCGGGCGTCAAAGAGGAATTCAGCTACAACCCGATCAACGGACAACTCATAAAATATGAATACCATAACCGCGCCTCCGTGTTCTTCGACTACGAGCTGGTCCTGCCCACCGTGCCCAAGCTCAGCATCTCCACCAAATTCCCCAGCCAAGAAACCACCTTAAGCGTCAGCACCGGAGTGAAAATGAACTTCGAGGGCAGCCTCTCATTGAACATGAACGTCAAATTTTCCGCCGGCTTCTCCATTCTCATGGAGGGAACGCCGGCCTGGAAACTCGAGTTCAACTGGGACCAGAAAAAATTCAAGCTCAAGGGGCCGGGGACCCAGTTCAACAAGCAAGCCGCGATCAAGGCGGACATGGAAAAATTGACCCTGCGCGAAAAACTCACGGACATCTCCAAGCGGGACCTGGTGGTGCAGCAATGCAAGCTGGTGACCAAGGCCGCCAAGATGCACGTTGATATCAACGATATTAAAATTTTCACCTGAGATGACGCGCCGCCACGGATGCGCTATCATGATGGGCGCCGAAGACGGGACCGGAACGAATCCGGACCGCCGAGGATGGGAAGAGGCGGGAATGAGGATTTTCAGGCCGCTGCAAATAGGCTTCATGAACCGGGTCCTGGAACAGGACCGCAGGTTCTATCTCATTGTCTCGGCCACCCTGGGCGTGAACCTGCAAAGCGGCCGGGAGCTGCTCGAGTTCGACTTCATCAAGGACGCCTTCGCCTGCATGGGCGACAATCCCCTGCCCGACATGGGCATGCCCAAGCCCAGCGCCGAGGTCCTGGTCTCCGGAAAGTGTTTTTCAACCGCGGGAAAGCAAATTCCGGCATACGACGTCAGCATCCGCGTAGGCCCCGTCAATAAGACCCTCTATGTCTTCGGCAACCGGAGCTGGGTCAAGAAGGGAGGGATGGTAAAGGTCATCTCCGACCCCGAACCCTTCACCTCCATGGAAATTTCCTATAACAACGCCTTCGGCGGTCCCGACGACCCCCGCAACCCCTCGGGCAAGGGCATGGCCGCGAAGACCGACAAGGGCGACGTCCAGGCGCTGCCCAACATCGAGGACCCCAAGCACCTGATCGGCTCGCCCGGCGACCAGCCCGGCCCCGCCGGCCTGGGCCCGCTCGATCCATCCTGGCCGCAGCGCATGCGTTTCCAGGGGACCTACGACGCGGACTACAAAATCAAGTATTACCCGGGCTATCCCGCGGACCTGGACTGGCGCTATTTCCTGTCCGCGCCGGAAGACCAGCGGATCAAGGCATATTTCCAGGGCAACGAGCCCTTCACCATAACCCACATGCACCCGGAGCTGCCCACCATCAGCGGCGCCCTGCCCGGACTCGTGCCCCGATGTTTCGCGCTCCGCTCCAAAAACGGCGGAGCGCCCGAGTTCGTCGAGCTGGGCCTCAACCTCGACACCATCTGGTTCTTCCCGGAAAAGCTCCTCGCGCTGCTCACCTGGCGCAAGGGCATCGAGGTGGGCGACGACGAGGCCTCCGAGATCAGCCACGCCATCCTGGCCTATGAGGACGGGACCAAAAAGCCCCGCCCGCCCGAGCATTACCAAAAGGCCCTCGAGCTCCGCATGAACAGCGACGACGCGCTGCTCAACAACTTCAGCACCGAGGACCTGATCCCGGACGGCCACAAGTGCGCCATGGAGCTCCTCCAGGAAATGGCCTTTGAAAAGAGCGAGCCCAGCGAGTTCTCCAAGAACATGGACGCCAAGGCCGACTCCGTGAAAAAAATGGCCGACGAGAAAATCGAGGAGGCCGTGGCCTCATCGGAAAAGAACCTGGCCGGCATGGATTTTCCGGATGACGTCAAGGCGAAGATGCCGGGCGGGGGCAAGCTCGACCTGCGCAAAATGATCAAAGAGCAATCGGAGGCCAAGCCGGACCCGGACACCGCGGCCTTGAACGCCAAGCTCGAATCCATCATCCCGGGCATTACCGCGGGCGATCCGAAGAAGATCGAGCTCAAGAAGTTCTCGTTCGACAAGATTGACCAGGTCATGGCCGCGGTGAGCGAATTCAGCGCCAAAAAGGAAAAACAGGGAAAGGACCTGGCCAAGGAGCAAATTGACAAAGCCAAGGACCAGATCAAGCAGCAATTGGAACAACTCAACCAGGACGGCGCCACGCCGGAGGAGGCCAAGGCCAAGCTCGAAGAGAGCCTGAAGCAGCTCGAAGGGATTAACTTTGACGAATCTCCGCCCGCGCCCCTGCCCCGCGTGAACGCCGAGGAGCTGATCGCCCAGTTGTCCCCGGTGTCGCCCATGATCCAGGAGGCCATGCAGCACGTGCAGAGCATGAAAGAAATGGGCGTCCAGAACGAAACCACCCAAAAGCTCGAACAGCAGATCCGGCAAAGCCGCGACACCCAGCTTCGCCAGATCGAGGACGCGATGCGCGAGGCCGAGACCGACTTCAAGGGGACCTACATCATGGGCGCCCATTTCATGAAGGACGGGCTCTCGCCCCACAAGGACCCGGTCGAGAAGGTGGCCGAGCGCCTGCTTCAGGCCATCGCCCAGGGCCAGGATGTCTCCGGCAAGGACTGGGCCTGCATTGACCTTGCCGGCCGGAACCTGGACGGCGTTAACCTCTCCGGCGCTTTCCTGGAGCAGGTGAACTTCAAGGGCGCGAGCCTGAAGGGCGCGAACCTTGCCGGGGCCATCATGGCGCGCGCCATCCTGGAAGACGCCGACCTTTCCGGCGCCGACCTCACCGGCGCCAACGTCGGCGGCGTCCATGCCGAGCGCGCCAGGTTCACCGGCGCCAATCTCAAAGCCGCCAGGCTCTCCAAGGGCGACTTCACCGGCGCGGACTTCAAAAAGGCCGAGCTCGAGGACGTGGAGACCATGGAGATCATCGTGGCCGGCGCGATCTTCGCCGGCGCCCACATGCCCGGCGTCAAGTTCATCGAGTCCGCCATCAGCGGCGCCAAGTTCCCCGAAGCCGACCTCACCTCCAGCGCCTTCATCAAGTGCGAGATCAAGGACGCCGATTTCTCCCGCGCCGTCATGGCCGGCGTAACCTTCGCCGACGTCCAGCTCACCAACGTCAGCTTCGACCAGGCCGACCTCAGCAAGGCATGCTTCGCCGCCACCAAGCCGGAAAAAGCCGGCATGACCAACGTCCGCTTCCGCGGCGCCATTCTCAAGCAAAGCAATTTCCAAAACATCATCATGCCCGGCACCGACCTCCAAAACGCCGACCTCGAAAACTCCAACTTCCTCGGCGCCGACCTCACCAGCGCCAACCTCTCCCGCGCCCATGCCCCCAGCGCCCTGTTCAAAAAGGCCCGACTCGAAGGCGCCAGGCTCGATCATATCAATCTCATGCAGGGCTCGCTGGCCAAGGCCTATCTGGTCAACGCCTCCCTGGCCGGCGCCAACCTCTACGCCGTGGATTTCTTGAGGTCAACCATCAAGAACACCGACTTTCAAGGCGCCAACCTTGATTCCACCATCATCGAAGCGTGGAGGCCCAAATGAACGGCGCCGAGCTGTCCAAGCTGGTCAAGTCCGGCGAGATCTTCACCGAACAGGACCTCTCCGGAATGGACTGCCGCAACGTGGACCTCTCCGGCGGAATTTTCATCAACGTCAAATTCGACGGGTCCGATTTCAGCGGCGCCAATTTGAAGGAGGCCACGCTCAACGCGTGCAGCCTGAAAGACACGAAGTTCCATTCCACCCCCATGAAACAGACCAACTTCGTGAGCGGCGACCTCGCCGGCGCGGACTTCCAGGGCGCGCGAATGGACTTCACCGCCTTCATCAAGTGCGATCTCACCAATGCCGCCTTCGCCGACGCGGTCCTGGACATGGGTGTGTTCACGGAATCCAAGCTCGAAGGCGTCAGCTTCACCGCAGCGAAACTCGCAACCACCGTGTTCTCCAAGTGCGAGATGAAAGGCGCCGACTTCTCCCGCTCCCGAATGGAGAAGACCGTGTTCTTCGAATGCAAGTTCGAGGGCAACAAATTCACCGACGCCGCCATCGTCCTCTCCTGTTTTTTCAAGGCCACCCTCGAAAAGGTGGACTTCAGCTCCATGGACCTCACCCGCTGCCAGTTCATGGAGTGCGGCCTCAAAGGCTGCAACTTCACCGGAACCCAGCTCAAGCAGGGCGGCTTCATGAAGGCCGACCTGGAAAATTCCGTGTTCGACCACGCCAACCTGGAGCTGGCCAATTTCTACGAGGCCAACCTGGTAGGCGCAAGCCTCAAAAAGGCCAACCTGGAGAGGGCCTCCATGCAAAAGGCCAAGCTATCACGCGCCGACCTCTCCGACTCCAACCTGGTCATGGCCCAGCTCGCCGAGATCAGCGCCGAGCTGTCAAACTTCAGTAACGCCAACCTGACCTACGCCGACCTGTCCCATGCCGACATCAAGGAATCGAACTTCTCGAACGCCCACCTCTTCATGGCCAAGATGCACGAGGCCAAGGACGAAAAAACCATCTGGGCCGGATCGAGCAAGGCGCTGGCGCGCGGGACGGACAAGAAAGTATTAAAAGCCGAACAATGGGGGAAGAAATGAGAACATCAGCCAACGTCGTTTCCTTGCGCGAACCGGCCGGGCCCGCGCTGCGTGAAGGCCGGGTGGTTTCCATCTCCGGCCTGGACGCCGTGGTCCGGATGGAGGACTTCGCTATCGAGGCCCGCGTGGCCTTCAGTTGCCTGGTCACGCCCCGGGCCGAAGACCTGGTCCTGTGCGCCGCGAGCGAGGCCGGGGAGTATTTCATCCTGGCCATCATCGAGCGGCCGGGGGACCAGGACCTGGCCATCTCCTTTCCCGCCGACGCCTCCGTGCGCGCGGAACAAGGCGCGCTCGCCATGTTCTCGGGCGAGGCCCTGACCCTGGCTTCCGAAGACCGGCTTACCTGCGTCTCCGGCCGCGCCGTGCATAAAAGCCGGGAGGCGCTGGTGGACTTTGACCAGCTCACGGCCAAGGGCACGGACCTCAAAGCCAATTACCAAAACGTGCTGGTGATCGCGCGCATGATCAACACCATGGCCCGGCAGGCCATCGAGAAGTTCAGGAGCTACATCCGGCACAGCGAGGACTACGACCAGGTCAAGGCCGGGCAGATGACCCGCAAGGTGGACGGACTGTACGCCATGGATTCGGGCAACACCGTCATGCAGAGCCGGCAAAACACCAAGATTGACGGCGAGCGCATCTTCATGGGCTAGCCGGGACCAAAGGAGGCCGATAATGTTTGCCAACTGTTCGCTCAGCGGCATGGATTTCGGCATGCCTGACGTGTGCCTCACCCCGGCGCCGCCGTCGCCGAGCCCCATACCCATACCCTATCCCAACACCGCCCAGAAGATGATGGCCATCCCGCCGACCGCGTCCATGAAGCACCTCATCATGATGATGCCGGCGCACAACATGGGCACCACCATTCCCATGACCATGGGAGACAACGCCGGCGTCTCCATGGGCGTGATGTCCGGAACGGTCATGGGCCCGTCCCGCAACACGCTGTCCAGCATGAAGGTCTTCATGGGCGGAATGCCCGCCACCCGCATGTTGGACATGGCCATGCAGAACTCGACCAACGTCCCGGCCGGGCTCTCGCTGGCCCCGTCGCAAACCAAGGTGATGATCCTGATGTGAGCCTGGCCCGCGGCGAAAACGGGACCAGCATGCTTAATGGATTGCAAATAAATCGAGGGGGAAAAGATGGCGGACAATGAAGACAAGGGCGCCAAGGAGATCAATCTCCAGTTCCATGTGTCGCAGGAGTTGGAGTATAACTACCGGGACATCTTCAACGTCTACGTGGGAACGGGCGAGGTCGTGATCGAGCTGGGCACGCGGCACCGGGCCATGCCCGAGCACGCCACCATTTACAACCGCATCGTGGTCTCGGTCGGAAACGCCTATCTCCTGATCCAGACCATGCAGCAAGCCCTCCAAAAGGCCCAGATGCAAATCCAGAAGAACCTCCAGGCCAAGAAGGAGTAGCCGACCCAGCGTCGTTTCCTACAGACACTAATTAATTCGTAATGCATAATTTCAACTGGCCCCGGGACGTTTTTTCTCCCTGGTCCCGCTTTTTTTCGCGGCATTGAAGGTGTAAAATATTTTGCCGGGTTGAAAAATCCATTTTGCGTCAGTCGGATTAATTCTCCATTTTGGAATAAGGCCTTGAGCTTCAACGATGGACCGGCCATGGCGCGCCGAGTTATTGGCGGAATATTTATTATCCGCCTCCGCCTCGCCCTGCCTTATATTCATAAGCTATCGAGTTGTTATTGAAAGCATAATCACGGAGTAAAGCCCGGGAGCGCCGTGGGGCCGGGCGGGATTATCCCGGCTAACAGGCTGCTTCCGCCGGATTTTCGGCGGACCGGCCCGCGGTCCGGGATTGGGCACGCAAAATGCTTTTTATTAAAGCAGCGGCGGATTCGTGAGATTCACTGGTTCCCGGCGCGGCGGCCGGGCGGAAATGGAGGCAGCAAGGATGGATTGGGAGGCCACGTTTTCCTTTGCGCGGGGGCCGTTGTTCACGGCGTCGTTCGTTTTCCTGGTGCTGGGGGTAATGCGGATCGTGTTGCTGCAATGCGTTGACCTGGCGCGGGCATGGAGGCGGGCGGGGTCTTCGGGGCTGCCGTGGCTCCGGCGGTTCGAGGGTTTCGCGGTGTGGACGTGGCGTTCGAGCCCGGCGCTGGAGTTCCGGGGATGGGTGATTTTCATCACGTTCCTGTTTTATACGCTGGTGATCTTCGTGGCGCTGTTTTTGATAGACCATATCCTGCTGTGGTACTCGGGCGTGGGTTTGTGGTGGCGGGGGATGTCGAAGCCGGCGGCGGACGGGTTTGCGCTGCTGGCGATTGCGGGCGGGGTGATCCTTTTGCTGCTCCGGACGTTCCACGGTCCGACGCGGCGTCTTTCCGACCATTCCGACTACGCGATCATCGTGCTGTTGCTGCTCACGCTGGGGGCGGGGCTGCTGGCGGCGCACCCGGGGCTCACGTTTGCGAATTACCGCGCGGTGATGACGGCGCACGTGCTGGCTGCGGACCTCACGTTCTTTTTGTTCCCGTTCTCGCGGGTGGCGCATGAGGTTTTCCACCCGGTGGGGGTGATGGAAGTCGGAGAGTTCGGGCGGATGGCGGCGGACGGGAGCGGTGAACAAGCGCGGGTGGGGGCACCCGCGCCCCAACGTGAGCTTGCGCACCGACATGAGACCGGGCCCCATTCCGGGCGCCCGCGACCCAGTGAGGGAATGTCATGACGCTGGGATCAAGGCTGTTCCGGGACTTCTTATGGGCCACCGTGTTCTTCGCGGGGGTGGTGAAGATTTACGCCGTGAGCATGGACACCCCGGCATCGGTCGTAATTGACCTGGTGACGCTTGCGGGCTTGCTGGCGGTGGGTGGCCTGGTGGCCCAGCCCAGCATGGACTACGGGCGGGGGCGGGTCGTGCGCTACGCGGTGCCGGCGTGGTCGCGCTCGCTCTCGGACCCAGTGAGCCGGGTGAGCATGGTGGTGGTGATCGCGGCGTCGCTGGCGGCGGGCGCGCTGGCGGCGGGGATGCTGCGGGAGGAGCCGGGGCCGGTTGACCACTCGGCGCTGCCGCCGCGGGCGGTGGACGACCTGCGCAATGTGATCGTGATCAACGGCGACGGCGACAATGACGCGGTGGTGTTCGACCACCAGTCCCACCGCGACATGATGAGCTCGGGGAGCGGCTGCAAGAAATGCCACCACCTGCACATGCCGGGAGACTACAGCACGCCCTGCCATTCCTGCCACAAGGACACCAGGTACCCGAGTTCCATCTTCAACCACGACCTGCACCAGGAAAAGCTCGGCGGAAACCAGAGCTGCGGCCAGTGCCATAACCTCTCCATGCCCAAGGGCCACGGCAACGCGCCGTCCTGCGCCAAGTGCCACCAAAAGAACATGGGGATCAAGGCCACGGGCAAGCGGGCGTTCGTTTACATGGCGCCGTCCTTTCCCGAGGCCATGCGCGACGTGTGCCTGACTTGCCATTTGCGGGCCGCCAGGAACATGGGCCTGCCGGAGTTGGCCGCGTGCGACTGCTGCCACAAAGAGGTGCACCACGAGGCGGAGGAATTGGAGCCGCCCAAGGAGACGCCGCCGGCAGGTGCCGGGGATGACAGGACGGATGCGATGTTCAACGAGTGATTCCTAACCAGAGGGGCGATCCTTTTTACGAGGGGTGGCCCACTCGATGAGGACCCGGTCCACCTCCGCCCTGGCCATCTGGCGGGCTTCGAACTTCTCGTAACCCATTTTGATGAGCCGGTCGTACTCCGTGCAACAATGGCGGACGTGGGCCTTGACCGCGAGATCAATGGCCTTGGCATCCAACTCCTTGGCGGCGGCGATGCGGCCCACCCGGCCCGAATACTTTTCGCAGGCGTGGGCCGCGATCTTGAATTCCACGCCGCGCGGACACCCCGGATAACGAGAGCGCACGGCCGCCGCGAACGCGGCCACGTATTCCAGCTCCCAGGCATCCCGCCGCTTTTCCTCCTTTTTCCGCCGGTCCTTGCGCTTGAGCTCGTCGGCCGCGCACTCCTTCTCCGCCCGCGCCAGCGCCTCCTCCTCGACCAGGACCCCCTGCCGCTCATAACGCCTCCGCGCCCGCGCGAACCGAACCACCACCGCGCTCGTGCTGGAATATTTGCGCGCCCTTCTCGATAAGGCCATGTTGCCCCGCGGCAGGAAAACGAGGTGGTCCATACCCGCGCATTTCAGGCACAGATGCTCCTCGCCCCGGTTAAAGGCCATGCTCCCGCGAGGCATGTCCCCGCCGCAGCGGGAGCAATTCCGGTCCTGGACGATCATGAAGACCCAGGTGTCGCGGTATTCATTGATCTCGTCCGGTTTGCGTCCGTCCCGTCCCGAGCTCCTCATGGATAAATCCTTTATTTCGAGAACCCCGTTGAAACGGGGTCTTCAAGATATGCGGCGCCGCCGCTATACCCGCGCTAAAGCACGGGCCTATTACGAGAGCAAGGCCGGTGAACCGGCCTCCTTCAATCCACACGCCAATGCCGAGGACCTTATAGTATGGACAACAACTCGCCCAGATGATTGGAATTCACGATCAAAATATCAAAGGAGGAAGATTTAAGCGGACCAGCATCGGCAACGGGACTCCGTTCGTCCCAATCCGGCGCCAAGGCCGAAGACCAGCGGTAATGAAGCCAGGGCAATGGCTCCCCATGGACTCTTTCCTCATATCTTCCATCGCTGATCTTACTCTTAGCAGGATCATTCTCGAAAAAAAACAGCGGCGCTGAGGTTATAATAATTGGCATTATCCTAATTTTCCATGCCTGGGTTTTGGGGAGAAAATGTTGTTTAAAGTGCTCATGAAAAGAATCCATTCCAATGATTAGTCGTTTGCAGGTTTGGTAAATAGTGTCCTTCTCCGCTGCAGGCCCTTTGTTTGACTTTACGGCCATGCAGTAGGCCACATTGGCTGATTTATTAAAATCGAGATTGCACGCCTTCCATGAAATAGGACAAAGTTCAAGTCCAGGCCCTCGGCGCTCTGAATAGCACAAGTTATATTGCGGATCGAGTTTACTCTCTGTTGCAGCAAAAACCCATTTCTTAAGGGCTACTATCGCAAGCACCTCCGGGATTGGGGAATTCAGGGAATTAGGCTCGGGCCTCAATATATAACATCAGCCTCCCTGATCCATCCGGCAGCGTCTTTTCGGGACGGGGCCTGGGCTCGAGGCGTTTCGCTCACTAGCCCGCGAGTATATCCCATCCTGATTCAATGTCAAGCGAAAAGTGAAGTAAGATCACTCTTGTCCAAAATAGGCCGTAAGAAAACCGCCAAGACGCCAAGAGCGCCAAGGATCACCAAGTAAATCATGATGTTTCTTTGCGGCCCGGCAAAGAACAGCTCCGGAGCGTTGGCCCCAACCGGCTTGGCGAACCGGCCGACGGGAGCGCCAAGCAAAAAACATTCGCACCCAAGCCCTCTTAAAATCGTGTTTAAAAATAATCCTTGGCGCTCTTGGCGTCTCCTATGAATAAAATTGTCAAGTCGCCTCGATGTTAAAGTCATGCACCTCCGGGGCGCCCGAGGGGGGCACAAGGGTTATCCACAATTTCCACAGGCCTCCGGAAAAGGGGCCTCACGGA
>DATKZS010000099.1:0-21171 GCA_035527835.1 bacterium
TCCAGCGTCGGCTGGCAGTACGAGCACTTGAACGGGCAGCCCCGCGTCGCCAGCACCGACGTGCCCCGCAAATCAGGCCCCACCGCGTCGAGCTGGAACCAGCTCCGAAAGTAGTCGTCCATCGGCAACAGGTCAAGCGCCGGGAAGGGAAGGGCATCGAGATCGGCAATCAGCTCCGGCGCCGCTCCCGTGATGCCCCCGCCGCCGTCCCGCGTCATGATCCCGGGAACCCCATCCAGCCCGCCATCCTTTACCACCCGGCAAAGCGCATCCTCGCCCTCGCCCACGCACACCGCGTCCACCGCCGCCTCCTTGAGCACATCACCGGGCAGCGTCGTCGCGTGCGGGCCGCCCACGATCACCAGGCTGTCCGACCGGACCTGCTTGGCCACGCGCGCCGCGGCCAGAGCGTCACGCGCCATCGTCACCATCGCCGAGATGCCCACAACGTCATACCGGCCGGCCCGGAGCGCCCGCTCGATGTCCGCCATCGGGTCTTTTGAAAACGTCGTGTCTATCACGGCGGGCGTGAGCCCCGCCCGCTCCCGGAGCGCCGCCGCCAGATACGCCACTCCCAGCGGCGGGTCGCCCGTCGGGTACTTGAAACGCGGGAACACCAGCGCGACCTTCATCGCTTGCCCGGCCTCCCGCCGCAGCGCCCGGTCTCTCTGATCTCCCTCCGGATAACGTACAGCTCGCGCAGGATCAGGGGCCAGTCCCGGAGCACCCGCACCCTGCTCTCCGGATCATCACGCCATTTCACCGGGACCTCCATCACCCTGTACCCCAGCGAACGCGCCCGCAGCAACACCTCCACGTCAAAACAATAACCCCGCGCCCGGATGTCACGGAAAAGCTCCCGCGCCGCCTCGGCCTCGAACGCCTTGAACCCGCACTGGCTGTCGTAAACCCCGGTCTGAAAAAGCGCCCGCACCAGCCGCCCGAACATCAGGCCCAGCCGCTGCCGCACCCACGGCTGCCGCCGCTCGATGATCGCCCCCGGCGCCTGCCGCGATCCCACCGCCACCCGCGCGCCATCCCGGAGCGCAGCCTCCAGCTTACCCCACTCCGCGATCGGCGTGGAGAGATCAGCGTCCGTCATCAGAATCCACTTACCCCGGGCCTCCATCACCCCCGCCGCCACCGCCGCTCCCTTGCCCTGGTGAGGGATGGAAATCGTCCGTATCGTTAATGGGCCCTGGCGCCGGCCCGCGAAAGTTCTCACCGCATCGGCCGTCCCGTCAACGGAACCGTCGTCAACCACAATGATCTCCACCCCGGGAGCGCGGTCCCGGAAGTGCGCGGCCAGCGCCGTAAGCGTCGCCCCGATGCGCAACGATTCGTTATAAGCGGGAATTAAAATGGACATATCCACGACTAAAAGTATTATAGTTTGGACCTCGGAAAGCGGCAAACAGGGAAGGGATAGCGGGACCGGTTCCTAGCGGCCATCGCCGCCGGCCAGGAGCTCGGCCAGGTGCAGGACGCGGACTTTAATGCCGTGGCGGTGGAAGTATCCCCGGATCTGGATCAGGCAGCCGGGGTCGCAGATGATGACGGCGTCGGCGCCGGAGGCCTTGATGTTCTCGGCCTTGCGCCGGGCCATGGCCGCGGAGATCTCCGGGAACTTCACCGAGAAGGTGCCGCCGAACCCGCAGCAGCGGTCGGCCTCCTGCATCTCGATCAGCTCCGCGCCCTTGACCGCCCGGAGCAGCGCCCGCGGCTCGTCCTTGATCCCCAGCTCCCGGCTCAGGTGGCACGACTCGTGGTAGGTGAGCTTGCCCGTAAAGCGCGCGCCCACGTCCGTTATCCCCAGCCGCCGCACCAGGAACTCGGTGAGCTCGAACGTGCGGCCGCCGATCTCCCGCGCCTGCCTGAGCTCGGACGGGCTCTCCGCGAACAGCTCCTCGTAGTGGTTCTTCACCATGGAAACGCACGAGCCGGAAGGCGACACGATCGCCTCGCTGTCCGCGAACGCTTTGAGGAACCGCCGCGCCACCCGCCGCGCGTCCTCCCAGTACCCCGCGTTGAACGCCGGCTGGCCGCAGCACGTCTGCTCCGTGGGATAATCCAGCGCCACCCCCGCCCGCATCAGCACCCGCGCCGTGGCCTCCCCGACCTCCGGGACCAGCGTGTCAACCATGCACGGGATGAATAACGATGCCCGCATCAATCCTCCTTGCCATTGCGCCGGAACATAATATAACATGATTCAAACCAGGCGACCTAAAATGAAAAAAGAGATAGGCTTTAAAGACCGCGCCGCCCGGGCCGCGCTGGACCTCTCGCTGGAGGCCAAGTTCAAGATGGTCGCGAACCGGCACGGCAACATCCGCAAGTTCCGCATGGCCGAGCTCGGCAACTTCGAGGAGCGCCGCGACCAACTGCGCGATCTCAAGGACCGCATTCTTGCCGACCATGACCGCTATCTGGCCAAGCTCCAGGAGCAGGTCGAGAAGCTGGGAGGCAAGGTGCACCTGGCCCATGACGCCGCCGCGGCCCGCTCCATCATCACCGGAATCGCCGTGGCCGGCGGCGTGAAGATCGCGGTCAAGGGCAAGTCCATGACCTCCGAGGAAATCGCGCTCACCCCGGCCCTGGAGCAGGCCGGTATCGAGGTCCTGGAAACCGACCTCGGCGAGTACATCATTCAGCTCGCTAACGAGCGGCCCTCCCACATCGTCACCCCCGCCATCCACAAGTCCCGGTCCGAGATCGCACGCCTCTTCGCCGACAAGCTCGGCATGGAGTACACCGACGACCCCGCCCGCCTCACCATGAAGGCCCGCGAGGTCCTGCGCGAAAAATTCCTCGTTGCCGACCTGGGAATCACCGGCGCCAACGCGCTCATCGTCGAGAACGGGACCGTGGTCCTTTTAGAGAACGAGGGCAACATCCGCCTGTCCACCACCCAGCCGCGCATCCACGTGGCGCTCGCCGGCATCGAGAAACTGCTTCCCGCCATGGACGACGTCCCCCTCTTCCTGTCGCTCCTGCCCCGCTCGGCCACCGGCCAGAGGCTCTCCACCTACGTCTCCATGATCCGCGGCCCGGCCCGGCCGGACGAAAAGGACGGACCCCGCGAGTTCCACCTCGTGCTCCTCGACAACGGCCGCTCGCGCATGAGACGCGACCCGGTGCTGCGCCACGCTCTGCGCTGCATTCGCTGCGGCGCCTGCGCCAACGCCTGCCCGGTGTACCAGCACATCGGCGGCCACGCCTACGGATCGGTGTATCCCGGCCCCATCGGCGCCATGATCACGCAGGCGCTCGCCACCGGCGACGAGGGATGGCTGCTCCCGTTCGCGAGCTCATTGTGCGGCGCCTGCACCGAGGTCTGCCCGGTCGGCATCCCCATCCATAAAATCCTGATCGAGCTCCGCCGCCGCGCCTCCGACCGCGACCGCCGCGGACCGGTCCCCGAGCGCATGGCCTTCCGCGCCTGGAGCGAGCTCTGGAGCCGACCCGCCGGCTATAAGCTAACCGCGCTCGCCGCGTCCAGCGCCCGCTTGATCTCCGGCGGCGCCATGCTCCACCGCCTGCCCCCGCCCGGAAGCGCCTGGACCAAAGACCGCGACTTCCCCGCGCCCAGCGCCACGCCCTTCCGCAAGAGATGGAACACATTGGCCGCGGAGCAATCAGGGCCCGCCGCCAGAATAACGGCCACGCCGTCCGCACCCGCGGGCGCATCCGAGCTTAAAAAAGATGTGGCGCCTCCGCCGCCGCACGCCATGCCGCGTCCAGGCGACCCGCAACGCCTGGTAACCGAGATCAACGTGAACCAGGGCAAGGCCTTTTTCGCTGAGGGGCTCCCGCAGGCGCGGGACAAGCTCAAGGAGTTGCTGGCGCCGTTTCGCGGCCAATCCCTGGTGAGGTGGGACCACCCCGACCTGGAGCTCATCGGCGTTGACCGGATGGCGGAGGAGGCGGGAGTGACGGTAACGGACGTGGCCGCGGCTGATCGCGAGCGGTTCAAGGCCGCGGCGGCGGACGCGGCGGTGGGCGTCACCGCGGCCGATTTCGGCGTGGCCGACATCGGCGTGCTCGCCCTGCTCACCGCGCCCGGCCATGAGCGGTCGCTCTCTTTACTCCCGCCCGCGCACATCGCGCTCATCCGCGCGGGCCGGGCCCTGCAAAGCATGGAGGACCTGGTGGCGGCGCTCCGCAAGATCGGCGAGTTCCGCGGACTCACCCTGATCTCCGGACCCTCCATGACCGGCGACATCGAGATGATGCCCGTGTTCGGCGTCCACGGCCCGGGCAAGCTCTTCGTGATCGTGTGGACCGAGTAGCATCCCGCGAGTTGAGTGAAGAATGGAACCACAGATGAACACGGATTAACACGGATAGAAAAAGTAGATTGCAGATCTGATTTATTATCTGTGTTAATCCGTGTTCATCTGTGGTTAATAAAAATGGCCCGCCTAACTCTTTACTCCCCTCCCGCGCCTCCCTATAATAGCCCTATGTCGGCGGAGCCTAATTCGCGGGACCGGGGGGACCTGGTTTTCCTGGGCCTCATTGTCTTGCTGGTGGTCCTGGTGTTCGCGCAGTGCGATGATTTTTTTCTGCTGAACGCGGGCAAGGCCGGCGTGGGACCCGGCTTCCCCATTGACGACGCCTACATCTTCAAGCGCTACGCCGAGAACATCGCGGCGGGCGCGGGCTTCTCGTTCAACCCGCACGAGCTGAGCTTCGGCTGCACCAGCCTGCTCTGGCCGGTCCTCATGGCCGCGCTCACCTGGCTCCTGCCCTCTCTGGATTACGTCACCATCGCGTTCGCGACGGGCGCGCTTTTGCTCATGGCCACGGCTTGCGGAGCGGCCGGGATCGTCATGCGCCGCACGCGCTCGCTGTCCCTGGCCTTTGTCGCCGGCCTCATGCTCGCCGCGTCTCCGCTCATGCTCATGAACTCCATCTCCGGCATGGAGACGCCGCTCACCTTTGCCCTGCTCACCGCGCTCGCCGCGCTGGTGTTGTCTAAAAAGCCGCATCCGCTCGCGGCCGGGGCCGTGGCCGGGCTGCTCACTCTGAACCGGCCGGAGGGAGCTTACTTCGCCGTGGCCGCCGTGATCGCGTGGGCCATGCTCCGCGCCTGGGGCGACCGGCGCCTCCCCGCCATCACGCTCGTCAAATTCCTGGCGCCGTGGGCCGCGCTCACACTGCCGCCGGCTTTCATCATCCATCACTACACCGGCTCATTCCTCCCCGGAACCTACTTGGGCAAGATCATGAGCACCTCACCCGGCGTGCTGCATCGCGGCCTGGTCGAGCGCGCGGCCTGGGCGCTTATCAATCTTGGAGGCGGCTGGCTGCAACTCGCGGCGTATCTGCGCCTGCTCGCGGCGGCGGCGGCGCTCCTGATAATTTATGAGACCGGCCGAATAATATATCGGATGTACCGGGCGCGGGCGGCGCAAGAGCCCGGCCCGGATGATGCCTGGCCGCTCGCCGGCGAGCTGATGCTGACCGGCTACCTGTTCCTGCCCGCGGCCTACGGTTTTTCCTTCCCGGTCGGCCCGGCCTTCGGCGGCTACTACATCCGCTACATCGCTCCGGTAATGGTAGCCGCCGTCATCCTGGCCATGCTCGGCCTCGGCTCGCTCTCCCGCTTCCTGGCCGGCAGGCAGTCAGCATTTTCCCGATACCGCCGCTACTGGCTCTTCCCAGCGCTGATCGTCTTTTGCGCGTATCAGGGCTGGCTGTGGAGCTTCCAGGTCAAGGACGCGCGTTCGGTGTTCACGAACGAGGTGAGGTTGAATGAAGGCCTGCGCATGGATGCCGCGGAGTGGATCGCGAAGAACACGCCGGCGGACGCGAAGGTGATGGCGGGCTACACCGGGCTGGGCGTGGTCGGAGGCAACTGCAACCGTTACGTGCTCGACCTGGGCGCGCTCATCAACCCGGACATCTTAAGCTACTACCGCGACGCTCGCCGCGATCCGCAAGGCCGCTGGAGGGCCATCGTCAGCTACATGCGCGACCGCGGCGTTACCTGGTACGTGACCTTCGCCTTCACCCCGGAGTACGCGGACAAGATCGCGGACCCGGCGAAGACCCCCGGCTTCAGCGAGGCCGCGCGGCTCGGCGCTCCCGGCGAGCCGAGCTCGCCCTACCAGCAGATCAGAATCTATAAGATTGACTGGAGACAATGGGAGGCGGAGGCCGGACCGCGCTGATCCCCGCTTGGCGTGAAAAAGCGCGGCCGGATTGTTATAATATTACTATTGAGGCAAGGAGGACGCGATGAAAATATTATCCCTGGTTCTGGTGGTCGTGTTGGCGGCCGCGGGTATGGCCGGCTGTTCCACGAAAAAGCCCGCGGAGACGGCCGCGCTTGCCGCCGTCAAGGTCCCGGTATTGTCGGGCCCGAAAAAGCGCGTGGGCATTTTCGAGTTCGAGAACAAGAGCCGCTACGGCCAGAACCGGCTGTCCAACTCGGCGGTGGACGCGCTGTACTCGGAGCTGCAGCAGCGCAATGCGTTCGTGCTTTACGAGCGCGCGGACCTGGAGCAGTTGGGCCGGGAGTTCGACCTGATTGACGCGGGGGTCATAAACCTGGACACGGCGGCGGAGGCGGGCAAGCTGGTGGGCGTGCAGGCGGTGGTGGTGGGCACGATCACGCAGTTCGGGATGTGGGAGGAGGCCAAGGACATCGGGGTGTACAAGAAGAAGGTGGAGATCGCGGAGGCCACGGTTGACGTGCGGGTGGTGGACGTGACCACCGGCCGCATCATTTACGCGGACTCCGGCACCGGCCGGACCGAGCGCGAGCTTAAGACGGTGCTCGGCTTCGGACAGAAGGCCTCCTTTGACGAAACCATGGCCGACAAGGCGTTGCGCGCCGCCATGGAACAGTTCGTGGACAAGCTAATCGTCGAGATCGTCAAGCTGCCCTGGCAAGGCTACGTCATGGACGTGGACAACGCGGGCGGGGCCGAGATCCTCTACCTCAACGCCGGCCGCACCTCGGGAATGCCCGTGGGGCAGAAGCTCATCGTGAAAAGGGTCACCGGCAAGCTCACCGACCCGGTCACGGGCGAGTTCAAGGGCTACAAGACTTTAGACCTGGGCACGGCCGAAGTCTACGAGCTCTCCGGCGAGGACGTGTCGCTGGCCCGCCTCGCCTCCGGCTCCGGCGTCAAGCGCGGAGACATGGTGACCATCGCGCCATAGAAGGGCGAAATTTGCATTAAACCGCAGAGGCGCAGAGGTCGCAGAGTTTAATTATGTGTTCCGGAAAATTTTTCTGGTCCTGGCAACGTGCTGACAAGGCGATTGTTTTGTGCGTGGCCTTGCTCTTCCTCTCCGCCTGCGCTTCGCAGAACCAATCGAACGTGGCGCAGGCGGTGAGCCCGGACTATGCGTCGCTCGCCCCGCGCGTGATCGCGGTGCTTCCGTTCGACAACATGAGCCCGGACCTGGACGCCACTCCGCTGGCGCGGCCCATCGTGGCGGACCGGCTCGTGAGCAAGGGCTACGACGTGCCCGGCCTGGAATGGACGGACCAGGCGCTGCAGGAGGCGGGCGTCATGGTCTCGCACGACGTGTACGGGTTCACGCCGCGGGAGTTGGGCGACATGCTCCAGGCCGACGCGGTCATGTTCGGGACCATCACCGACTTCACCACCAAGTACGCGGCGGTCTACGCCTCGGTCTCGGTGCAGCTCCGGCTCGAGCTCGTGGATTGCAAGACCGGCGCCGTGCTGTGGCAGGACGAGCGGCGCGCGTCGCGCAACACCGCCATCGAGTCCGCCCTCACCCTGCTCGCCTATCACGACGACCTGCAAAAAGGCGTGGCCGTGGTCGCGGCCGCGAACGCGCTGTGGGCCGCGCTCGAGTCCTACCGCCCCTACGGCGAGGAGGCCGCCCGCCTCACCCTGGCCTCGCTCCCGCCCGGCTACCGCGGCCAATCACCGTACCCCTTTGACCAGGACCCCGACGCCTTTGCCCGGGACGCCGCCCGCGCCATCCTCTACCAGTCCATCATCCTGACCGCGCCGCCTTGAAAAGATAACACCAGTAACCCCGATCAATATAAGAGTCTTTTGTTCTCTGTGGTGATGCCAAGACCGATTTCCGATGACGAAAAGAAATATCCGAATGAGGTAAAGCTGAAAAAGAGTTTGCAACCGGTCAGCAAATGAATTTGATATTTATCACCAGCGCAATGAATGCGGGAGGCCGGTTCACCGGCCTTGTTCGGGTGTAGGCCCGTGCTTTAGCGCGGGTATGGATGCGCCGCGACTTTTTTCCGACCCCGTTTCAACGGGGTTCTCGAAACAAAGGATTTATCCGCCATTCGTCCGGAGGAGGCTGAAGCCGAAGCGCGGGAAGGACGTTAAAACGCCCTCCCGATTTCTTCCACGGCGCCTCGATACCCGCCATAAATGGCGGGCCTGCATCCCCTTCGGGGCAAGCCCGGTGAACCGGGCTGACCGATCCCCGGACTTCAATGCCGGGACCAGGTATTTGCATTTTCCAAAGCGGCTGATATATATTTGTTCAAGGCGTGGTTCAGTCCTCCCAACCCTTAAGCAGTGCCTTCGGACGGCGGTAGTTCATGGAGAGAAAGCTCAGGATATTGATTGCGAAGCCGGGACTCGACGGTCATGATCGGGGCGCGAAGATCGTGGCGCGGGCCCTGCGCGACGCGGGGGTGGAGGTCATTTACACGGGCCTGCATCAGACCCCGGAGATGATCGTGGAGACGGCGGTGCAGGAGGACGTGGACGCGGTGGGCCTGTCCATCCTCTCCGGCGCGCACCTCACCCTGTTCCCGGCGGTGATCGGGGGGCTTCGGGAAAAAGGACTCGGCGACGTCATGGTGTTCGGCGGCGGGATAGTCCCGGCGGAGGACATTCCGAGGCTCAAGGAGGCCGGGGTGAAAGAGCTCTTCCTGCCCGGTACGCTGATGAAGGACATTGTGGCGTTTGTGAAGGGCTTGAGGCCGCGGGAGTGAGAAGAGTGTGAAAGGTAAGAAGGGTATTAAGAACGGAAGGAAGGGAGTGAGTTCATGATCAAGTTCAGTGAACGGCAATTAAAGGTCCCGCGTTTCATGCGGCCGGTGTACCTGGTGACGGGCGGCCAGTCGCAGTACGCGCGGGCCTTTCCGGAGAAGCGCACCGAGGAGTTGTGCATTGACGCCCTGACCATGGCCGCCGAGCTCATCGGCATGAGCCCGGCCGAGCTCAAGAGCTACATCCATACCTGTTACTACGGGCACTTCGCCGACCACTTCGGCGACCAGCTCCTGGGCGAGTCCGTGATCCACGACCGCCTGGGCCTCGACCCGCTCGGCAACTGCGGCGTCAAGACCGGCGGCGCCACCGGCGGCACGACCATCTGGGAGGCGGCCAAGGCCGTGGCCTCCGGCTACTCCGACTGCACCCTGGCCATGGGCTGGGAGCGCATGGATGAGGTCCCCACCGACGAGGGCAACAACTATATCGCCTGCGCCGCGGACAAGGACTGGGAGACGCCGCTCGGCCACATCTACACCGGCTATTACGCCACCATGGCCCAGCGCTACTGGCAGGTCTTCGGCAAGAGCCAGGACTCGTTCCGCCGCACCATGGCCGAGATCTCCGTGAAGAACCACGGCTACGCCCGCTGGAACCCGTTCGCGCACGGGGCGAAGGACATCACGGTGGACGACGTGCTCAAATCGGCCATCGTGGCCTACCCGCTGCGCGTCCTCGATTGCTGCCTGATGAGCGTGGGCGCCGCCTGCGTCATCCTGGCCGACGAGGACACCGCCTTCAAGATGTGCAAGAACCCGCTCCGGCTATACATCGGCGCGGGCTCGCACACCCTGCGCGTGGCCGACCGCCGCGACATGGAAATCCCGCTTTTGCCCAACGAGACTCCCGACGAGTACCAGGACCTGGACGAGGTCTTCCCCGGCGGCCATCGCTACCCCGGCTTCACCGGCTTCCTCGCCGCCCGCATGAGCGCATGGTACGCCTACCGCATGGCCGGAGTCACCGACCCCTCCGACGACCTCGACCTGGTCGAGCTCCACGATGCCTTCACCATCTCCGACATCCAGACTTACGAGGACATCGGCATCCGCCCCTATGGCCACGGCCGCGATTACGTCGAGTCCGGCGACTGCTACCTCGTGAACCCCAACACCAAAAAGCCCGGCCGGCTGCCCGCCAACCTCTCCGGCGGACTGATCGGATGCATGCACGCCGTCGGCGCCACCGGCGTCATGCAGGTCGTCGAGCTCATGCTTCACATCCTGAACCGCCACGCCGAGGTCCACGGCGACGCCAATCTCTGGAAAAAGTTCGGCAAGAAAAAACCCAAAAACTGGGTGGACGTCCAGGTCCCCAACGCCCGGCGCGGCCTCGCCATCAGCCACGCCGGCGTCGGCTCCCAAGTCACCTGCACCATCGTCATGCACCCCGACCATCTCTTGAAGGAGGATTAACATGAGCCCGCAAGCCAAAGTGTGGATCGAAAAAAACGCCTACCGCATCAAGGGCGAATTCAGCACCATCGAGCCCAACACCCCGATCCGGAGGGAGGACGGAAAACTCTGCGGCGTGACCAACCCGCGCCGCGTCGTCCATATCCATTCGTATGGAGGCGAGGCCCCCTTCTTCGCCGGCCTGGCCGAGGGCAAGCTGATCGGTACCCGGTGCGTGAACCAGGACTGCGCGTCCCAGGGCACAATGTACCTTCCCTTCCGCATCCATTGCCCGGAGTGCCTCGCCAAGATGAAGCCCGTGGACCTGACCCGGAAGGCCCGCAACACCGCCAAAATCTATTCCTACATCGTGACCTCCCGCACCGGCGCCTTCAACGCCCTCGACGTCCCCATCCGCTTCATTGACGTCGAGGTCCAGGGAGTCGCCACCATCATCAAGAGCTACCAGCTCATCGGCGAGCCCGCCATCGGAGCGCGCGTCGTCCCCATCTTCCGCACCAAGAACCCCACCTATACCATCACCGACCTGGCCTGGGTGGCCAAGGGCACTCCACCCGCCAAGCTGCCCAAGGGCTTCACTTTCTAGCCGCTTCCGCCCGCTGAAGGCCCGGCCCCGCGGAACTTGGAGTCCCGGAGCCGGGCCTTTCTTATTGGAAAAAATCAGGGTTGATCTCTGTCACCTCATAGGTTACACTGAAATAGTGATCCGGTCGTTTCGCCATAAGGGCCTGGAGGATTTTTATTGTGAAGGATCGAAGAAAAGGATACAGCCTCAACATGCAGACAAGCTGGGCCGGATCCTTGAGCGTCTTGACAGTGCGGAGGACATCCAGGACTTGAATTACCCCGGTTCCGGTCTGCATTTGTTGGAACCGAAAAAGCAAAGCCGATGGGCGGTCAAGGTTTCAGGCAATTGGCGGATCACCTTCAACTTCGAGCAAGGCGGGGCTGAGGATATTGACTATGAGGATTATCTCTGAGGAGGGCCTAAGATGAGGAAGAGGACCAGACCGCCGATTCATCCGGGCAATATAATCAAACATCATCATCTCATCCCGTTGCATCTCAGCGTGACGGAGTTCGCCCGATTGCTCGGCATTTCCCGCAAGACCGCCTCCGGGATTATCAATGGGAAAGCATCAATTTCTCCCGATGTGGCGCTGCGGCTTTCCCGGGCCTTTAATACCACTCCCGATCTCTGGCTCAACCTCCAGGTGAAATATGACCTGTGGCACGCCGCCAAGGAAACCGAGGACTGGAAAACGGTGAAGCAGGTGCATTGGACCGAGGATGCCGCGCTACGCGAATAAGTATGACGTTTCGGACTCCGCCGGCAGGTATCTACTTGCGGAACAGCCCGAACAGCCCGATCCCGAAGGGCAGGCCCTGGAAGAGGCGGTCGAAGGAGAAGGCCAGGGAGACGAGGCGGATGGCGAACGGGCTGGCGCCCAGTGAAGCGGTGGCGTCTATCTCCGTCTGTCCGCCCGCGAGCTTTCTTTTGAGCCAGGGGATGAAGAAGAATCGGTCGTAGATGTAGCCCATGGGCCAGCCCCAGTAATGCACTTTCTCCGTTGCAAAACCCACTCCCTCCATGAGCCTTTGCAGCCCCTCCCGATTATAGCGCCGCTTATGGCCCGCCCACTCGTCCTGGACGCTGAACTGGCGCCTGAACGCGGGCACGGTGACAAAGCACGGGCCGCCGGGCCGGAGCACGCGGTACAGCTCGGCGGCGCCGGCCGCGTCGTCGTCCAGGTGCTCGAGCACCTCGCCGGAGACCGCGGCGTCGAAGCCGGCGTCCGGGAAGGGCAGGGCGGTGAGCGAGGCCTGGAAGAGCCGGACCCCGGACCCGCCCGCGGCGGCGAGCTTTCGCTTGAGACGGTCCAGCCCGGGAGATGAGACGTCAACCGCGGTCATTGCGTAGCCTCGATCAGAGAGGGCCATGGTGAGCGATCCGCTGCCGCAGCCGGCGTCGAGCACCGCCGCGCCTGCCGGCACCCGCGCCTGGAGCTCGCGCACGATCATGCCGATGCGGAAGGCGTGCCTCCCGCCCGTGATCTCGGTCTTGCCCCACTGACGTTTAGCGGTCCCGCTCATGATTGCCTTTCCATTCTACACTGAAAATAAAGCAGCCCGCAGCCCGTAGCCCGTAGCCAGTAGCCAGGGCGCGGATTTTCATGATTTCCGGGAGAGGCAAGAGCTTCATGAGATACTGTGCTCCGGCGATCAAAAAGGGGCGGCCCTGGCGCCGCCCCTTGATGGAACGATCCGTCTTGCGGCCTACCGTTTTTTCTTGGCGGGCTTTTTGGCTTTGGCCTTGGGCTTCGGCTTGGCCGGCTTTTTCGCCGCTTTGGGTTTCGGTTTCGTTTTCTTGGCCGGGGCTTTCGGCTTCGCGGCCTTTTTCACTGCTTTTGTCTTCACGGATTTTTTCGCCGCCGCTTTGGGTTTGGCTTTGACCTGGGCCTTCTTGGCTTTGGCCTTGGGTTTGACGGCCTTCTTGGCCGGCCCGGCCTTTTTAGGCACTGCTTTGGGTTTCACTTTTTTCGGCGCGGGTTTTTTGGGCGCGGGTTTTTTCGCGGCGGGCTTTTGGGGAGCAGCCTTGGTTTTCTTGGCCGCGGTTTTGGGCTTGGCTTTTTTGACGGCGGGCTTGGCTTTGGCCTGGACTTTTTGGGCCGGAGCTTTTTTAGACGCTGGTTTTTTAGGGGCCGGTTTTTCAGGCGATGCTTTTGGAGCCCCTGGTTTTTTCGCGGCCGGTTTTTTGGCGGCCTTCTCCAGGGCCTTTTCCGCGGCCTCGGCTTCGGCCTTCCTGGCCTCCTCCGCCTTCTTGGCGGCGGGCGGGAAGCGCAGGGGCCGTGGCGCCTGCGGCTTGGCCGCGGCCTTGGCCTCGGCCTTCCTGGCGCGGGATTTTTCCTTGGCCTTGAGGATCTGCTTCTTGGCTTCCTGTCTCTCGCGGAGCACGGCGTGGGCCGCGGCCATGCGGGCCACCGGCACGCGGTAGGGCGAGCAGGACACGTAATCGAGCGCGATCTTGTGGCAGAAGATCACGGACTCGGGCTCGCCTCCGTGCTCGCCGCAGATTCCGATTTTGAGGTCGGGCCGGGTGGAGCGTCCTTTTTCCACGCCGATGCGCATCATCTCGCCGACGCCTTCCTGGTCAATGGTCTCGAAGGGGTCGCGCTGGTAAATTCCCTGTTCCACGTAGTCGGGGAGGAACGATCCGGCGTCGTCGCGGCTCATTCCGAGGGCGGTCTGGGTGAGGTCATTGGTTCCGAAGCTGAAGAACTCGGCGGTCTGGGCGATCTTGTCGGCGGCCACCACGGCGCGGGGCAGCTCGATCATGGTCCCGATGTGGTAGGGCAGCTCGAGTTGTTCCCGCTCCAGGATTTCCTTGATGATCTTATCGGAGCGCCCGCGGATGATGTCGAACTCTTTCTGATGGCCCACGATCGGGATCATGATCTCGGGCTTCACGTCAATCTTGTTTTTCTTCTTGACCTCCACCGCTGCCTCCATGATGGCTCGGACCTGGAGGTCGTAAATCTCGGGGAAGGTGATGGCGAGGCGGCAGCCGCGGTGGCCGAGCATGGGGTTGAACTCGTGGAGCTGGGTGACCTTGGCCTTGAGCTCGGCGGGCTTGCGCCGGATCTTTCTGGCCAGCGCGTTGATTTCCTTGTCGGTATGGGGCAGGAACTCGTGGAGCGGCGGGTCGAGCAGGCGGATGGTGATGGGCAGGCCGGGCATGGCCTTGAAGATGCCGATGAAGTCGCTCTTCTGCATGGGCAGGATTTTGGCGAGCGCCTTCTGGCGGCCTTCCACGTCGGAGGCCAGGATCATCTGGCGCACCGCGTCAATGCGGTCACCCTCGAAGAACATGTGCTCGGTGCGGCACAGGCCGATGCCCTGCGCCGAGAAGCTCATGCCCGCGGCGGCATCTTGCGGCGTGTCGGCGTTGCAGCGCACGCCGAGCTTCTTGAGCTCGTCGGCCCAGGCCAGGATCTTCTCGAAGTTCCGGTACACCAGCGACTTCTCGGGCTTGAGCTTCTTCTCGATCAGGACCTGGACCACCTCGGAGGGGAAGGTCTTGAGCTGGCCCATGATCACCTCGCCGGTGGTCCCGTCAATCGAGACCCAGTCGCCTTCCTTCACGGTCTTGCCGGCGGCCTTGAACAGGCGCTTGTGATGGTCAATCTCGAGGGCGGAGCATCCGACGATGCAGGGCTTGCCCATGCCGCGGGCCACGAGGGCGGCGTGGGAGGTCATGCCGCCGCGTCCGGTCAGGATGCCCTGGGCCGCGGCCATGCCGTGGATGTCCTCCGGGCTGGTCTCGAGGCGGACCAGCAGCACCGGGCCGGACTTGGCCTTTTTCACGGCGTCGTCGGCGGAGAAGACCACGCGGCCGGTGGCGGCGCCGGGCCCGGCGTTCAGGCCCTTGGCCAGGAACCGGCCGGCGCTGACCGTCTTCTTTTTCTCGGCGGCGTCGAAGATGGGGGCGAGGAGCTGGATCAGGGCCTCCGGCTCGACCCTTCCCACCGCGGTCTCCTTGTCAATCAGGCCCTCGCCGCACATCTCCACCGCCATGCGCACCGCGGCGAAGCCGGTGCGCTTGCCGGTCCGGGTCTGCAACATCCACAGCTTCCGCTCCTGGATGGTGAACTCGATGTCCTGCATGTCCTTGTAATGCTGCTCGAGCCTCTTGTAGATGCGGACCAGGGAGTTGTAGGCGGCGGGCATGTACTCTTCCAGGCAGACGTCGTCCGGCGACTTCTTGCTCTCGCGGTTGATGGGGTAGGGCGTGCGGATGCCCGCGACCACGTCCTCCCCCTGGGCATTGGGCAGCCACTCGCCGAAGAAGCGCGACTCGCCGGCGGCCGGGTCGCGGGTGAAGGCCACGCCGGTGGCCGAGTTGTTGCCCATGTTGCCGAACACCATGGCCTGCACGTTGCACGCGGTGCCCCACTCGGCCGGGATGTTGTTGAGCTTTCTGTAGGTCACGGCGCGGGGCGTGTTCCACGACTTGAACACGGCGGCAATCCCGCCCCAGAGCTGGTCCCAGGGCTTTTCCGGGAAGGTGACGTTGAGCTCGGCGAGCCTTTGCTTGTACAGCCCGACCAGCTCCTTAAGGTCCTCCACCGTGAGATCCAAGTCCTTCTGCGCCTTTTTCTTTTTCTTGAAGGCGTCCAGGATGTGCTCGAGCTCGTGGCCGGAGAGGCCCATCACCACGTTGGTGTACATCTGGATGAACCGGCGGTACGCGTCCCACGCGAAACGCGGGTTGTGGGTGTGGCCGATCAGGCCCATGAGCGTGGTCTCGTTGAGCCCGATGTTGAGCACGGTGTCCATCATCCCCGGCATGCTCTTGCGCGCGCCGGAGCGCACCGAGAGCAGGAGCGGGTTATAGGAGTCGCCGAAGCGGGCCTCCATCCCATCCTCCACCTTTTTCAGGTTCTCCGCGATCTCCTCCTTGAGCCCGGCCGGAAACTTCTCCTTGTTCATGAGGTAGGTGCAGACCTCGGTGGTGATGGTGAATCCGGGCGGCACCGGGATGCCCAGGTTCACCATCTCGGCCAGGTTCGCGCCCTTGCCTCCCAGCAGGTTCTTCATCTCGGCGTTGCCCTCGGCCTTGTTGCCTCCGAAAAAGTAGATGTACTGTTTCGCCATGTCGGTCCTCCCGTGCTTGGCCCAACTCCTAGGATTTTGCCGGGCCGCTTTTTTCTCCGGCAATCACGATCCGGGAAAAGTCCGCGACGCCCTTGAACAGTCCCGCCACCGTGGCGCACAGGGCGTGGCGGTTCCGCCGCAGCTCTTGGTCCGGCACGTTCACCATGACCTGATCGAAAAAACGGTCCACCGCCGGCTTCAGGCCGGCCATGTACTCGAGCGCCTGGTCATAAGACCCCGCTGCCAGCAGCGGTCCGATGTTGTGCCGCACCCGCGTGTACTCGCTGTAAAGCACGGCCTCCGCCTCGTCCTTGAACCGGGACTGGTCCACCTCTCCCGGCGCGCCCTCCACGATGTTCATCACCCGCTTGAACGCGATCATCAGCGGATCGAAGTCCGGCCGCTTCTTCATCCGGGCCACCGCCTCGATCTTCGCCAGCGTGTCCGGCACGTCGCCGTTCCAGACGCTAAGCCCCGCGTCCACCACGTCATAGGGCAGGCCCGACTCCATGAACTGCGCCTTCAGCCGGGCCGCGAAGAATTCCTTGACCTCCGCGCCCACCTTGCCCGCGTCCGCCTTGGTGAGCGGGCACGACAGCGCGGCGGATTCCTCGATCATCCGGTCGAGCCGGAACCGCAGGCCCCGGATCAGGCACAGCGCGATCACCCCCTGCGCCTGCCTTCTCAGCGCGAACGGGTCGCCCGCCCCGGTGGGAGCCAGGCCCGCGGCCCAGCACGACACCACCGAGTCAATCTTGTCCGCCAGCGATACCACCTCGCCCGCCGGATCCGACGGATACGTCCCGGCGGCGATGTCCTCCGCCGAGCGCGGAAGATAATGGTCCCGAACCGACCGCGCCGTCTCCGCGTCCATCCCCGCGGCCCGCGCGTACTCGCCGCCCATCACCCCCTGCAATTCCGCGAACTCGCCCACCATCTGACTAACCAGGTCCGCCTTGCAATAGCGCGCCGCCTCCGTTGCCGCCTTCTTCACCCCGGCGTCTCCCGGAAAGATCGCGTCGCAGAGCCGCCCGCAGAGTCTTTCGATCCTGCCCATCTTGTCGAGGTAAGAGCCCAGCGTCTGGTAGAACGTCATCCCGGCCGCGTTTCCCCGCATCTTCTCGATCCCGGTCTTCAGGTCCTCCCGCCAGTAGAACTCCGCGTCCGCGAGCCGCGCTCCCAGCACCCGCTCGTTGCCGCGGATGACCACGGAAAGGTCCGTGGCCGGAGTATTGGCCACCGTGATGAAGAACGGCAGCAACTCCTTGTCCGTGCCCGGCTTGCGCAACGCGAAATAGCGCTGGTGCGTCCTCAAGCACGCGATCAGCACCTCCGCCGGCAGCGCCAGGTGCCGCGCGTCGAACCCGCCGCTGAGCACCACCGGGAACTCGACCAGGTTCGTGACCTCGTCCATCAGGGCCGGGTCCGGGTACATCTCGCCGCCGAGCTCGCCGGCCTTCAGCTCCACGTCCCGCTCGATGATCTCCTTCCGAAACTGCGGGTCCGGCACCACGCCCCTGAGGTCGAGCTTCTCCAGGTAGTCCGCGATACCGGTGACCGCCACCGGCTCCGGGCTCAGGAAGCGATGTCCGCGCGTCATGCGGCCGGAGGCGGTCCCGTCCAGGCTGAACAAAATCGCGTCCTCCCCAAGCAGCGCCAGGATCCAGTGCACCGGCCGGACAAAAGCCATCTCGCCCTCGCCCCATCGCATGGCCTTGGCGAACTCCAGCGACTTGATCAGCGCCGGGATGACCTCCGCCAGCACCTCCTTGGATGGGCGGCCCTCGATCTTTTTCACATAAAGCAGACGCTCGCCCTTGTCGGTTTGCTCCCGCCCCAGCTCGGCCACCGACACCCCGCACGAGCGCGCGAACCCGGTGGCCGCCTTGGTCGGCTCGCCATTTTGGTCAAAGGCATGCGCCACGCCCGGCCCCAGCTTCCTCTCCTCCCAACGCTGCTGCATCTCGGCCACTTCGTCAACCGCCAGCGTGAGCCGCCGCGGAGTGCCGTAGGTCTTGATCAGGCCGCAGCGGATCCGCGCCCGCGCCAGCGCCACCGCAGCCTTGCCCGCGAGCTGAGTGAGGGCCGGACCTAAAAACCGCGCCGGGATTTCCTCGCACCCGATCTCCACCAGCAGCTCAAGAGGCATGGGCCGCCTCCCCATCGCCGGTCTCTCCGAACCTGTCGTGATAGACGCCAAGCCACCGCTCGCGGTCGTCCAGGTCAGGGACCAGCGGGAAACCCAGCTCGAACCGCTGCCGCTCCCAGGCCTCCGCGCATTTCTTGGCCAGCGTCCTGACCCGCAGGATGCGCGTCACCCGCTCGGTCACGCTGATCGCGCCGCGCGCGTCGAGCAGGTTGAACAGGTGCGAGCACTTGAGGCAGGCGTCATAGGCCGGCAGCACCAGCCCCGCCTCGGTCAGGCGCAGGCTCTCCCGCTCCCAGTCGTCAAAGTGCCGGAACAAAATCTCCACCGGCGCCTGCTCGAAATTGTAGCGGCTCCACTCGACCTCCCCCTGGTGGTGAACCTCCCCGTACTTCACCGCGGCGTTCCAGCAAAGGTCGTAAACATTGTCAATGTCCTGCAGATACATGCTGATCCGCTCCAGGCCATAGGTGATCTCCACCGGAATGGGCCGAAGATCAATGCCCCCGCATTGCTGGAAATAAGTGAACTGCGTGATCTCCATCCCGTCCAGCCATACCTCCCAGCCCAGGCCCCAGGCCCCCAGCGTCGGGCTCTCCCAGTCGTCCTCCACAAACCGAACGTCATGGTCCCGAGGCTCGATGCCAAGGGCCCGAAGGCTGTCGAGGTAAATGTCCTGCACCAAAAGAGGCGACGGCTTCAAAATCACCTGGAACTGGTAATAGTGCTGCAAACGGTTCGGGTTCTCGCCGTAACGACCGTCCGTCGGCCGCCGCGACGGCTCGACGTAGGCAACGTTCCAAGGCTCCGGCCCGAGCGAGCGCAAAAAAGTGGCGGGATGAAACGTTCCCGCCCCAACCTCAAGATCATAGGGCTGAACCAACAAACATCCCCGCTCGCTCCAGAATCTCTGGAGTGTCAAGATAACATCTTGAAAATGCATATTTTTTCCTTATTAAGCCCGATTCGCAAGCAAAAAGCAGGCCAAATTTGCAATCTACTCCGAACTAGTCTTTATCTAACATTTTTTCACGGCGTTGTCAAACATTTGATTCTCAAACATCTAATTCACGAAACCGCGCTGCTCAGAAAACAGGATCGAGTAGCGAGGATCGAGGATTCCGGAAAGTTCCCTTGATTCCCGCTCCTCGCTCCTCGCTCCTTTTCATGATTTCAGGGCGCCGCCACGCGGCCTTAATGACCGCGCTACAGGTCTTTGCGCTGGAGGATGATGTAGTCGGCGAGGTCGTTTCTTCCGGGATCGAGTCGGCGATAGTGCTCGCTGAGCCAGGGGATTCGGGTAAGCTCTCCGATGTGCATGAATAATGAGAAGGTGACGATGTAATCCGGCTGATAGGTCTGGATGACTTTAAGGTCGCAGGGCGCGGTGTTGAAGACCGGCCGGTCATCGGCGGGGTCGGGCCGGTCCGGGTCGCGGGCCACTTGGCAGAGCTTGAAGATTTCCGGGGTATTGAGGCCGGAGGCATCCATGATTTTCTGGTCAATCATGGCATAGCCCAGGGCCCCGCATTCCGCGACGAGGACACTCTGGCCGGGATGGAGCCGGGGCGAGAGCCAATGGGCGACGTAAAGATACTTGAGGGGACGGTCGGCGCCCAGGTTCCACTGGAACTGGCGGTAGGTAAAGGCCCCGATCAGGAAAAACCCCGCGTAAAGGAAGGTGATGGCCGCGGGGGCCAGGGCCGTGAGCTTTTTGGCGCGCCGGGCCCGCGCGGGAAGCCGGCTGCCGGCGAGGACCGCAAGCCAATCCATGCCCCAGGCCGCGGCCAGGACCCAGCAAGCGGCGAGTGGGGCCAAATACCAGACGAAGAGCATGAACTGGATGTGCGAAAAGATTATGCCGATGACGTAAAGCGCGATCCAGGCCCCCACCAACCGGAGCTCCGAGCGGATTTTCACCCACACGGCCAGGCCCGGGAGGGCGAAAATGGAGACCGGGGCGGCCAGGATCATGAGCCCAAAAAGGTTCTTGATAATGGTGGATGAAGGACAGTAGTGGTTCGCCTGCTTGGCCGCGATGGAGGTGGGAATCGGCGTCCCGTAAGTCAGCGTGGCGTAGATGATCCAGGGCGCGACGGTCAGAGCCATTGCTATAATAAATCTTAGAGCCTTGTTCCTGCCCTCATGCCAGGCCAGCAAGGCGCCGAGGCCGACGATCACCGCCCCCTCCGGCCGCACCTGCATGATGATCCCGCTTAAAATCCCCGCCGGGATGTACCGGCCCGTGAGCACGAAATAAATGATCCCGAAAAACGCGGCCAGGCTGATCCCCGTTTCAAAGCCGCTGTTGGCCACATAGGGCATGATCGGAAAAAAGGCCACGGCCACGCCGGTGGCCAGGGCGTGCCAGGGCCGGAGCCGGGGCGCCAGCAAGAGCTGAATGAAAAATGACATCACGCAGGTGAAGAAAATTCCCAGGTCCACCGCGGTCCGCGTAAGCCCGAACCCGAGCCAATGCAGCGCTCCCAGCAGCAGGACCCACAGCGGACTGGTGATGCTCATCACCGCCTCTCCCTGGTTCCACACGAAGCCGCGTCCCCGCGCCAGGTTCTCGGCGTAACGCAGCCCGATGTACGTGTCGTCGAAGATGATGGCGCGGTAAAAAATGTTGAGCGCCAGGGTGGCGGCCACCGGTACCAGCAGCACCAGAAGCCGCAGCCATCGGGAAGGGTCTTGGGGCGGTTGAGAACTCATCAGCAGAAAATTATAACATGTTTAGGCCCACTCTTGTCCAAAATAGGACGTAAGAAAACCGCCACGACGCCAAGAGCGCCAAGGGCGATGTTTTTATTAAATTCTCAAGCCGGCCTCCCGGCAGTTTAATCTTTCTTGGCGCTCCCGTCAGCGGGTTCGCCAAGCAGGTTGGAGTCAAGGCGATGCGTCTTTTTCCGAGACTTGCCGCCAAGAAACA
>DATKZS010000100.1:0-34368 GCA_035527835.1 bacterium
ATCCTCGATCAGGTCAAGCATGGCGAGGAGGGATGCGTCAATGGCGGCGAGCAGAATGAGCGTCTTGATGAAGTTGCCGTTCATGAGCGCCATGACGCGCTTCTCCTCCCTGAAGCCGTCGGCCTCGTAGGTGGGCAGGGAGCGATGGCCGTAAATGATGCGGTTGGTGAGCCCGGTCACGATGTAAACAATGGCCACCCACGAGGCCGGGTTGAGGAGCGGAGTGGCGTAAACATAGAAATGAAAGCCCGGATAAACATAGGCGCCGCACAGGACGCCGATATTCTCGACCGTGGCCGTCAGAAAAAATCCGGCGGAGAATTCCCGCGCGGTCCTTTTCCAGCCGTGGACCCAGGTGGAATGGGCGAAGCAGAGCGCGAACAGGGAGATCAGGCTGATCTCAAAGGTTGACTTGAGATAGACCGCCGGCTCCAGTCCCAGGGACCTGAATATGGCCTCGACCAATTGCTTCCCCCCTTCGCGGACATGATTCCGAATTCGTGAGACAGAATGCGCAGCTCATTACCCCGTCCCTTTGGGGGATAAGGCTCTGAGCCTTTCACTCCCAGATGAGCGGCGCGATGTTGAGGGCGCCTTGGGTTGTGCCTTTCGGCTTCGGGTACTGGCGCCAGCCCGCGGATGTGATATACCAGTTGCCGTCCCGGTCCCGGATGTATTCCGCGGCGTGGGCGGCCAGGGTGGTTACATAATCGCTGGTCTGGCCGGGTCCGCCCCGCGCATAAACGCCGAAGTCGTACGGATCGGCGGAGCGGACGATCACGGTGTTGCTGTAGGATCTTGGCTTGAAGCCGGAGGTGAGGCAGGTGGAGAGGTAATAATAGCCCCGGTAAAAAATCACGAAGGGCGATTCGCAGGCCGAGATGTCATAAGAGGGTGGATAGACGGGCGCGGGCTTGATGGCATGGAAGGCCCTGCCCCGGCGCGGCCAGTTGGCGAGGTCGCCGGACTCGTAGACCGCGATGGAGTTGTCGCGGTCGGTGACGTACATCAGCCATTGGCCCGGGGCGATTTTCAGGACCATGGTGTCCCGGAGATCTTTCCAGTCCGATTGGATGACGATTCCCTGGAAAGTCCAATCAACGCCGTCCGGCGAGGTGTAATGCCTGATTTTTTGCGGGCCGGCATAAAGATGATAGACGCCGTTCTCCACGATCACGTGCGGCGCCCACTTCTTGTCAGGGTCCGGATACGTAGCAAACAGCGGGTTCAACTCCCGCATCGGCTCCCCAAGCGAAGCGCCGGCGCCGTGCGCGAAGGAGGGGGTATTGAGAATGTTGAGTCCCTTCCCGAGAATCCCGATCATCCGCCAGTTCCCGTCGCGGTCCTGGAAGACCGTATGGTCGTTGATGTCATCTCCGAACTGGACGGGCTGGAACAAGACCCGGTACGGGCCGGCAATCACCGGCCGGTGCTTTTCCTGGGCCTTCGCGCCCTGGCAGATCAACAGCACCGACACGGCCAACAAAATCAAAAAGCTCCTGCCCATGTAATTGCCTCCTGGAAATATTCTGCCATCGCCATTCACGGCCGGGAGCGGATTGCTCTTGAATGTGGATGGCTCTCTCTTCCTCGATCAATCCAGGTTGATTATAGATTCTCCTTCCCGGAGATGGCAAGCGGGATGGGGAGCAGAGCATTCGGTTTGGACAGGGCGGGGGTCTACGGGACGGGGGTCAGAGCCTTAGGGCCTATTGCCCAAATCATTTCAGCCCCGAGGGGGCGGCATTCTACAGCCCGGGGTGCAAGCCCCGGGAAGATGGCGCACGTGATTTTCGAGCTCCGAAGGAGCGGCATAAGCCCGCGTTAGGGCGCGCCTTCAGCGCTCAAAATGTTTTGTGTGACCGTTTACCCTGGGCTCACACCCCGGGCTGTAGAATGCCGCGCTTTCGGCGCTGGAAGCGAACTGGGTGGGAAAATCGGATTTGAGCAACAGGCCCCTTACTTGTTACATTCATTTCCATTCAAGGTCAAAAATATAAGTGGGTTCTTCCCGGCCCTCGACTACTTTGTACTTGAACTTGGGTTCTTTTCCGCCGTTCGCTTCAATCAGCTCCTCGAACTGTGCCCCGAACATAAATTGATAGAGGTCCGATTCGTCGAATTTTCCCGTCTCGGAGATGGTCACTCTGCATGATTTGTTCCCCGTCTTTTCAACCGCCATCTTGGCAAAATTGATATAATGGCTGCGGATTACAAAATACTTTTTCATGGCCTCGGCCGGCTCGAGGTTGGTAAGAAAAGTCCCGTAACCCCCTTTGATCAATTCTTTGATACTGGCCCTGCCGAATTCCCTGGCCCAATCCGGGTCTCCCTTGTGGACCAGCTTATACACGGCCAGGGCCATGCGGTTATAAGCCTCGGCCGAGTACCACTGAGACGGGAGGAAACCCGAATTTACTATCTCCAGGTCTTCCTCGGTCAGGTGGTCTTTCCAGGGCAGGTTAGGCGACGATCTTATCAGGTTGGCAAAACCCAGCAAGACCATGCCCTTTACCTTTCTCTCCTCCATCCCGGTTCCCTCTCCCGGAACTCATAGCGTAAAACTCCCAGAGATAGAACAGTATAATAATGGTCAGGTATTTGCAATTTGCATTAAAACCGGCGCCTATCTTTATCCGGCAGTATGTTCGAACCGGCAATAAATATGAATATATTTACTTTATATCGCCATCCATCTAACAATTCAGGAAGCATACCAACCAGCCCCCCCCCAGTCAAGCTCCAAATTTATCCTGGAAACTCACTAAAACAAGGTCTGACCTCCGTAAAGCAAGGGTCTGACCGTATTAATCATTGACAAGAATAGGATCGAGGGGCGGGTAACGAGGATCGAGGGATTGCTGAAAATTCCCTTGATCCTCGATCCCCGCTCCCCGATCCTCGCCCCGCGGGGCGGCGGGTCAGAGGTTCGGGTTGTAGCCGAAGTTGAGCTTGAGGCTGGCGGCAAAGCCTCCGGTCAGGTTTCCGTCCACCATGTCCTTGTTGAGCTCGTTGTCGTAGCCGGAGCCTCCGGTGTCGAGGTCGAAGTAGAGGTATCCGGCGTCGAGCTGGACCCAGAAGAACTTGGCGGGCGCGCCCCAGATACCGAGGTACGGATAGGCCAGGAACACGGTTCCGTTCTCGCTCCACTCCTTGCCCGGGCCGAGGTCGAGGCCAGTGGCTTTGAGGTCAATGCCGCCCGCGCCGATCATGGCGCCGGCGTCGAAGCCGAACATCGGGTTGAACGCGTGGTTGTACTCGAAGAGCAGGCCGCCGCCTCCGAACGACATGCTGGCGCGGCGGTGCTGGCCGGCGACCCTGCCGGTCACGTCGTCCTGAAAGCCGAAGCCGAAGCCGCCGAAGCGGAAGTCCTTGTTGATGAGCCCGCCGACGCCGCCGATCAGGATGAGCCCGCTGTCGAAGTTATCAATCTTGCGGTCGCGGGTCATGGGCTCGAGCGGATTGACGTTGAGCTGGAAGTACTGGACCATGGGTCCGCCGAAGCCGCCCCAGTCCTTGCTCTTGGCCGGGGCTTTTTCGGCCGCCGGCTCGTCGAACCTGACGCTGACCTGCGGCCCGTCCTCGCCGCCGACCATCACGCGGTCGAACGCCTGCCTTACCCGGCCCGACCCGGCCCATGCCCCGGCCGGGACCATCAGCGCGAACGCCGCCATCAACACCGCCAACCTGGTAACCGTTTTCATCTAGTCCTCCTTTTTTCGCATCGCGCCGCGGTCCCACGACCAGCGGGCTTAAGTTAATGACAATGCGATTTACTTTTCCGACGCGTCATAAAAGCTTTTCAGCGCGGCCACGACCTGGTCGCGGAATGCCTCGGCCTCCTTCCACTCGCGCGGTCCGGGATCGTCCTTGAATTGGCGCACCATCACGGCCTGGAGGGTGCGGCCCGAGAACCAGAGGCAATAGGTGGCCTCGCGGTGGCGGAAGAACCAGTGCCCGCCCTCGCCCAGGCTGTTATGCACCGAATAGGTGGTCCGGCCCTCGAACTTTTCGCGCAGGCCCGACCAGAAGCGGGCGGCTTCGTCATCAGTCTTGAAGCGGACCACGGCCACCCGGACCCATTCGTCGCGCCCGCGATAATTCATCTGCCACGAGTCGTCCACCTCATCCCGATCCAGCGGCATGCGGCCCAACTCAAACAGCCCGAGCTCAAAGACCTTAAGCCCGCGGCGCCGGACCGGGCGCAACCCGGGCGGAGCGAGGCGGTCGAGCCCGGATAATGCGAAAGTGTCGGGGGGCGTCTTGCGGTCGAACAGGATGCAGCGGCTGATGAGCGCGAGCTTCTCCGGCGTGAGCGATGAGACTTCCTCCAGGGCCCGGACCTCGCCGGCAATATTGGCCCCCTCCTCGACGTGGGCCTCGCCGGAGAAGACGTTGCTCTCGCCTTCCACCGCGGCTCCCTTGGAGACCCAGAGGCTGCCGGAGAGCACGGTCAGGTTCCCGGCCACGGAGGCGCCTGGGGAGAGGAGCGCGTCGCCGTTCACGACAAAAACGGAGCCGCGGACCTTGCCCCGGACCGTGAGGTTGCCGTCGGCCACGACCACGTCGTCCACGATGCTCTGCTTTTCGATGGTGAGGTCTCCGCGCCGCATCACGCTCTGGTCGGCGCGGGCAAGGGCCGGCGCGAGGAGCAGGAGCGCAGCGATCAGCAAGAGCGCTATTTTAGAATTCGAGGTCAATTCCTTTTTTCCCGTCCTTGTCGCGGCTATGGAGGACAAAGCTGTTGGCGCCGATCTCGACGCCGATGCCGCGTCCCTGGAAACTGATGGAGGTGAGGCTTAAGGAGTCGGCGGCGCCGGTGGAAGAGGATTGCCAGCTCAGCAGATAACCGCCCGCCAGCCCGATCACGAGCGCGGCGGCGCCCAGCGCGAGCGCGAGCCGGGCGCGCAACGGGCGGCGGCGCGGATTATTTTCCACGGCGCGCGCGGCGATGCGCGTGGGCAGCCAGGGCGGAAGCTCGGGCAGCGGCTCGGCTCGGCCGATGGCCTGGAAGATTTGCAGCTCCAGGCGGAGCTCGGCGGCCAGCTTGCGGCAGTCCGCGCACTCGGCCAGGTGGCGCATGAGCTCCTCGCGCTCGGCGCGTCCAAGCTCATCCTCCGGATCCGCCAGGACCAGCTTTTGATATTCTTGGCAGGACATGGTCATTCCCTCTCGCGGGCCCGGGCCCGTGTTCTTAAGCCCATGAACGGTTCCATGATTTTCATGAGCTCCTGGCGCGCGTAAAAGAGGCGGGAGCGCACGGTTCCCTCCGGCAGCTCCAGGATTTCCGCAATCTCCGGCGTGGAGAACTCCTCGAAATAGCGCAGAGTGAGGATGGCCCGCGCCTCCGCCGGCAGCCTTTCCAGCGCGTCGCGGACCTCCATCTGCAGCTCGCGCGACAGCGCCATGCGCTCGCCGCTCATCTGGTCATGCGCGATCAGCGATGAAGGGAAGAGTTCGGCGTCCAGGGCCGCACGCAGGTGCATCCGTTGTCTCGCGTCCTCCCGGCGCAACGCCTCCAGCGCCGCGTTCACGGCGATGCGGTAGAGCCAGGTGAGGAGAGAGGACTCACGGCGGAAGCGGGGGAGGTCCCGGAAGGCCGCGATGAAGACCTCCTGGACCAGGTCGGGGACCCAGTCGGGCCTCCTGGTGATGCGCTGGACCACGCGGGCCACCACACCCTGGTAGCGGCGCACCAGGTCCGCGTACGCGCTCTCCTCTCCGGCGAGGGCCTGCTCGATCAATATTGAGTCGTCCGCCAGCTTTTCCATCCGCACTATTCCGTTTCAAGTGGCCGGGGCGGTGAAGGGACCCGCCCCGGCGCAAGGGCGGCCGCTTCACGCCGCCCCTAAGGCAGATATATTATCAGATGCGCCGCGGATCGAATCCGCTCAAAATATTTTTCGGAGCCCGACTCGGGAGGGACTACTGGGATGACATGATTTCCATGAGCCGGGCCCGGAGCGCTTTCTTGTCAATCTTCATGGTGGGGTTCCGGGGCATGTGCTCGATGATGATGATTCTGCGCGGCGCCTTGTAGTCGGCGAGGTGAGCGCGGCACCACTCGAGAAGCTCGTCCTCCGTGGCCTCGGCGCCCTTTTCCAGCGTGACGAACGCGACCGGGACCTGGCCCTTGACCGCGTCCTTCATGCCCACCAGCGCGGCCTCGAAGACCTTCGGGTTCTCCATGATCTCCTCCTCGACCTCCTTGCAGAAGACCGAGAAGCCGCCGTGCTTGATCACGTCCTTTTTACGGTCCACCAGGTAGTAGAGGCCGTACTTGCCGCGGCGGACCAGGTCGCCGGTCTTGAACCATCCGTCGGGCGTGAAGATCTCGGCGCTCTCCTCCTGGCCGCGCCTCCAGTAGCCGGGCATGACGTGGTCGCCCTTGACCAAAAGCTCGCCGACCGCTCCCTTCTTCACCTCGACGCCGTGCTCGTCCGCCACCTTGAGCTTGACGCCGGGCACGCGCCAGCCGATGCAGCCGGGCCCGGGATCGAACTTTTGCAGGTGCAGGCAGAAGGTGGAGATGGGCGAGGTCTCGGCCTGGCCGTAGCCTTCGAGGAAGGCTGCGGGCCGGCGCTCTCCTTTCTTGGTGACGCGGCTGCCCATGGCCTGGAGCTTCTTTCGGTACTCGACCGGCATCTCGTCGGAGCCGGAGGTCCAGAGCCGGACCGAGGACAGGTCGTAATTCTCGGCGCCGGCCTCCACCATCATCACGAACATGGCGGGCACGCCGGTCACGGAGGTCACGCGGTATTTCGAGATGGCTTCGAGCGCGCGGACGGGGTGGAACCGTTCGAGCACGACGTGCGGCGCTCCGATGGCGAAGCGCATGAGGAACAGGGCGAAGCCCATGATGTGCGACAGCGGCTGCATCATCATGCCCAGCATCTCCTCCTCATGCGGCGCGAGCCCCTTGAAGAGCGCGGGCAGGCCGATGTTGTTGGAGATCAGGTTCCGGCTGGTCATGCGCGCGCCCCTGGCCGCGCCGGTGGTGCCGGAGGTGTAGAAGATGCCGGCGATGCGGTCCGGCACCATGGGAAACGGAGCGAGCGCGGGAGAGGCGGCCTCCATCATGGCCTTGAAGGAGTCAGAGCCGGCGGGAGTGTCGGCCGGATGCTCGTGCAAGAGCAGACGGGCGGGCGCGGGGAAGCCGGCGGGCGAGCCGAAGGCCGGATCGAAGGTGGATCGGTCGGTGATGAAGGCCGCGGGCGCGGCGTCCTCTAGGATCACGCAGACCTCGTCGCGCTTGAGCTGATGGTTCAAGGGCACGGCGGCGGCGCCGATCTTCATGGCGGCAAGCGACGCGAGCGCCAGCTCCGGCCGGTTCCGGGTATAGACGGCGACCCGGTCGCCCGGAGCCACTCCGGCATCCTTGAGCGCGTTGCCCATGCGGTTGATGATTTCGAGAACGTTCGGATAGGTGAGCCGCGTCGTGGTCAGGAAGGCATACTCCACCGGCTCCTCGACAATGATGATCTCGCGGCCATCGTAGACCTCGGCCAGGAGATCAATTACATTGGCCATGGTGAACTCGCGGCGGCGGTGGCGGAGCAGGAGCCCGCGGAAGCGCTTGCTGAGCGGTATGGGGGTGAAGGGCATTTTTTCTCCGCTTACAAGTTACTGTAATGGGAGCGGGGATGCAAAGTCTTGGAGTGCGGCCCAATGGTGTTTGGTGAAACCGCGGAGACGCAGAGAACGCGGAGGAGAAAAAAATAAGTAATTGTCTCTGAGTTCTCTGCGTCTCTGCGGTTTCATTAAACGCTGTGAGAGTATCCGCGCCAATGAAAGCGGCGTCGTGCCGCCGCACTCCGGATAAGGCCGTTGCGCGTGGTGAATGGTTCGGATATGATTTAGGGACCCTGAGAGAAGGAGGGAGACATGAAGCCGTTTAAATTCCATAACCCGGGCAAGCTGGTGTTCGGGAAGGGCGCGGCCAAGAACGTGGCGGAGGAGCTCAAGGCGCTCTCGGTGGAGCGTCCGATTCTGATCACGGACGAGACGATGGCGGGGAGCAAGGGGGTGGAGGAGGTGCGGACGGCGCTGGGCGACGCGCTGGTGTCGCAGTTCACGGAGGTGGTGCCGGACACGGGGTTCGAGATCATAGACGAGGCGGCGGAGATCGCGCGGGAGGCCCGGGCGGACTCGGTGATCTCGATCGGGGGCGGGAGCTCGATAGACACGGCCAAGGCGGTGGCGGCGATGCTGGGGATGGGCGCGACGGCGGTCTCGGAGCTGGTGGGATTTAACAAGCTCACGGCGCGTCCGGCGCCGCACGTTGTCATCCCGACCACGGCGGGCACCGGGTCCGAGTGCACCTCGATGGCGGTGATCAAGGACCGGGCGAACAACAAGAAGGTGCTGCTCATGGACCAGAAGCTGATCCCGGACGTGGGGGTGCTCGACCCGCTGCTGTCGGTGAGCATGCCGAAGGGAGTGACGGCGGCCACCGGGATGGACGCGATGACGCACGCGGCGGAGGCCATCATGTCGAGCCGCTCGATCCCCTTTGCCGACGCGCTCGCGGTGTACGCCATCTCGCTGGTCACGGCGAACCTGCCCAGGGCGGTGGCGCAGGGCGAGGACGTGGACGCTCGGGGCCTGATGCTGATCGCGGCGGCCCAGGCGGGGCAGGCGTTCCAGAACGCCTACGTGGGCGTGGTGCACGCGATGGCGCACGCGCTGGGCGGGCTGGTGGGCGTGCCGCACGGGCTGGCGAACGGCATCCTGCTGTGGGTGGGCATGGAGTACAACGCTTATGTGGTGCCGGAGAAGGTGGCCCGCATCGGCGAGGCCATGGGGCTTCGGCCGTCCGGCAAGCCCGCGGACGACGCGGCGGCGGCGGTCCAGGCCATGCGCGAGTTCGCGGCGCGGGTGGGCATCCCCGAGCGGCTGAAAAACGCGGGCGTTGACGACTCGTGCATCGCCGGCGCGGCGGCGCTGGCGCTGGCCGACCCGTCCATGTACACCAATCCGCGCAAGACCAAGGACCCCAAGGAGATCGAGGAGCTGTTCCGGCGGTGTCTATAGTTTAAAGAGATTTTTCAAGCGCAAAGACGCAAAGAACGCAAAGGTTTTGTTTTAATTATCTCTGCGCTCTTTGCGTCTTTGCGCTTGAAAGCACTTCAAGAAAATGGAGATGATAAATGGACCTGGACCTGAGGATTGACGGGCTGTTCACGGAGGACGAGAAGATCCTGCGGGCCACGGCGCGGCGGTTCGTGGAGAAGGAGGTGCTGCCGATTATCGGGGAGGCCTTCGAGGCGGGGCGTTTTCCGGCGGAGCTGGTGGGACCGTTGGCGCGGCTGGGGCTGATCGGGATGAAGGTGCACGGTTACGGGTGCGCGGGCATGTCGAACGTTGCCTACGGGATCGCGTGCGAGGAGCTGGAGGCGGGGGACTCGGGTCTGCGCTCGTTCATGTCGGTGATGAACTCGCTTTTCATGTATCCGGTGGAGTCGTTCGGGTCGGAGGAGCAGAAACAGCGGTGGCTGCCGGCGATGGCGAAGGGCGAGGCCATCGGGTGCTTCGGGCTGACCGAGGCGCACGGCGGCTCGGACCCGGCGTCCAATAAGACCCACGCGAAAAAGTCCGGCGGCGACTGGATCATCAACGGGAGCAAGATGTGGATCACCAACGGGAGCGTGGCGGACGTGGCGCTGGTGTGGGCGCGCACGGACGACGGGGCGCGGGCGTTCCTGGTGGAGAAGGGCGCGAGGGGTTTTACGGCGGCTGACATCAAGCACAAGATGAGCATGCGGGCGTCGGTGACGTCGGAGCTGGCGCTTTCGGACGCGCGGGTGCCGGAGTCGGCGCGGCTGCCGGGGGTGACGGGTCTCAGGCAGGCGCTGATGTGCTTGAACGAGGCGCGGTTCGGGATCGGGTGGGGCGCGATGGGGGCGGCGCGGTCGTGCTTCGAGGCGGCGCTGGACTTTGCGAAAGACCGCGTGCTGTTCGGCCGTACGCTGGCGAGCCGCCAGCTAACGCAGGCCAAGCTGGCGAGGATGCAGACGGAGCTCGTGAAGGCGCGGCTGCTCGCCCTGCACGTGGGCCGGATGAAGGATAAAGGCGACTGGGACCATAACATGATCTCGATGCTCAAGATGAACAACGTGGGAGAGGCGCTCAAAATCGCGCGGGAGGCGCGCGGGATATTGGGCGCGTACGGCATCAGCCTGGAGTACCCGGTGATCCGGCACATGAACAACCTGGAAAGCGTTTACACCTACGAGGGCGCGAACGAGGTGCACCAGTTGATCCTGGGCCTGGCGATCACGGGGGAGAACGCGTTTTAAAGAAGAGAAAAGAAAATTCAACCACCAAGACACCAAGGGAACGAAGAAGAATTAAGAAGAAAAGATATTTCAGGAGAGAATTTCGCACAGAGGCACAGAGAATATATAGAAGAAAAACATTTTTCATTTTCATTTTACTCTGTGTTCTCTGTGCCTCTGTGCGAGACAAAAGCCCTTCCAACCTTGTCATCGCCTCAAGAAAGCAATACCTTCTCCGCCTGCTCCGCGTTGATCCCGCTGACCATCACCGTCTTGTTTTTCGACTTTTCCCCGGAGTGGATGGAGATGGCGGACTTGGGTAGGCGCAGGGCCTTGGCAAGGATGGAGATCAGGGACTGGTTGGCCTGGTTGTCCACGGGCGGGGCGGCGAGGCGGACAATCAAGGCGCCGTCCGGGCCCGGGCCCTCGATCTTGTCCTTGCCGCCGCGCGGCTTGACCCGGACGCGAATGAGCACGCCGCCGGGTTTTTCGGTGATCCATTGGTCCATGGAGAGTTTGAAGATATTTTTTTTGCCGCAGATGAACGCGGATGAACGCAGATAAGAATAATTATTTTAAGAAAAAAATAATGCCCATTGCGCCTCCATAAAATATATTATCTGCGTTAATCTGCGTTCATCTGCGGCAAATAATTTACTCCACCGCCTTCCTCACCCTCGCGGGCATGATACGGAGGTTGGTGTCGGCCTCATCGTCCTGCACCACCGCCCCTTTCTCGCCGGATTCGAGCAGCGCCAGGTAGGTGCGGAGCAGGGAGCGGAGCTCCTCGCGGAAGCGGACGCGGTCGTCCTTGAGCGCCTGAATCTCGTCCTGGAGCGTGATGACGCGGTCCTGGGCGCGGCGGATGATGCTGTCGTGCTCGAGCTCGGCCTGGGCCACAATGACCTGCGCCTCCTTGACCATGTTGTTCTTCATGTCGTCGGAGACGCGCTGGGCCGTGATCATGGTCTCCTTGAGGATCTGCTCCTTTTCCTTGTAGTCGGAGAGCTCGGAGGACTTCTTTTTGAGGTCTTCGGTCAGAAAACGGTTTTCCTGGATGAGCTCGTCCATTTCCTGGCTGACCATCTCCAGGAAGATTTCCACTTCCCGGGGATCGTAGCCCCGCCACCGCGATGGAAAGCGGTGGTTCCCCACATCAAGCGGCGTGATCTTCATAGCTTCCTCCTCTGCTTTCGAGCGCGCGCATCCGCATCAACCGGCCTACTCTCTATGGCCCCTGGCCTTGCCAGGTCCCGGGCCTCACCCCCGCGCGACCTTTCCGTTCAACCCCCAACGCGACCTTGTCGTGGACCCCCGAATCAACGAGTCACATCACGCTTTGATATAAAATCAAGTATAACACATTTTTCCGCACAAATAAAATCAAGTCCCGGCCCCTCACTTTTTCCCGGCCCGGCCCATCTCGCGGGAGCGGAGAGTGGCGGCCTCCACCGCGGCGATGGCCGCTCCGCGGAAGCCTCCGCGCTCGAGCTCGCTAAGGCCGGCGATGGTGGTGCCGCCGGGCGACGCCACCTTGTCCTTGAGGGACGCCGGGTGCTCGCCGGTCTCGATTACCATCTGGGCCGCGCCGGCCACGGTGCGGGCGGCCAGGTCCAGGGCCAGGGCGCGGGGCAGGCCCATCTTCACGCCCGCGTCGGCCAGGGCCTCGATCAGCACGAACACGTAAGCGGGCCCGGAGCCGGACAGGCCGGTGACCGCGTCGAGCAACGCCTCTTCCTTGACCTCGTGGGCGGGGCCCAGACTGGTGAGGATGGTCCGGGCCAGCGCCAGGTCGCGCGCGGTGCAGCCCGGGCCCGCGAAGAAGGCCGACACGCCCTTCCCGATCAGCGCCGGGGTGTTGGGCATGACCCGCACCACCCGGGCCTTCCTGCCCAGCGCGTCCGTGAAGCGCGACACCGGCACGCCCGCCGCGATGCTGATGACAAGCGGGACCTTGACCCCCAGCGACGCCAGGTTGGCCAGCACCGCGTCAATCACCTGCGGCTTGACCGCGACCACCACGGCGTCAGAGGAGAGCGTGCCCAGCGCGACCTTGGCCCGCTTCACCTTGAAGCGCGACACGATGAGATCGAGCCGGGCCTTGTCCACGTCAAACGCCAGGATGCGCTGCGGCATAACGCCGGAGGCCACCAGCCCCCGCACCATGGCCTCGCCCATGTTGCCGGCGCCGATGAACGAGACTGTAAATTCTTTCTTCATGCTCCTGTCTCCACCGCTATTCTCTGGCCCCGAAGATGGCGGTGCCGATCCGGACGCGGGTCGCTCCCTCCGCGATGGCCTCGGTAAAGTCGTGGGAAAGGCCCATCGAGAGCTCTGGCAACGCCGCAGGCTCGCCGATTTCCGTCCGGATGCGGTCGCGCAGCTCGCGGAGCGCGCGGTAATACGGCCGCTCCCGGGCCGGGTCCTCCTCGAACGGCGGCATGGTCATCAGCCCGACCAACTCGACGCCCGCGATCCCGCGCACCGCCTCCACCAGCCCGGCCGCCGCCTCCGGGTCCACCCCGGATTTGCTGGCCTCTCCGCCCACGTTCACCTCGATCATCACCCGCGCCCGTGTTCCCTCCCTTTCCGCCCGCGCGCCGATCTCGCGGGCCAGCTCCAGGCCGTCCACCGTGTGGACCTCGTACGCCTTTCCCGCCACGTACTTCACCTTGTTCTTCTGCAAGCTCCCGATGAAGTGCCAGCGCACGCGCGGGTCCGCGATCTCCCGCATCTTGTCGCGCAACTCCTGCGCGTAGTTCTCTCCGAAATCTAACTGGCCCGCCGCGATGGCCTCGCGGACCATGGCCGGCGACTTCCGCTTCGACACCGCCACCAGGATCACGGAGCCGGGGTCGCGGCCCGCGCGGATGGCCGCCGCGCTAATCGCTTCTTTTACGCGGGCCAGGTTGTCGGTTACGCTCGCCACGATCTCCCTCCCGGATCACCTCGATCACGCCGAGGCGCTTCAAGTCGTCCACCACCTCCGTGAGCGGCAGCCCCATCACGTTGGTGTAGCTGCCCGCGATGGCCTCCACCATGAAGGCGCCGATCCCCTGCACCGCGTAGGCCCCGGCCTTGTCGTACGGCTCGTCCGTGGCGATGTACGCCTCGACCTCGGCCCGAGTCAGCGCCTTGATCTTCACCCGCGAGCGCACCGCCCTCACCATGGTCCGGCCCGTGGCCGGGTGGTGCAGGCAATAGCCGCTCACGACCGTATGCCAGTTGCCCGCGAGCTTCCCCAGGAACTTGCGCGCCTCATTGCGCGAACCGGGCTTGCCCAGGACCTCATCGCCGATGACCACAATGGTGTCCACGCCCAGGTACCATGCGTCCCTGGGCGCGCGCGGACTTCCGGCCACGCCAATGGCCTTGCGCCGGGCCCATTCCCTGGCCACGGCCGCGGGCTGGCCCGCGATCGCGGAGCCGTCCTCGCCGTTTCCCGGCCGCACCTTGAACTCGAGCCCCAGCCGCCCGAGCAACTCCCGGCGGCGCGGCGAGGCGCTAGCCAGCACGAGCAGGGCCGTGGTTTTGTACATACTTGGTTTCAATTTTTACTAAATTACATCAATAATTATGATAATTATCTAACATTGTCTATAGATTGTCAAGCGGGGCCGAAAATCGGTGATGAAAATATTTGGTGTCAGGCCTTTTTCGAGCGGTTATTTTCGCGGGAATAAGACATCCCCTGCTCTTGATGAAGCGGTTCCGCCCCGAGGGGCCGGTTGATCAGGTCTCCGGAAAATAGAGCTCGGGCCGGAATCTCCCGGTCGAAAGATAGGAAGGAAGCTGATGCCTCAAGCAGCCCGCAAGCATGGTGAAGGCCCTGGATCTGATGCGGTGAAGGGGCTTCTCGCCCATGGCCAGCTGAACCAGCTCGAGCACATGGTACACGGGCTGGGGCGAAGGATATACGAACTTGCCCGCGGTGAGCATGAGCGAACAACCCGCGCAATAGGTGGCAAGCATGTCCGCGCCCGTCTTGCGCGCGGCCCTTAACTGCGCCGCCGCGGAACCGAGAAGGTCCCAGGCCAGAAACGCGCTCTGAATGCTGAATCCGCCCCCGATGCCGCAGCAGCGCATATTGGCGCAACTGGTCTTCATCTCCTTGACCTCGAGCCCGATGCGGCTCATTATCTTTCGCGGAAGCTCAAGGTAGTCCTTACCGAAAAACCGGCTGTAGCAGGAATCCTGGATTGTTACCGTTCCCGCCAGCGGGTGCTTGATCTCGATCCTGCCGGACTCAAGGCCTTCCCACAGCCACCGCAGCAGGGGCGTAACCTCGAAGTCGAACCGCGCGCCGAAACGCTGAGGCAGGATGGTGGTGAACATGCTCGCGCCCGCGGTGCACATGATCAGCATCCGCTTGAGCCCCATGTCCCCGAAAACCCGCTCGTGGCGCCGCGCTATTTTCTCCACCTGGTCGTGATAGCCCATACGGAAAAAGGTCTCGCCGCAACAAAAGTCCAGCCCGCCGCGGATCGTATAATCCTTTAAAAGCGACGTCTGCGTCAGGTAGGCGGCGGCCGTCACGTTGCACCCGGGGTATAGAATCTCCTCGCAGGGAGAAACGTCGTTCCAGGCCGCGACCAGGGCCTTTTCGTCAGCAGGCATGCGGTCTATGACATACGTCCTGAAATTCAGCGGCTGGTGGGTAAGAAAGAACTTCGACCGCGGCTTGAGACCAAATTCCTTGTATTCCCGGTACCAGTGGTAAACTATCTGCTCGCAAGGGTTGGCGTTATTAGGGCAGTAGTCGTCGCAGTTGAAACAACCCGTACACTTTCTCAGCAAAAAAGCGCTTGGCCGGCCCTCGTTAAGCTTCTTCTTTTCCTCTTTCGCCCGCTCCAGCGGCAGCGCCAGCACCGGGCACCGGCTCAAACATTCGCCGCAAAGACGGCATTTGTCCGCATCAAAATATTTATAGTTTGCCTCTTCGTCCTTTTTCATTATATTATCTCCCGGGTATCATCATGCATTTAATAGCATATGACTTATCAACAATCAAAGGAGATGATTAAAATCGAAGAATTGAAATATGAATTCGAGAAATGCCGGGTCTGCGGCGAATGCCTGTCCCATTGCCCCGTGTTCGGGTTTACCAAGGACGAGGCCGCGGGGGAGATGGAAAAGCTCAGGTCGGGACGGCCTTCCAAGGTGCTGTCGTGGTGCACCGGCTGCATGGCGTGCAATAACTTCTGCGAACTGGACTGCAAACCCTACCAGCTTATTCTTGACCGCCACCACCGCAATTACCTCGAGAGGGGCGGCCTGCCCGCAATGATCGAGTCCATACTTTTTTACTCCAGGCCAAACATCGCCGGCGAGGTGGCGAAGAGGTTCACCAGCCGGGAAAAGGCGGACGCGGAGAAATGGCTAAAGGCCGCGGAAAAACCGGAATCATTGAAGGGCGAGAAGGAACTGCTGTTTCTCGGGTGCAACCAGTTCCTCAATCCATACGTGGTTGCAAGCGGCCTGTGGGCCGAGCTGCCGGCGTTCGGCAAGCCGGGAGAGTTGTGCTGCGGAGAGCCGCTTTACCGGCTGGGAGTCCTGGACGCCGTGGCCAGACAGACCCAACGCCTGAACCATTATTTCAGCGGCTTTGAAATTGAAAGGCTCGTCATGTTCTGCCCCGCGGGATACAACATGTTCAACAACGTGCTTCCTCAAAAGTTCGGCCTCAGGCTGCCCTTCAAGACCGTTTACCTCGGGGACTGGCTGCTTGAAAAGATAGACCGGGGCGAAATCGAACGCAAGAAAAAGCTGGACCTGAAAATCACGGTTCACGACTCCTGCCACTCGCGGCAGCTGGGAGCTGACTTCCGCGATTCCAATCGCAGGCTGCTCGAGTGGACCGGCGCCGAGATCGTCGAGATGCGGCGGCACGGCGACCAGGGGCTATGCTGCGGTCTGGCCGCGGCCGCGGGCTTTTATCCCAACACCGTTCCCTCGCTGTTCAAGGCCCTGGCCGAGGCGGACAGGACCAACGCCGACGCACTGGCCGCTTACTGCAACGGCTGCGTGGTGACGCTTATGATTGGAAGAAGGTTTTTCCCCGGAAAACCCGTGCACCACGCCTTCGACCTGGTCAGGATGGCCGCGGGCGAAGAACCGCCTTATCTCCATAAGAAACGCGGTCTGGACCTTGTCATGGCATCCCTCGGACTCTTCCGAAAACAAGGACTGTCTCTGGTTACAAGGCCAAGACGCAAAATCATGTAACTGCATTTCAAACCGGACTGTTGAGATTGACAAGCGGCGGGGTTGGCCTTATCATACCACTCTCGTAGGCTCCCGCCTTTTGCCGGCGTAGCTCAGTTGGTAGAGCAGCTGATTCGTAATCAGCAGGTCGCGGGTTCGATTCCCATCGCCGGCTCCATTTTTTCAAGCTGTTATGCCTCATAAAAACGTTCATGGTCTTGTGGCCGATTATCGCCATGATCACCCGGTCCTGCTTCCCGGCCCGCCTCATGTTGGTGACAAAAGTCTCCTTTCTATCCCGATTTAACGGGACGGAAACAGGTGAGCGATATCAAGTTCCATAAGCGTTTCCGGCGTAGGACCGCCCGTGGCCGGATCATACCCCAGAAGCCGGTAGAATGCTTCCTGCAAAGGTTGTGCATCAACGGACTTGCCTTTGAGAGGTCCTTTGGTCTGGGGCGGCCGGCCCAGGGCCCGGTCATGCAATCGGGTGTTTTGGGGCCGGATTCCTTCTCGAACGTTGAAGGCTTTTCGCAAGGCCAGGATTCTCTTGCCGGTCTTGAAGTATTCATCCGCCGACAAATCCCAGCCGGTTACGGCATTGAGGTAATCAACTATGGGATAATCAGTGCTGTCCGCGCCGAGGAGACACAGGCCGGCGCAGTTGATGATTTGGGCGTAAATACTGGTTGCGGTGTACAAAGCGACCTTTCCGCTTTGTTCCGTTTTGGCCTGCCGGGCCATCCTTCCCGCTTCCGGAAACTGCTTCCGCCCGCTCCGGAGATCAATGTCCTGGTAGCTGGCAATGGTGTGGCGGCCGGGCGTCGGCTCGCAAGAGTATGCGATGGCGTAACCGGGGTCGAGCCGGGAATCGTGCATGGGCAATTCCTGACCCCCGGCGTGTACGGCGAACGCTTCCGAGCCCGTTCCCAGTTTTTGAGCCGCAACCCTGACCCCGTCGGCCAAAAGATCACCCAGACCTTCCCGGTTGATGATCATGTCCGTTAACTTAATGATCTCCTCGGTTCGGCCCCAACCCAGGCGGAGCCCGTTCGTGGTTCGTTGGTCTATCAACCCCTTTTCAAAACACTCAACTGCAAAGGCAACGGCCCCGCCCGCGGAGATGGTGTCAAGACCGGCCCGATTGCACATCTCATTGAGCTCGATGATCCCCTCCAGATCATCGTGCATGAGCAGGCCCCCGAAAGCGGCAAGGGTTTCATACTCCGGCTTGTGCCCCTGGGTCCCGCGATAACGCCCGGCGTTGATTTCGATGATGCCCCCGCAGCCGAGCGGGCAACCCTGGCAGGCAAACCTTTTTTCCTGATGATTGATTACGTTTTCCGCGGAAACCCGGAGGGCCATCTCAAAGGTATAGTCCACGTATCCGGATCCGTCCCAGTTCCTGATGGGCATGTCCCCGATCAGGGCCGAATACAGCGTGGTTCCACACGTGCCCCAACGTCTCCAGATCTCCCGGACCGTTCCCGGCTCGGCCGGAAAGCGGATCCCGGTCTTGGATAACAATTTGCTGACGAAATTCATGAACCGGATACTGACCTTGTCCAACAACCTGGGCTCGCTCTTGAATGCCGACATGAATCCAGCCGTGATGTCCTTAACCTCCTGCGGCCGCGCCACCGGCACCTTGCCGCTGCCTCGGAAGGCCACGGCCTTGAGGTTCTTGCTGCCCATCAGGGCCCCCAGGCCGGAACGGGCCGCAATTCTTCCCCCCTCGGTCACCACGCCGGAGATCAAGGAGAGCTTCTCCCCGGACACACCGATCGTGGCGACCCGGACCTTCCGGTCTCCCAGTTCATGCCGAATGGTCTCTTCGGTTTGAACGGTATCCATCCCCCAGAGGGAGCTGGCGTTCATGATTTCTATCTTCCCGTCGCTGATGCTGACCCAAACCGGTTTTTCAGCTCGACCGGTGAAAAAAATCGCGTCGAACCCGGCCCGTTTCATTTCCCGGGACAGGTACCCGCCGCAATTGGCGTCCCCCCAGGTGCCGGTCAGGGGTGATTTGCCCGCCACCATGAAACGACCCGAAAAAGGCGCTCCCGTCCCGGTCAAGAGACCGGAACAGAAACCGAGGTGGGCATGGGGAGACAGAGGGCCAATGTTTGCCGGTTGACGTTCCGTTATCACAGCCGCCCCCAGGCCATAACCGGACAGAAACTTCCGGAAAAAGTCTTCCGCCAACTCGATTTTTTCCGTTGCCCCCGACGATAAATCCACAACTGCATACCCGCCGATGAATCCTCCAGACATCAGGACCTCCAAAATCTTCGTTTAAATAATATGTTACATCTCAGTGCGGTCCAAAACCAATGAACCGGAAAACCGCCAGGGCGCCAAGAACGCCAAGAATCATGATTTTATTTTAATCTCAGTCCAGCTTCCGGCTAAATGATTCTTTATTGGCGCTCCCGCCGGCCGGTTCGCCAAGCAGGTTGGGGCCAAAGCCCTGGAGTTGTTTTTTAGTCCCGCCGCAAATAAACACCAGGATTTACTTGGAGATTCTTGGCGTTCTTGGCGCCGTGGCGGTTTTCTTATCGTCTATTTTGGACAAGAGTGAAAATCATTCCACAATCATCTGCGTTAATCTGCGTTCATCTGCGGCTCCTTTAATCTCCTGATACTTTGGTTGCGGCCAGGCGCCGCGCTGGGCTCTCTGTGCCTCGGTGCGAAATCAAACCCGCGGGGCGCTCCCCTGCCGGCCGGGATTTCTAAAAGGGGGACGGAGATGAAGCGGGGTCGGTAGATGGAGGCGTTGTTGACGAGCTCGGACAGGTCGTTGGTGTTGACGACGCAGGTGATGAGGAGCGTGCCGGGGTCGGAGAGGGCGGCGTGGCCCTTGGCGGCGTAGGCGAAGAGGGAGGGGCTGGCGGCGAGGTCGGGTACGGTGAAGACGGGGGTCACGTCGGACCAGGGGCCTTGCGGGGCGGGGGCGGTGCGGACGAAGATGCGGGCGCCCAGCGGAGGCTCGCTGTAAACCATGAGGTAGCGGGCGCCGCCATCGGCCATGCGCTCCACGCTGAGCTCGGAGGCCACGTTGCCGGCCACCGGCCTGGCGGCGGCGGGCGATGAGAGCCAGCGGCCGTCGGCTCCGAAAAATTCCCACGAAGAAAAATCCTCGAATGATTCCGGCCGCGCGCGGGCGAGCACCAGGTCCTTGCGATCGGGCCGGGCGGACTCCACTCCATAGATGTAGATGCAGCCGGACGCTCCGGCCCGGGAAGGAAGATAAAGGGCGGCCACTCCCCATTCCACGGCGGGGCCCTCCGTCGCTCCGCTCCTTTTTTCCATTGACCGCGGCAGCTCGATGACGCGTGGGTCCCAGGCCGCCGCCGGCATCGAGGCATCGGCGACCATTGCCATGGCGTTGGCGATGGTCTGAAAGGACCACACCGACCCGTCACCCTCCTTGTTTTCCAATTGAATCAGGAACAGGGCGAGGCTGCTCGTTCCCCGCGGCCCGGGAAAGACCACGGCGCCTCCGGTGGGCCAATACCAGGTATCGGCGGCGGGGTCCGCGTGAGGCGTGGGCTCAAGCCATGCAGTGGGCCGGCCGGAGGCGTCGGTCGGTCCCCAGTAGAAATGCGCGTCGTCCGGATCGGGGGGCTCTCCGGGCCGGGCGGGGTCATAGGGGTGCACGGCGATGGAGTTATGGACCATGGCCGCTCGGACGTGGCGGTTGTCGTCCACCTCTCCCACGAAGGAGTCTCCGAAGAGCCAGAGGACGCGGTTGCCGGGGATGATGAAGCTCGCGGCCACGTCGGCGCCGGTCCAGCCGGAGTGGCGCTCGAACACGCGGTCCCATTGCGCTTGTGGCTGGGCTGGAGCGGGGGGTACGGCGGGGGCGGACTTGATGAGGCCGTGGCAGGAGCAGGCAAGGAACAGGATGAGGACGTGGGCGGCCGATCTCCGTAAAATATTTTCATTCATGGCCCGTCAATCTCCGTTTTTGGTGGCCGCGAAGCTTGGGGCCGCGCGGCTCTCTTATGATTGTGCCACGCCGCGGAGACGAAGGCCATTCCCGGCGCGTGGCGGGTTGACTTGTTAATTCTTATCAAGCTATGATATGATTTGACATAGCATGATTCAATCTTATACTTGATCGCGAGGGGAGAGACATGGGAAAGAAGGAGCCTAAGACACTGGGGGAGCGGATCCGGCGGGTGCGCGGCGACTACAGCCAGATCGAGTTCGCGGACATGGTGCGGGTGAAGCAGCCGATGATCAGCCGTTACGAGGCCGGCCACGAGACGCCGTCTCCGCGGATTCTGCTGCGGATCGCGCAGTTCGCGGGGAAGAGCATCGAATGGCTGCTGACGGGCAAGCAGGCCGGGGGCGGACGGCAGATTTCCCGCGATGAGCTGGTGGGCCAGGCGGCCAAGGCCCTGAGCAAGACCAGCAACCCGGACGCCAAGGACTTCAACGAAATGATGAAAGATCTCTTCAAGCAGCGGGAGCGGATGCAGCGGGTGCTGAGCTTTTACAAGTTCGAAAAACGCTGAAGGATGCTTTAAAGAATCGCCGCCGCGATGAAGGCAATCGCGGCGGCGGGTATTTTGAATGCCCGGTTGCCTCTACAGGAACAGCCTGCGGTCCAGGTCGCCGGCGCGGAGCTTCCTGCCCTTCATGACGGTCCATTCCGGAATGATGCGCTTCTCGCTGACCCGCTTTTGTCCGGTCACGTCCTTGCAGGTGAATTGCCCCTCGGCCAGGCTGAAGACGGTGAGGGTGGCCTCGGCGCCTGGCCTGATCTCGCGCTCCAGTCCCATGACCTTGGCGGGCTTGGTGCTGGCCCGCTCGATGATGGCGGCGAGCGGCATGCCCGCGGCGAGGAGGTTGGTGAGGACGTTGGCGAAGGTGCGGGCATGGAGGATGCCGCTCGCGATATAGATGTCGGAGCTGACGGTGAAATCGTCGAATCCCTGGTCGAGCGCGCGCAGGACGGCGTCGAAGGCGAAGCTTGACATGCCGTGGGCCACGTCCCACTTGACGCCGCGGGCGTAGGCGTCCTTGACCGCGTCGGTCAGCTTGCCGTCTGGTCCGATGATGCAGTTGCCCTTGCCGCGGAGGAAATGGCAGATGGTGTCTCCCTCCTTCATGTAGGGCAGGATGTCTTCGAGGGACGGCGGCGGCGCGCCGATGTGGATGGTGATGGGCATTTTGAGGAGGTCGCCGGCCTCGCGGATCTTGCGCACGTAATAGAGGCGGTCGGAGCGGGCCGAGACCTCGCTGTCGGCGCGGAGCTTGAGCCCGATGATGCGGCCTTGGGATTTCTCGATGACCGGACCCATGGCCGGGATGTCGTCCCAGCCAATGCGGGTCATGTAGAAGTTGGAGAGCTTGATGCCCTCGCGCTTGATGTTGAGGAGCGCAAGACAGGGGACTTCGCCCAGGCTGTCGGCGACGGCGGTTTCGAGGCGGTCATAGTTGTAAGGCCCGGTGGTGCCGGCGTCGAGCAGCGCGGTGACGCCTTGCGCGGTTCCGAGCCTTTTCACGGATGATCCGGCGGACTTGCGGTGTCGCCAGTCCACATAGTGGACGTGGAGGTCCACCCAGCCCGGGCTCACGTACAGTCCTTGGCCCGCGATCACCTCGGCGCCTGAGAGCGTGCCGGGCTCGGCGATGGCCGCGATGCGGCCCGCGCTGACGCCTATGTCGCAACGGTTGAAGCCGCCGTCAATCAGCGCCCGCACGTCGCGGAGCACCAGCTCGTGCCCGTCCGCGGCCCGCGCCGCGCCGGCGGCCAGGCCCGCCACGGCCAGTCCCATTCCTCCGATGAATTCGCGTCTATCCATGCCACTACTCCTCCCGTTTGTTGGGAATAAGGTAGCACCTTGGACTGGCTTGAATCAACTTATTACTATTGTCAGGATTGATTTCGCACAGAGGCACAGAGTTCACGGAGATTAATTTTCTCTTCTCCTGTTCTCTGTGTACTCTGTGCCTCTGTGCGAGATAAAATTGCGGAATACTCGATCAGTGCGAGGGGCGCTGCCTCCTTGAACGGAACTGACGCTGAGCTTAGAATGATGGCTGCGCGGGCGAGGTGCATTGATGGTTGTGATCGGGCGGAGCATAGACGAGATCGAGGTGGGCCAGAGGGCGACGTACACGCGGGTGTTCACGGAGGACGAGGTAAAGGCGTTCGCTTCCTTAAGCTGGGACCACAACCCGCACCACACGCACGCGGAGTTCGCGCGGAAGACCAAGTTCAAGCGGCCGATCGTGCACGGGCTCCTGGTGGCGGCGGCGTTCACGCATTTCGGGGGCGACTTTTTTCCGGGCCCGGCGATCCTGGCGACTAGAGCGGAGATGGACTTCAAGAGGCCGGTGTTCGCGGGGGAGACGGTCACGTTCACGGCGGAGGTCACCGAGGTTGACCGGAAAAAGGGCCGGATCGTGTACGTGACCACGGCGAGAAACGAGCAGGGCGAGGAGGTGTGCCGGGTGGTGTGTTACGGGATACCGACGGCGCACGAGGTGGGGGATAATCCAAAGTAAAAAGTAAAAAGTAGAAACAGTGCTGTCCAAAATAAACGGACCGGAGAACCGCCAAGACGCCAAGAGCGCCAAGGATTATTTTTAAACACGATTTTAAGAGTGCTTGGGTGCGAATATTTTTTGCTTGGCGCTCCAGTCGGCCGGTCCGCCAAGCCGGTTGGGGCCAACGCTCCGGAGCTGTTCTTTGCCGGGCCGCAAAGAAAAATTATGATTTACTTGGCGATCCTTGGCGATCCTTGGCGCTCTTGGCGTCTTGGCGGTTTTCTTACGGCCTATTTGGGACGAGAGTGAAGTAGAAAGTAAAAAATTATGAGTTATGAGTTGCGGCGCCGCGTGATATTCATAACTCATAATTTTGAACTTTTAACTCGCAACCCATCGTCCGTTTGGTAGAGGGGGGCCTAATCATGCCTTTTCATGATCCGCGGAAGACGAAGATCGTTTGCACGATCGGGCCGGCGTCGGAATCGGAGCGGGTGCTGACGCGGCTGATTCGGGCGGGGCTCAACGTGGCGCGGCTGAATTTTTCGCACGGCACGCACGGCGAGCACCGGGAGAAGCTCCGGCGGCTCCGGGCGATCAGCGCTCGGCTGAATTGTCCGGTGGCGGTGATCCAGGACCTGGCGGGCCCGAAGATCCGGACCGGGGTTCTGCCGCCGGAGGGGGTGCGGGTTCGGCACGGGGAGACGGTGCTGCTCTCCGGGCGCAAGCACGCCGCGGGCTCGGGGATCATTCCGGTGAACTATCCGCGTCTGGCGGCTGACGTGAAGTGCGGGGACGCGATCCTTTTGGCGGACGGGACCATCGAGCTCCGGATCGAGAAGATCAAGAACGACGTGCTGTACTGCCGGGTGATGGTGGCCGGGGTGGTGGGCACGCACAAGGGCGTGAACATCCCTTCGGAGTCCCTTTCCATCTCGGGTCTCACGGCCAAGGACCGGGTGGACCTGGAGTTCGCGGCCAAAGAGGACATTGATTTCGTGGCGCTGTCGTTCGTGCGCCGTCCGGAGGACGTGCTCAAGGTGAAGCGGATCCTGGCGGCTAAGGGCAAGCGCACGCCGGTGATCGCGAAGATCGAGAAGCCGCAGGCGCTGGAATGTATTGACGAGATCGTGGCGGCGGCTGACGGGATCATGGTGGCGCGGGGCGACCTGGGGGTGGAGATCCCGCTGGAGCAGGTCCCGGTGGTGCAGAAGATGCTGATCCGGAAGGCCAACCAGGCGGGCAAGCCGGTGATCACGGCGACGCAGATGCTGCGTTCCATGGTTGACAGCCCTCGCCCGACGCGGGCGGAGGTCACGGACGTTGCCAACGCGATCTGGGAGGGGACGGACGCGGTGATGCTGTCGGAGGAGACGGCCTCGGGGCATTATCCGGTGGACGCGGTGAAGGTGATGGACCGGATCGCGCGGACGGTGGAGAAAGACATCGCGGAGAACGCTCCGGTGGCGGCGGCGTATCCGTCGGACGATCCGATCCCGGACTCGATCAGCTACTCGGCGTACCTGATGGTGGAGGAGTTGCAGCCCCGGGCGATCGTGACGCCGACGCGCTCGGGGGCGACGGCGCGGCGGATCAGCCGCTACCGCCCGGACGCTCCGATCATCGCGCTCACGCCGGCCAAGGCCACCGAGCGGCAGTTGTGCCTGACGCGGGGCGTGGTCCCGGTGCTGATCCCGGAGCTGGTGAAGCCGGTTGACCTGACCGGCGCGGCGCTCACCTGGGCCAGAAAAATCCTGCCGCTCAAGAAAGGCGACCGCATCGTGATCACCGCGGGAACTTCCATTGACCCCGGCACCACCAACACCATAAGGCTGGAAAAAATTTGACTGCATGGAAATGCGGTGTTAACCTGAATTATCGTTTTCCGACGGCAATCGGGCAGGGGCACAGCGGGCTGTGCCCCTACCATTATGCAAATAGGAGATGATCCAAGGTGCAATCCTGATGAGTGAACTCGGAAGCATAAAAAGGCAGGCGAAGAGGGAGCTGGAGGATTTCCGGCTGACCCTGCGCCGCGCCAGGAAATCCCGGAAGCTTTCGCCGGAGACGCTGGCGGATGCGGAGAAGCGGGCGGCGGCGGTGAAGGACGCGCTCAAGGGGAAGGACGCGGAAAAGGTCGGGGCGGCGGCGGAGTCGCTGGTCGAGTTCGTGGACCGGAACCTGCTGCCGTACAAGCCGAACGCTTTCTGGGAGACGGTGAAGGCCCTGCTGATCGCGGTGGCGATCGCGTTGTTCATCAGGTGGATGTTCATCGAGCCGTTCCGGATTCCGTCGGGCTCGATGATCCCGACGCTCTTGATCGGCGACCAGCTCATGGTGAACCGCATGGCGTTCGGCCCGGACATCTTCGTGCCGCTCATTGACCCTGACCAGTCGCCGGCGGCGGTAAAACAGCGCAAGCAGGAGGGCGCGATCCGGTGGAGCTTCCACTCAGGCGGCCACGAGATTGACATCCAGGCCAGGAAGCTGTGGATGCGGCGGGGGCCGCGGCGCGGAGAGGTCGTGGTGTTCCGCTTCCCCAACGGCCCCAAAGAAGACTACATCAAGCGCGTGATCGGCATCCCCGGCGACAAGATCGAGCTCAAGGACCGCCGCCTCTACATCAACGGCGTATTGCAGCAGGAGGTATTGGTCGGGCCTTATAACGGGCCGACCGGCGAGATCGGGTGCCGCGACTTCGAGCTGTACAACGAGACGCTCATGAGCACTCCGAAGGACCGGGTGCACGACGTGATCCACTGCAACGATTATCCGGCCTCCGGCATGTTCGCTGACTACGGCCCGGTCACGGTCCCGGAAGGCATGTTTTTCGGCATGGGCGACAACCGCGACCGCTCGTCGGACAGCCGCTCCTGGGGCTTCGCGCCCCTGAGCCATTTGAAGGGCACGGCCATGTTCATCCACCTTCCGCTCGACCCGGACCGGCACTACATGCCGAGGTGGAACCGGTTCTTCAAGGGGATCAGGTAAAAAAGAATACAGAAGCCGGAAGCAAGAATACAGAATCAGGCGCGGCAGCGCTCTAGCAATCGTGCCGGGCGGATGTAGGGCCCCTTCTTTATTCTGAATTCTTGCTTCTTAATTCAGTGCTGTCCAAAATAAAGGCACAAGAAAAACGCCAAGACGCCAAGAACGCCAAGGGCGATGTTTTTATTAAATTCTCAAGCCGGCCTCCCGGCAGTTTTATCTTTCTTGGCGCTCCGCTCCCGTTAGCTGGTTCGCCAAGCAGGTTGGAGTCAAGGCGATGCGTCTTTTTCCGAGACTTGCCGCCAAGAAACATCAGGTTTTACTTGGCGAACCTTGGCGCTCTTGGCGTCTTGGCGTTTTTCTAGATGTCTATTTTGGACAAGAGTGTTCTTAATTCTGTATTCCGCTTTCCGCTGCCCCGGCAATTACCATGGAAGTCAAGCCTGACACCGCCTGGACCGATGACGAGATCGTGATGTCGGACATGACGCCGGACACGGACTTTGTGTTCGCGCGCATGACGGAGGAGACGCTTTTGGCGGTGGACGCTCGTGCGGGCGAGCGGATCCTGGACGTGGCTTGCGGCCGCGCCATTGACGCGATGGCGATGGCCAAGAGCGGGGCCGCGCTGACCGGGATCGAGGCGTCGGAGACGATGATCCGGAAAGCCGTGGAGTTCATGGGCGCGGACCGGCGCCGGGTCAGGCTTACGCGGTCGCTGGCCGAGAACCTTCCCTTTCATGACCACAGCTTTGACAAGGTGGTGTGCAAGGGCGCCATGGACCACTTCGCGGACCTCGATGAGAGCATGGCGGAGATGGCGCGGGTGGTGAAGCCGGACGGAAAGGTGATCATCGCCATCGCCAACTTCGAGAGCCTGACCTGCCGGCTGGGCCGGCTAGTGTGGAGCCTCAAGGAGAAGCTCACGGGCCAAGGCCCGGGCGAGCACCCGTTCTGGGAGCCGCCGGAGGACCACAACTTCAAGTTCGACCTGAAGGTGCTCAGAAAAGTCATGGGCGGTCATTGCCGGATCGAGAAGATCAAAGGGGTCTCGATGCTGTGGGGGTATCCGAAGTGGGGCGCGTTTTTAAGGAAACACCCGCTCCTCACCCCGCCGGTCCTGCGCGCGCTCGACCGGGCCGCGCGCGCGGCCCCTTCCCTTTCCGATGTCCTGGTGGCGGTGGGCCGCCCGGCTTGACATCCCTCTCCATGCCGATTACAATAGAATAATTCGCCGTGAGCATTAACGTTAACGGAGCTGCACCGGCGCCGGCCGTGCCCCGCGGTGGTTATTGATCTTGCGCGGAAACATCATCATGGAACAGGATAAGAAAGAGAAAGCCCGCGACTTCATTGGCCCCACCGTATTGCCCCGTGATGAGGTCCAGCGGGAACAATGGCAGCAGGCCAACCGGTCATGGTGGGAATGCAATCCCATGCGCTATGACTGGAAAGAGCCCATCGCCGCCGCGCCGGGCAGCCGGGAGTATTTCGAGGAGATAGACCGGCGCCTTTTTTCCGCCACCGGCCATTTCATGCCTTACCGGGAAACCCCTTTTGATCCCCTGATCGAGTTCCAGTCACTGCCGGACAAGGACGTGCTGGAGATAGGCGTGGGATGCGGCAGCCATGCGGCACTCCTTTCGCGTCACGCCAAGAGCTTTACGGGAATTGACCTGACCGAATTCGCGGTGAACAGCGCGTCGCGTCGGTTCGAGGTCTTTGGCCTGACCGGACGGCTGGTCCGCATGGACGCGGAGAAGATGGAGTTCCCTGACCAGTCGTTCGATTTCATCTGGAGCTGGGGGGTCATCGATCATTCCTCGGACACCAGGCAGGTCCTTTCCGAGATGCGCCGCGTGCTGAGGCCCGGGGGCCATGCCATCACCATGGTTTTTTACCGGAGCTTCTGGCAATACTACGTGATGCATGGCTTTTTCAACGGGATCGTGAGGGGCGACCTTTTCAAGACCAGGTCGCTGGTCAAGACGGTTCAGCGTCATACCGATGGCGCGCTGGCCCGCTACTACACGATCCCCGAATGGAAGGAACTGGTTGCGGACTTCTTCAAGGTGGAAGAGATCCGCGTTTACGGAGGCAAGGCCGACCTGCTGCCGCTGCCGGGCGGCGCCTTCAAGAGCTGGGTGCTTTCCATGATACCCGACCGTCTGACCCGATTTATCAGTAATGACCTCCGGCAGGGCTGGTTCCTGGTCTCCCGCCTCCAAAGAAAGGATTAAGCACCAGGCCGGCCATCAGTAGCCCCGCCTTCATTTGCCGTCCTCGGCTCCTGAAACGACGATCACTTGCCTTGCGGATGTCTGGAGCCATTACCCCTCCGGAGGATTCACCTCGGCTGGAAAAGAGGGTTCTTCAGTTGCTTGAGCTTCCTGGCCTGGGCCATCTTGGCCTTGACCTTGTCGGTGATTGACTTGTCCCCCTGGGAGCGGTCGAGGACCTGCTGGTAATAGGTCAGGGCCTGGTCGTAGTCCTCCTTCTGCATGCAGACCTCGGCGGCCTCGTACAGGGCGGTGGTGGCCCACATGGTCTGGTTGGAGTACTTTCTGGCCACGGTGAGGAAGGTATTGAGGGCGGAGTCGAGGTCGCCCGTGCCTTCCTCGACCATCCCCTTCCAGTAGTTGGCCTCGGCTAAGAGCTTGGGGTCATTGCTCTGGGCGATGGCCAGGGCGATGGCGGTCTTGGCGGCGGAGAAGTCGCGGGTGAGGGTGAGTCCGATGCCGACGTCCAGCCACTCGCGGGCGGCGTTTTGCTGGTCCTTGTAATTCGTGACCAGGGTGAGGAAGAAGGGACGCATCGTCTCGAGCGCGCGCATCTGCTTATAGGATTGACCCTGCAGATAGAGGAGTCGGAAGCTCAGGTCCTCCGGCACGTCCACCGGCTTCAAGTCCTTGAGCCAGCTCGCGGCGCCCTGGTAGTCCTTCTTGAAAAAGGCGTCCTCCCCCTTGTAGAGCTTGATCTCTCCGGCCAGGGGAGAGCCGGGGTCCTGGGTGATGATCCGGTCGAGCATGGCCAGGGCATCGGCGCGGCCTTTGCCGTTGAGCCCGGCCTTGGCCACGGTGAGGTCTCCCGCTTCCGCGTTCTCCTCCTTGACCGCCTCCACCTGGAGCACGCGGTTCAGCGCGGTGAGCTCGGTGAACGACGCTCCGGCGGCCGCCTTCTGCTCGAGCGCGGCGAGGAGCGCGTTCTCGGACAGCACCTGCTCGTCCCTGGCGGCCGGGTCCGGGAGCGAGGCCATGTAGGCGGTGAAGTCGCCGGCGTCGAGGGCGAGGGACAGGATCTTGCCGCGGGTGTAGAGGCCGGCATCGGGCGCGGCCTGGGCCAGGGCGGTCAGGGTCTCTTTGGCGTCGGCGAAGTCGCCGGTTTTCTCCTGGGCCGCGGCGGTCTGCCAGCCGATCAGGGCGGCGTCGAGCTGGTTGTAGGGCTTGAGCCCCTTCCAGACGGCGACAGGGTCGGCGGTGTCGCCGTCCTCGAGCATTATCTGGCCGCGCCAGAACCCGGCCTTCCCGGCCCACTCGCCGCCGGCGGCCTCGACCTTGCCGAGAGCCGCAGCCGCGTCCTCCTTTTTGCCCGCGCGGTAGAGCCCCCAGAAGAGGCGGAAGCGGTCTGATGGTGCGCATGAGGCGTCATGGGCGGTGTCGCCGCAGAGCGTATTATAAACGCTGATGCCGGCCGCGTAGTCGCCGCGGGCGTAAGCGATCTCGGCGCCCTCCCGCGCCAGCTTTTCCTCGATGGTGGGCGCGGCCAGGGCCTCCTTCTTGGCCTGGGCGATCATCTGGAGGGCCGAGTCCATACGGCCGGCGGCGCGGTAGAGCCGGGCCAGGTCGCGGATGGCGGCGATGCGGCGCTCGGGGTCGGGGTGGACCGACGAGGCCTTGATAAAGTCGGCCTCCGCGTCCTTGACCTTGCCCTGGTTAAGGAGCCCGCGGCCGCGGAGCAGGAAGAGCTCACCCGCGTAAGCTCCGTCAGGGTATTGGGCAAGATATTGGTCCGCCGCGGCCGCGGCCTTGCCATCGGGGACACGGTACAGCGCGGTGGCGAGAATGCCCCGGGCCTTTTCCTCGAACTGGCCGGCGCCGGCGTCGAGCGTTGCCGCGGCCGTTTTGGCGGCCAGGTCCGGGTCGAGGTAGAGCATGGCCTGGCCGCACTCGACGCGGACCAGGTTGTTGGCCAGGGTGTCGGAGACCACGTCTTGCCAGGCCGCGTCCATCTTGTCGCGCCGGCCCTGCCCGGTATAGACGCGGGCGAGGAGCAGCCTGGCCTTCCACGCCAGCTCATGGTCCGCGGTCTGGGAAGCGAGGGGCAGGAGCGCGGCCTCCGCGTCCCCGTATTCCTCGTGCAGGAAATGGGCGAGGGCGTCGCCGTATTTATTGGAGAGGGCGATCAGGTTGTTGCCGCTGCTCTGCTTCTTCCAGTAGGCCGCGGCCAGGTCGGTCTTGCCCTGTCCGGCCCAGACGCGGGCGAGGCCGTCCTGGGCCAGCGGGGTGAGCAGGTGATCGGGCGCGGCGTCAATGAGCGCCTGGTAATTGACCTCGGCCTCGGCAAATGACCCGCGGTCTTCGAGCAGCCGGGCGAGGCGGTAGCGGGCGAGCAGCGCGGCGTCCTTGACCGTCCGTCCTTCGCCCAGGCTCAGGTCGCCCCAGGTCTGAATGGCCTGGTCGTAATCGCCCACCTCGAGATAGGCGCGGCCCAGGTGGTACCGCAGAAGCGGCTGCAGGTCGGCGGGGGCGTCCGCGGCCTGCGGATAGTTCTGGAGCGCCAGGGTGTACGCTCCCTGGCCCAGGTACTGGTTGGCCATGTAATAATGCAGGGTGGAGAGCCGCTCGCGGGCCTTGCCGGCCATCATCGAGTCCGGGTATTCGCCCAAGAGCCGGTCAAAGAACACGAGCGCGTCCGTGAACTCGCGGCGCAGGGACGCGATCTCGCCCTCGTAAAACAGGATCTGGTCGGCATAGGTCTTGTTCTTGCGCTCCTCCTGGGCAAAGGCCTGGTCCGCGCCGGCCAGGTCGCGGGTGAGGAAGAGGCACTGCGCGTGGAAAAAACCGGCCTCGTCGCGGTCCGAACCGTCGGGGTAGGTGTCCAGGTATTGCTTATAGGCCGCGGCCGCGGCCGAGAAGGCATGGGCGTTATAGGCCTCCCGGGCCTGCGCGATCATGTCGCCCGGAGCGCTCACCGCGGAGCGCGCCCGCGCCCCGCATAACAACGCCACGGCCGCGGCCGCCGCGATCCACAACATGGCCCGGGACCTGACTGCTCTCCCGGCGCCTTTTAAAACAGTTCTCATCTTTGTTCTCCTGGCCGGCTCCCCTGCCCCGCCCGTTCCTCATTTATGATGGCGGCGGAGCTTTTTATTTCGCCGGCGGATTTTCATGGTATCATGAAGATTGCCGCGCGGAAAATTTCCAAATGATCTTCAAGGCAGTTAGATAACCATGGCCCCGCCAACGTTCCAGCCGGTAACGCCCGAGGATGCCTCCACCGTGATCCTGATCCGGGACGCGCAGGATGACATCGAGGTTTACATGACCCGGCGGCAGGACTACCTCCTGTTCCTGGGCGGGTTCTATGTTTTTCCCGGCGGCAAAATGGACGCGGCGGATTATGGCGCGGAAAGCATGGCCCGGTGCCGGGGCCTCACGCCGGAACAGGCGGCAGGTGTTATCGAGGGAGTGGAGCGACCGGAGCTGGCGGTGGGCCTGATGGTCGCGGCCATCCGCGAGCTGTTCGAGGAAGCGGGGGTGCTGCTGGCCGAATATGATGACGGGAAGGCGCTTACGCGGCCGTCGCCGGAGCTGGCCCAGCGTCTCTCGGCCCGGCGCGAGCAGCTCCAGTCCGACAAGGTCAGCATGGCCGAGCTGCTCAAGTCCGAGGGCCTGTACTGCTCGCTCGCGCGCATCCACTGGTTCGCGCACTGGATCACGCCCGCGACCTCGCCGCGGCGCTTCTCCACTTACTTCTTCGTGGCTGGAAAGCCCGCGGGCCAGGAGGCGAGCGCGTTCGAGCGGGAGGTGGCCCGGGCGCTGTGGATCAGGCCGGAGCAGGCCCTGGCCCGCTGGCGCCAGGACAAGTGGAAAATGATCCCGCCCACCATCGCGAGCCTCGACACGCTGTCGCGCTATCATTCGTGGGAAGCGCTGAAGCATGACTTCAGCCGGCCGCCACGGGACCATCAGCGGACGGTATGGAAGACGTTGTGACGCGGCTAAGCACATTATCTAGAGGCGGTTTCATAACCCCCACAAGAATTTATTAACAAGGATATTCAGGATGTTCAGGATTAAAAAACCGGAAATCATCCTGGAAATCCTGAATATCCTTGTTATTGATTTTCTTATGGAAGAACGCTACCAGGGTTATGCAACCAGTTATAATCATGCGCAATACCGCGGCCCTGCCCCCGCCCGGTAACGGCCTCAAAGCATCCTGAAGCCTCCGGGCTTGAAGTCCTCGCCCGAGCGCCTCTTATCGCACCTCGCCTCCATTCCCCGGATAAAGGACTTTAGCCATGGGGGCGGGCCTTCTTTTTTCGCGGCCGTAAGCTCCGCCTTGACCTCGTCGAGCGGGCCTCCGCTCAAATAGATCATCCGGGCCAGCCGGTAGCGGGCCCAGGCGTCTCCCTTTTTCGCCACCCGCGCCCTCGCCCTGGCCAGGCCCTCGTCCGCCCACTCCCGTGCCCTCTCCGGCTCGCCCTTGAGCATGTGGAACCGGACCAGGTTCTGGTAATCGGAGGGCGGGATCGGGTCATCGCCATGAGGCCATGCCGCCATCGCGATCAGCGCGGCCACGGCAGCGGCAGCGGCCGCCGACTTCCATCGGCCGGACCGCGTCATCCCCGCAACCTCGGCAACGGCCGCGCCGGCGAAAACGCAGAGCGCGGGGACCACCGGCAGCCGGAACCGGGCCAGCACGTAGAAGGCAATGGCGCCGAGCGAGTACAGGGCAATGTAAGCGAAGAGCGGGAACTGCTCCCTGAATTTCCGGCGGCAGAGCCAGAGGCCGACAATGGACAGCCCGAGCACGACCGGCCACGTCACCGGCAGCAGCCGGATGATCGGGACATAGCGTTTCTCCACGTAGTAATCAATGCTGTTGGGCGCCTCGTAGCCGGAGAGGAACGCCCGGGTCTTGGTCCACTCCTTGGCCGCCAGTTGCAGCGGCCGGCCGCGGTAATAATCGAGCACCACCCCCACGCTCCTGAGGAGGCTGCCGCGCGCGCGGTTGGCGAGGTCAACGATCTCCGGGGTCGGCTGCCACTGGTCGGGCGGCATGTCAGGATGGTTGCCGGCCACGAACTCGAGAGGTCCCCTCACGGTCATGGATGACATCGGCACTCCGGCCTCCCGGTTCCGGATTCCCAGGGGGACCATAGTGAGGAAGAATCCGGCCATGACCGCTGACCCCATGAGAGCGGTCTTTCTTGTGCCCGCGTTCTTCCGCGCCAGCCACAGCCAATAAGGGGCCGCCGCGGCCATCACCGCGATATTGGGCTTGGCCAACACCGCGAGACCGAAGACCAGGCCGCAGGCTATGCCCTTGACCGGTCCGGGCCGGCGCTGGGCCCGGACCATGAGAAAAACCAGGAGCGTGTTCAGAAACACCAATACGCCGGTGCGGAGAAAAGCGGCTTCGTAGAACACCATGGGTCCATGGAGCGCGATCAGCATGCCGGCCACGAACCCGGCCAGCTCTCCCTTCAGGTCACGGCCCATGACAAAGGCCAGGACCGACACCATTGCCCCCAGCACCACCTGGAAGAACCTGGGCGCGAGCAGGTTGCCGCCGCCCACGCTCTTGAAAATAAGGGCCAGAAAGTAAGGATAAAGAGGAGACTGGTTAAAAATCCCGCGGCCCACCGGATCTCCCGAGGAAATCTCGAGCGCCCATGCATAAAAGGTGTAGCAGTCAGTGCCCTTGAGGAAAATAATGTTGTAGTAAGGACTTGGTTCCATGGCGGCGAGGTACGCGAGCCTGACCGTCAGAGCGGCCAGGAAAACGATCGCGCCGAGGCCCGCGGCCCTGAGCCTGTTTCCGTCACGGCCCGCGCCGGCGGCTATCGTGTTCGCGTCAGACATGGGGCGAGGCATTTAATCTATCATAGGGGCGGCGGAGGCCCAAACAGGGGGCGGGAAAAGAAATCACGGGGCGTCAATTTTTCAACGGCCTAAACCAGTGCTGTCCCAAATAAACGGACCGGAGAACCGCCAAGACGCCAAGAGCGCCAAGGATTATTTTTAAACATACTTGTCCAAAATAGACATCAAGAAAAACGCCAAGACGCGAAGAGCGCCAAGGTTCGCCAAGTAAAACCGGATGTTTCTTGGCGGCAAGTCTCGGAAAAAGACGCATCGCCTTGACTCCAACCTGCTTGGCGAACCCG
>DATKZS010000101.1:0-56408 GCA_035527835.1 bacterium
GCCGTGACCGGGGTCGGCGCGCCCTCGTAAACGTCCGGCGTCCACATGTGGAACGGCACCGCCGCCACCTTGAAGGAGAGGCCCGCCACCACCATCAGCGCCCCGAACAGGAACGTCATGTATAGTGCGACGTCCTTGCCCCCCATGATCCCCGGAACGGCCTCTTTTATATCGCTGTAATTGATCGAGCCGGTGGCCCCGTAAACCAGCGCCATCCCGTAAAGCAGGATGGCCGAGGCAAACGCCCCCAGCAACAGGTACTTGATCGAGGCCTCGTTCGACTTTACGTTCCTCCGCTCCCCGCCCGCCAGGATGTAAACCGGAATGGACATGGTCTCGATCCCGAGGAACAGCATCAGGAAGTCGTTGGCCGCCGCCATCAGGCACATGCCGATGGTCGCGATCAAGAGGAGCAGGTAGTGCTCGCCCCGGTGGTCCTCCCGGCCCGCGTAATGCGTAAGCGACATCAGCACGGTCACCGCCGCCGCGATTAAAAAGATGTAGTTGAAAAACGCCGCGAACATGTCGAAATAATATTCGCCCCCGAACCCGATGCCCGGTTGGGCCGCCGCGTTGAGGCGGAAGGTCTGCAACACCGCCTGCAGGAACAGGATGGCCAGGACCCCCGCCAGCGTGAACACCCCCAGCGAGCGCGGCCGGTCCTTCCAGAGCGACATGTCCAGAACCAGGCCGCCAAGGACCAGCAGCCCCAGCAGCAGCGGCGTGAAAATCCCCCAGTACTCTATGGCCGTAAAACTGATCATCGCTCGGTCCGCCCCGCCGGGCCGCCCGCCTCGGCATGGGTCTTTTGAGAGTCTATCGAGCTCTGGGTGAGCGCGCGCCCTTTTTCCACCTGCTCGATGAAACGGTCAACCGTGGCCTGCGACCGGGAGAGGAACGTGGACGGATACACCCCGATCCACACGATGAACACCAGGATGATCCCGAGATACAGGACCTCCCGGCCGTTCAAGTCCTTGAGCTCTCTGTTCTGGGCCTTGGTGATCGGCCCGAACATCACCCGCTGGAACATCCACAGCATGTAGCACGCCGCGAAGATCACCCCCGTGGCCGCCACCACCGCGTAATACTTGCTGTGCGCGTGCTTGGCCGTGAACGTCCCCGCCAGGATCAGGAACTCGCCCACGAACCCGTTAAGCCCCGGCAGCCCCACCGACGACAGCGTCACGATCATGAAAAACACCGCGAACAGCGGCATCACCTTGCTGAGCCCGCCGAACTCCGAAATCAGCCGCGTGTGCCTCCGCTCGTAAATGATCCCCACCAGCAAAAACAACGCCCCCGTGGACAGCCCGTGGTTCACCATCTGCAAGAGCGACCCCTGCACGCCCGTCGAGGTCAGCGCGAACATCCCCAGCATCACGAACCCCAGGTGCGACACGCTCGAATAAGCCACCAGCTTCTTCACGTCCTCCTGTACCATCGAGACCAGGGCGCCGTAGATGATCCCGATCAGCGCCAGCACCGAGATCACGGGCACCGCCTTGACCGCCGCGTACGGGAACAGCGGCATGGCGAAACGGATGAAACCGTAGGTCCCCATCTTCAGCAGCACGCCCGCCAGGATCACCGAGCCCGCCGTCGGGGCCTCGACGTGAGCGTCCGGCAGCCAGGTGTGGAACGGGAACATCGGAACCTTGATCGCGAACGCCAGAGCGAACGCCGCGAACAGCAGGAGCTGGATGTTCCCCTTCAGCGGGGTGGAGGTCAGGTTGGCCGTCAGCGCGACGATGTCGAAGCCCTCGATCCCCGTGGCGCCGCCCGACCCGACCACCGGCTGATACGCCAGGAAAATGATCGCCAAGAGCATCAGCACCGAACCCGCCATGGTGAAGAGGAAAAACTTGATCGCCGCGTAAACCCGGCGGGGCCCGCCCCACGCCCCGATCAAAAAGTACATCGGAATCAGCATCAGCTCCCAGAAGATGTAGAACAGGAACAGGTCGAGCGCCATCAGCGCCCCCAGCATCCCCGTCTGCAGGATGAGCATGAAGATGTGGTACTCTTTGACCCGGTCCGTCACCGCCGACCACGACGACAGGATCACCACCGGGCCCAGCAGCACCGTGAGCTCAACCAACAGCAGGCTGATCCCGTCAACCCCGAGCTGATAGACGATCGGGGCCCCCGCCAGGGTGAACCATTCCAGCCGGACCTCCGCGAACTGCATGTCCGCGCTCGCCGGATCGAACCCTAACCACAACACCAGACCCAGCGCCAGCCCCGCCAGCATCGTGATGAGCGAGATCACCCGCGCCGCCTTCTCTCCCGGCGCGATCCAGACCAGCACCGCGCCCAGGAGCGGGAGGAAAAGAATGTATGTCAGTATCAGCTCCACCACCGATTACCCCGACTCACCGGAACCCGTAATAATACGCCAGCAGCGCCAAGAGACCCAGCACGATGAAAAGGGCGTAGGTCGGCGCCCGGCCCGTCTGCACCCGCTTGCCAACCTCCGCGAGGTCCTTGGTAAAGGTCCCCAGTCCGTTCGCGATCCCGTCAACAATGTTCACGTCAACAATCCGGAACAACAGGAAATACGACAGGCTCTTGATCGGCTCGATCACCAGGGAATCGTAAATCTCGTCAACCCAGTACTTGTTCAGGCTCGCCCGGTACAAGGGCCCCAGGCCCTCCGCGATGTCCCCGGTCTTGGCCATGTGGCTCTTGTACAGTACGTAAATCGAGGCGATGGCCGCCAGCGCCACCGCGACCGACAGCAGCATCAGCCCGATCTCGACCGACTCCGCATAGTGGACCGGCGCGGCCCCCTCGACCCACATCGGCTCCAGCCAGTGCTCAAAGGACGCGCCCCCTCCGAGCAGGTGCGGCCAGTTCAGGAGGCCGCCCGCCACCGACAGCGCCGCCAGCGCCGCCAGCGGGACCCACATAGTCCACGGCGACTCGTGCGCGTGCTCCGCCGCGTGATGGTCCATGCGCGAGGGCGTGAGGAACGTCATCATCATCAGCCGCGTCATGTAAATCGCCGTGCACACCGCCGCCACCAGCCCGACCCCGTAAACCGCCAGGTTGAACCAGTGCGGATGGATGCCGTTCGAGAACGCCTTCCACAAAATCTCGTCCTTGGACACGAAGCCCGCGAAGGGCGGAATCCCGGAGATCGCCAGCCAGGCCATGGCCATGGTCGCAAAGGTGATGGGCAGCTTGCCCGCGAGCCCGCCCATCTTGCGCATGTCCTGCTCGCCCGACAGCCCGTGGATCACCGACCCCGCCCCCAGGAACAGGAGCGCCTTGAAGAAGGAGTGCGTGGTCAGGTGGAAGATGCCCGCCGCGTACGCGCCCACTCCCATGGCCGCGAACATGAAGCCTAACTGGCTCACCGTCGAGTAGGCCAGTACCTTCTTGATGTCGTTCTGGGTGAACCCGATGGTCGCCGAGAACAGGGCCGTGCCCACGCCCACCGCCGCCACCACCATCAGCGCCGTGGGCGAGTGCGCATAGATGAAGTTCATCCGGCCGATCATGTACACACCCGCCGTGACCATGGTCGCGGCATGGATCAGGGCCGAGACCGGCGTCGGGCCCGCCATGGCGTCCGGCAGCCACACGTGAAGCGGGATCTGAGCGCTCTTGCCGGTGGCGCCCACGAACAGCGACAGCCCGATGAAGGTCGCCAGCGATATGCCCAGGAGCTTCCCGCCCGTGAGCAGCTCCACATGGTTCGCGGCCCACGCCCGCATCCCGTAAAAGTCCAGCGTGTGCGTTGCCCACAGCAGCGTGAAAATCCCGACCAGGAACCCGAAGTCCCCGATCCGGTTCACGATGAACGCCTTCTTGCCCGCCGCCGACTTCTCCATGTCCTCGTACCAGAAACCGATCAGCAGGTACGAGCACAGGCCCACGCCCTCCCAGCCCACGAACATCACCAGGATGTTGCCGCCCATCACCAGAAGCAGCATCGCGAACGTGAACAGGTTCAAATAAGCGAAGTAGCGCGCGAACCCCTGGTCGTGCGCCATGTACCCGGTCGAGTACAAGTGGATCACGCCGCCCACCCCGGTCACGACCAGGCACATCACCGCGGAAAGACGGTCGAAGGTGAGGCTCAAGGGCGCGCGCAACGCGATCTCCTTCAGCCCCGCGCCCGGAATGACCGCGATCCAGGTGAACACCCGCTGGGACAAGTACGCGCCCTCGGGGAAGTAGCGCAGGGCCAGGAATAGCTCCACCGAGATCGCGAAGCTCCCGGCCACGCTGCCCACGGCAACAACGTTGACAAGCCACCGCGGCAGATTATTGGCGATAAGTACTCTGGCCAAAATCGCAATGAATAAAATGAATATCAGGGCGTAACTGTCCGAAAGTGCCAGGGCCGCTTGGAACAAATACTTTAGGAATAAAATTAATATCGAGGGCAAGAATTCCGGAATATCAACTGTTGCCACGCCCAGATGCTTTAGTGCCAGCAATAGAATCAGCATGACCATACTTGCCAGCAATAGTACGGCAAAAATAATTCTATAATACTTGGGCATGCTGGAGCCGGTAAATACCCAGCCCAGCCCGTTGGTCAAGAAGCCGAGCAGCGGCAGCAGCGGCACCAGGATCAACAGATCGTTGTGCTCCGCGTAAAACTGGACGGCATGTTGTATCGCTTCGTGTCCCATCGCCTTACCACTTTAAAAGGTCGAGCTCGTCCACGTTCACCGTGGCCCGGTTGCGGAAGATGGTCAGGATGATCGCCAGGCCCACCGCGACCTCGCACGCCGCCACCACCATGACCATGAACACGAACACGTGCCCGGTCAGGTTCCAGCGGAAAAACGCGAACGCCGCGAACGCCAGGTTGGCCGCGTTCAGCATCACCTCGATGCTCATGAAGATCACGATGGCGTTGCGCCGCGTCAGCACCCCCGCCATCCCGATCCCGAACAGCACCGCGGAAAGCGCCAGGAAATGTCCCAGGTTGATCTCCATCATGACCCCGCCTCCCCCGGCTTCCGCCGCGCCAGCACCAGCACCCCGATGATCGCCGCCAGCAACAAGAAGCTCGCCGCCTCGAACGGCAGGATGTAACGCGAGAACAGAAGCCGCCCCACCGCCGCCGTGGTCCCGAACTCGCGCATCTGTTTGAGCCGGGCCTCCCCCGCGGCCGCGAGCAGGTCGAGCATGTCCTCCCGGCTGAAGTCCTGGAAGTCGGCGGGCGGACCGATCTCCTCGATGCCATGCAGCTCCGAAGCCGAGGTCTCCAGCGTTTTCCGCAGGTCGTTGAAGCGGGACTCCGGCAGCGTGGCGATCTTTCCGGGCGCCGTGAAGTTTGACTTCATCTGCGGGTCGTCCAGCGCCTCGAGCAGGAGCTGGGCCATGGCGAGCACTTCCCCTCTGTTTGCGCCCGTCGTCTCCCGATACCCGCTCCGGACCTTGTTCACGTAAGTGACGAAGTTCTCGACCTGGACCGGGTCGCTCTCATTGACGTGCGTGGTCTTGAGCCCGCCGCCCACCGCCGCGATCAGCAGCGTCACCGCGAACACCGCCGCCACTCCCGCCGCCTGCGAGAGGCCCGGCTTCACGATCTTCAGGCTCTGCTCGTCAAGGTTCAGCAGCATGACGATGAGCAGGAACAACACCAGCGCCGCGCCCGCGTACACCAGCACCTGCACCGCCGCCAGGAAATGGGCGTGCAGCAAAACGAACACCACCGCCAGCGCGAACAGCGTCAGCACCAGGTACAGCGCGTTGATCACCGGGTTCCGGTGCCATACCACCATCGCCGCGCTCGCCACCGCCAGCGCCGCCGCCGCGTAAAACGCTATCGCGTATGTGTACTGTCCCCAGTCCATCGCTACCAATCCAGAAGCTTTTCCTTGCCGATCACGAACTTGTCCGGAGAATACTCGCAGAAGCGCATCTCCTGCGTGTCCATCAAGATCGCGTTGCACGGGCACGCCTCCACGCACATCCCGCAGTAAACGCACCGGAACAGGTCTATCTCGAACAGCGCCGGCTCCTTCTCGTCCACCCCGTCGCCGCGCTCCCGCGCCACGATGTGGATGCACTCCGACGGGCACGCCGTGGCGCAGCACATGCACGCCACGCACTTCACCGTCCCGTCCTCCCGCTTGTTCAGCCGGTGCCGGCCCCGCCAGCGCGGGCTGATCGGACGCTCCACCTCCGGCCACTGGTACGTCACCGTCTCCGGCTTCATCAGCTTCCGGAGGCCCGGAATCGAACCCAGCTTCCTGAGGCCCGGAATGAACCCGATAATGTTCACCCAGAAATGACGCGTCGTGATCGCGAGCCCCCGGAGCACCTCGATCAGGTAAATCCTCTCTTCCGTGCTGTATTGCCTGGGCTTACCCATTGAGCCACCCCCGGGTGAAGGCCAGGATCAGTCCGGTCACCATGATGTTGATGAGCGCCAGCGGCAGAATCATCTGCCACCCCAGCTTCATCACCTGGTCGTAACGGAACCGGGGGAAGGTCCACCGGATCATGAAGATCAGGTAAACCCACACCACCGTGCACGTCGCGAACTTGCCCGCCTGCAGCAGAGCGATCAGGATGTGGATCCCGGTCGCGCCCAGTCCCGACAAGAACGTGTCGCTCCATAAAAGCTGCCAGTGCAGGACGTGAATGCCCTCCGGACTGACCCACGGAATCTGCCAGCCCCCGAAGAACAGCGTCGTGATCACGCCCGCCAGCAAAATCATCTCCACGTACTCGCCGAACATGAACATCGTGAACTTCATCGAGGAATATTCCAGGAAATAACCCGCCACGATCTCGCTCTCGCCCTCCGGCAAATCGAACGGGATCCGCTTGATCTCCGCCATCCCGCAGGTCAGGAACAAAATGAACGCCAGCGGCTGCGTGATGATCCCCCACTTGGGAATCACGCCGAGCAGCAACTCGCCCTGGCCGTTGTTAAGCGAAGACAGCGACAAACCCCCGTAGATCATGAACAGGCCCACCGCGCAAAGGCCCAGCGAGACCTCGTACGAGATCATCTGGTTCGCGCCCCGCAAGGCCCCCAGGAAGCTGAACTTATTGTTCGAGCTCCAGCCCGACAGGATCACCCCGTACACCGCGAGGCTCGACACCGCGAACACGAAGATCATGCCCACGTCCAGGTCCGCCACCACGAACTTGAGCGTGTAGTCCGACAGATGCAGCACCTGGCCGCTGAACAGCCACGCCAGATACAGCTCGTCCGCCGTGAAGTCCCGCCATTGGATGTGCAGCGGGCCCGCGAACGGCAGCACCGAGAACACCACGAACGGCACGCCCAAAGAGATCATCGGCGCCAGCGTGTGCAGGATCTTGTTCGCGCCCGCCGGAATGAAGTCCTCCTTGAAGAACAGCTTCACCGGGTCCGCCATGATGTGGAACAGCCCGATGGCGGTGAGGTTGACCGAGCGCTTGGGCCCGAACGGCCAGGGGTGGTACGTGAGCCGGATGTTCGCGCGGTTCGGGCCGATCCGGTCCTGGATCATCGAGGCCAGCTTCCGCTCGCCCCACGTCATCAACCCCGCCAGGCTGACGACCGCGGTGAACACCGCCACCGCCCACGCCGCGGACATAACAAACTGAAATGTGCTGTCCAGTGTCATCACTTTGACCGATATCGTGAGCCCGTGCCTAGAGGGACCGGGCCAGACGCTCCAAAATCTCCGAGTGCGGCAGCGCGTCGCCCATGAGCGGCAGCGCCGCCTCGTACCTCTGCTCGATGCCATCGCCGTTCACCACCGTGCCCGCGCTCTCCGCGTAGCTCGCCGCCGGGATGCTCAGCACCGATTTTTCCACCGCCTTCGAAAGCTGCGGCGAGATCACCGCCGTGGGCTGCTTCACCCCCTCCGGCAGCGGCCTCGGGCACATCGTCTCCAACAGGACCACCACCGCCGACTCGCCGATGCCGGCAAGATTGCGGTCGCTGATCCCGAGCCCTTCCAGGCCCTTCACGTTCGCGTTCTGGTCCGAAGAGCGCAGAATCTGGTCCGACCAGCCCGGCTCGCCCGCGTGCAGGTAGAGCTTGGCCCCGAGCTTGTCCTTGAACAGCGCCACCGCGCGCTTGCCCTCTTCCAGGGACAGGCTCGCGGACAAGATCACGGCCAGGTTCGAACCCGCTTCCTTCACCGTCTCCGCGAGCTTGGCGATGGCCTCGTCCACGCCCGCCCGCTTGGCGCAGCCCGGCTCGCCGATGGCCGCGCAGGTGAGACGGATGTCGTTGATCGCGTGATACGAGAGCCGTCCCTCGTCGCAGGCCCAGCACTTGTTGACCTTTTCGTTGAGGCGCGGCCGGATGCGGAAGACCTCGCCGCGGCGGTGGTCAATCCAGATGTTGCAGCCCCGCGCGCATTCCGGGCAGATCGAGGGCGACGAGGTCAGGAACCACACCCGCTGCTTGAACCGGAAGTCCGCGCCCGTCCACGCCCCCACCGGGCAGATGTCCGCGAGGCAGAGGCTGTACGGGTTGTCCAGCGTCTTGCCCGGGAACAGCGTGATCTCCGAGCAGTCGCGCCGCTCCTTGATCGTCAGGCAGTCGTCGCCCGCGATCTCCTTCATGAAGCGCACGCAGCGCGAGCACAGGATGCAGCGCTCGGTGTCCAGGACCAGCGTCTTGCCCACCCGAAGCGCCTTCCTCTTCTTCACCTTCTCCTGCGGGCCCAGGATGCGGGAGGGCTTCAGGTCGTACTTCATGTAGAAGTCCTGGAGACCGCACTCGCCCGCCTGGTCGCAGATCGGGCAGTCCACCGGGTGGTTCTTGAGCAGGAACTCCATCACCCCCTGCCGCGCGGCCTCGAGTTTCTTGTTCTCCGTCTCGATCTCCATGCCCTCCGCCACCACGGTGTTGCAGGCCACCGACGGCTTGGGCGGGCCCGGCTTGATGTCAACCAGGCACATCCGGCAGTTGCCCGCGATGGAAAGGTACGGGTGATAGCAGTAATGCGGGATGTAAATGCCGTTCGCCAGCGCCACCTGCAAGATGGTCTTGCCGGCCTCCGCCTCGATCTCCCGCCCGTTTATCTTTATCTTCGGCATAGTATTAACAATCTCTTTTAACCACAGATGAACACGGATGAACACGGATAATTAATTTTATTTTTTTCATCTGTGTTTATCTGTGTTCATCCGTGGTTAAAAAAATACTCCTCATTTCCACTTCACCGGCCAGCACTTTTCCTTGCGGCCCTTCTGCTCCCGGATGTAGGCCTCGAACTCGTCCCGGAACTTGGGAATGAAGCTCTTGACCGGCCCGGCCGCGGCGTCGGCCAGCGGACAGATGGTGTTGCCCGTCATGTTGGTGGCCAGCGAGAGCATGAGGTCCAGGTCTTCCATCCGGCCCTGGCCGTCCACCATGCGCTTCATGATCTGGTCCATCCAGCCCGTGCCCTCCCGGCACGGAGTGCACTGGCCGCACGACTCGTGCGCGTAAAAATGCGTGAGCACCCGAAGCGCGTTCACCATGCAGGTGCCCTCGCCGATCACTATAATGGCGCCGGAGCCGAGCATCGAGCCCGCCGCGGCCAGCGCCTCGTAGTCCATCTTCAGGTCCTCGCACTCCTTGGCGGTGAGGATGGGGGTCGAGCTGCCGCCCGGGATCACCGCCTTGAGCTTCATCCCGTTCAACATGCCCCCGCAGTGCTTCTCGATGATCTCCATGAGCGGGACGCTCAGCGGGAGCTCGAACGTGCCCGGCTTGTTCACGTGGCCCGACACGCAGAAGAGCTTGGTCCCCGCGCTCTTCTCCGTCCCGAATTTCTTATAGGCCTCCGGCCCGTTCGAGATGATGAACGGAACGGCCGCGATGCTCTCGACGTTGTTCACGGTGGTCGGCATGTCGAACACGCCCCGCTGCGGCGGGAAAGGCGGCCGGATGCGCGGCTGGCCTTTCTTGCCCTCCAAGCTGTTGATCAGCGCCGTCTCCTCCCCGCAGATGTACGCCCCCGCGCCCAGGTGCGTGTAAACGTCGAGCTGGTAGCCCGTGCCCATCACGTTGCCGCCGAGCAGGCCCTTGGCGTAGGCCTCGTCAATCGCCGCCTGCGTCCGGAGGGCCGGCTCCATGAACTCGCCCCGGATGTAAATGTACGCCGCCTTGGCCTGCATGGCCCAGCACGCGATGATGATCCCCTCGATCAGCATGTGCGGGTCCTTGAGCATGATCTCCCGGTCCTTGAACGTACCCGGCTCGCCCTCGTCCGCGTTCACGCACAAATACCTGGGCCGGTCGTCCTTGGGCATGAACATCCACTTGCGGCCCGTCGGGAAGCCCGCGCCCCCGCGGCCCCGAAGCCCGGCGTCCAGCACCGTCTGCGACACCTGCTGCGGCTCCATCGCGAGCGCCTTCTTCGCCGCCTCGTACCCGCCGGAGGCAAGATAGGTCTCCAGCTTGTGCGAGTCCGGCTTGCCCCAGTTGGCGGTCAGTATTTTCCCTTCTTCGGCCATCTGATTTTTCTTTTTGCCGCAGATGAACGCAGATTAACGCAGATAATTAATTTTCTTTTTCTCTAAATCTTATCTGTGTTCATCTGCGTTCATCTGCGGCTAAAATAAAAACTCCTCGTTAAAAAACCCTCACTTCATCCCGCCCAAAATGTCGTCCACCTTGGCCGGGGTCAGGTCCTCGTAATATTTGTCGTTCACCTGCATCATGGGCGCGGCGCCGCAGGCCCCCAGGCACTCGACCTTCATCAGCGTGAACCGCCCGTCCTTGGTCGTCTCCCCCGCCTTCGCCCCGAGCTTCTTCGAGATGTACTCGAACACCTCTTCGGCGCCCCGCAGAGCGCAGGGCAGGTTCATGCACACCTGGACCAGGTACTTGCCCACCGGCGCCTTGTTGTACATGGTGTAGAACGTGGCCACGCCGTAAACCGTGGCCGGCGACACGTTAAGCAGCCCGGCCACGTACTCCATGGCCTCCAGGCTCACGTGCCCGAATTCCTCCTGCGCCACGTACAGCGCGGGCAAAAGCGCCGCGCAGTCGGTCGGATACTTCGCCCGTATCTGCTCGACCTTCTCCCTGGCCGCGGCTGAAAATTCGAGCGCCATTACCGGTCCATCTCCCCGCCGATCATGTTCACCGACCCGTAGGTCGGGATGATGTCCGCGATCATCGAGCCTTCCAGCATCTTCCCGAGCGCCGCCACGATCGGGAAGCACGGCGGACGCACCCGGCACTTCACCGGCTTGTTCCCGCCGTCGGAAACAATATAGAACCCGAGCTCGCCGTTCGCCCCCTCCACGTATCCGTACGCCTCGCCCCTGGGCACCCAGATATCCTCGAAAACCAGCTTGAACTGGTTGATCGTACCCTCGATCGAGTTATACACCGCCTGCTTGTCCGGCAGGGTGAAACGCGGGTCCTCCACCGAGATCGGGCCGTCCGGGAGCTTGACCAGGGCCTGCTCCAGGATCCTCATGCTCTGTTCCATCTCCGCCATCCGCACCAGGTAGCGGTCATAATTGTCGCCGTTCGTGCCGGTGGGGATGTTGAAGTCGAACTCGCTGTAAACCAGGTAGGGGTGGGCCTTGCGCACGTCATAGGCGATCCCGGTCGAGCGCAGGAACGGGCCCGTGATCCCGTAACTCACCGCGTCCTCCTGGCTGATCACGCCCACGTCCACCACCCGGTCCATGAAAATACGGTTCTTGGTGAACAGCCCGTCAATCTCCTTCATGACCCGCCTGGTCTCCGCGATGGCGTCCTTGAGGCCCCTCCCGAAATCATCGGGGAGGTCCCACCGCGAGCCGCCCACCCGGGTCCAGGCATAGGTCACCCGCGCGCCCGTCACGTTCTCCAGAAGCTCGTAGTAAAGCTCCCTTATTTTCATGAAATAAAGGAACGCCGAGAACGCGCCCAGCTCCATGACCACGGCCGCGAGACAGGTGAGGTGGTCGGTAAGCCGGCACATCTCCGAGAGAATTACCCGGAGGTACTGGCCCCGCGGCGGCACCGTGAGACCGCACAGCTTTTCCACCGTCATGACGTAGCCCACGTTGTTGATGATCGGAGAGACGTAGTTCAGCCGGTCGGTGTAGGGCACGATCTGGTTCCAGCGGTGGTCCTCGCACTCCTTCTCGAACCCGCGGTGAAGATACCCCGGCTCAACGTCAACGTGGACCAGGGTCTCTCCGTCCAGCTTCACCTTCATCTGGGTGATCCCGTGCATGGCCGGGTGCGACGGACCAAGCGTCACGTCCAGGTAATCAATATGAAGGTCCTGTTTGCTGTCTATCGGCATATTTTTTTAACCACCGATGAACACGGATGAACACGAATTAATTAAATATTTCCCGAAATCATCCGTGTTAATCCGTGTTCATCCGTGGTTCCCTTCTTTTCAAAATGGACAATTGCGGCAAACCTGTTACTTTTCTTCGTCCGAAAACCGCGGATCATGCCCGTGCGGCGTCTCGTCCATCGGACGCGGGAACCGACGCTCCTCCGAGGCCAGCAGCGGAATGCGCGGCTGACGCTTGTCAATGGGATAATCCTTGCGCAGCGGATACCCCTTGAACTCCGGGTACAACAGCAGCGGACGGAGGTCCGGGTGCCCCTTGAACTTGATCCCGTACATCTCGTGGCACTCGCGCTCGAACCAGTTCGCGCCCTTCCATAAATTCACCAGGCTGTCAATGCCCGGGTCGCTCTCCGGGACCCGGGCTTTCAGCCGGACCCTTTTGCCGGTGCTCATCGAGCGCAGGTGCAACACCACCTCGAAGCGCGGCAGCCCTTCCTCCCGCTTCAAATAGTCCACCGCGGAGAGGTCCACGAACAGGTCAAAGCCCAGCTCGTCCCGGGCGTACCGCGCCACCGCGAGCCAATTCTCGCGTTTCACCCGCGCCGTGTCGTCGCCCAGCCGGCTGTGCGTCTCCGTAACGGCCTCGCCGAACTTCTCCTTGATCTTGTCTATGGCTTCAACGCTCATCTTGACGCGCCTTTGATCGCGGCGGAAAGTTGCGCCATGTACTTCTCGTAAACCTTGTCGTGGTCCCCGAATTGCTCCTTCTGGATCTTGTCCTGGAGCTTCATCAGACCGTCCAGCACCATCTCCGGACGCGGCGGGCACCCCGGGATGTAAACGTCAACCGGGATGATCTTGTCAATGCCCTGCACCGTGGCGTAGTTGTCGTAGAACCCGCCGGTGGACGCGCATACGCCGAAGGAGATGACCCACTTGGGCGCGCACATCTGCTGATAAACGCGGCGCAGGATCGGGGCCTGCTTGTGGCTGATGGTCCCGACCACGATCAGGAAGTCGGCCTGGCGGGGCGTGAACCTCGGGAACTCGGCCCCGAAACGGGCCAGGTCGTAATGCGACGCCATCACGGACATGAACTCCATGCCGCAGCAGGCCGTGACGAACGGGTACTGGAACAGCGACCACTTGCGCGCCCAGTTGACGAAGAACTCCAGCTTGGTCGCGATGTACTCAAACCGCTTGAGCCGCATCTCTAGTCCCATTCGAGCCCTCCCTTGGCCCACACCCAAGCCAGCGCCAGGATCAACACGAGCAGGAAAAGCCCCATCTCCACCAGCGCGAACAGCTTGAGCTCGTTCATCACCACGGCCCAGGGGAAAAGGAACACGGCCTCGATGTCGAAGAGAATGAAGAGGACGGCAACCCCGTAGAATTTGACCGCGAACCGGTGCTTGGTATAGCCCTCCGACGGGTGACCGCACTCGAAGGGCATCAGCTTTTCGCGGTCCTTCTGCGAAGGCCCCAGCAGCACCGAGCCCAGAATGAAGATGACCAGCAAAACGCCGGCCAGCGCCATCATGACCAGAATAGGTGCGTAGTCTACCGTCAACATTTATAATCTTCCGGAAAATTGAAAAAGTTAACTGCCTGTTATGTTAACCATGAACTCCAACTGGACCGAAAACCAACCAAGTAAAAAATTATACCTCTTTTTGCCCCCGTGTCAATGAAAAAAACCAAGCTAAGATTTTTCTAATTTTCAGCGGATGAGAGCAACGACACAAGCGGAGGAAAAACCGGCAAGAGTATGTTCACCGCAGAGGCGCAGAGAACGCAAAGGTTTTTTATTCCTTTTTTTCAGTTAGCTCTTCTCCGCGTTCTCCGCGCCTCCGCGGTAAAAACCTTCCTGCAACATGGTCCACGCTCCACCTTCCTCCCCCGCGCCAGGCCAGCCACCCCGCCACCAGGAACAGCGCCAGGTCCTGCACCACCAAGAGCCACCCCACCTGGTGCCCCTCCTCCGAAAAACACCCGCACCCCAGAACCCGGTCCCGATAAACGTTCACCCCGATCGCAACCATGAAAGACACCAGCAGCAGCAGCAGCGCCCCGGCCCCCGCCCGCGTCAACAGTCCCAGCACCAGCAGCTCCGCGCTCACCATCATCACCCACGGCGCCACCCGCGCGAACGTGGCCTCCCACGCCGCCGGCAGGATCTCGTATTCGTTCACCTTGATCTGAAACGCGATCGGGTCCTGGATCTTGTGCCACGACGAATAAATAAACAGCCCCGCCAGAAAAAGCCTGGCCGCCAACGCCGCCCAGTCCTCCCACGCGGCCCGCTCCGGGAGCTTCGCATCTTCAAATCCCGCCATCTGGCCATTAACTTAAGTTGAATCCTCCCTTAATTCAAACGCGCGGCTTTTTGAATGGCGGGCCGATGGGGTTATAATTTCAGGCCGGCGTTGCTGGAATAGGTAATAAGAGAGGGAGAGGCGCCCAAAAAAGGTCCGGCCGGAGACGCTTTCGTTAAAGGGCGGCATGAAGGCGTGGAACCGCAAGGGCTTCGAGGTGATCCGGGGCAACCCCCGCCCCGCGCCCACGACCCGCAAGCAGGAATGTTGACGAGTCAAGTGAGCCGCGCGTGACGCGGCCGGGATGGAGAATAAAAGGAGCTATCAATGCTCTCGGTAGTGATCCCCGTATACAACGAAGAGGACAACCTGCGGCCGCTGGTGGACCGGCTGGAGGCGGCGCTGAATTCGCTCGAGCCGGCGGAGGAGTACGAGGTGGTGCTGGTTGACGACGGCTCGCGCGACCGGTCGCTGGAGATCATGAAGGAGCTGGCCCGGAAGAAGAAGTTCCTGCGGGTGGTCGAGCTGATCCGCAACTACGGCCAGCACGCCGCGGTGTTCGCGGGGCTGGAGCACGCGCGCGGCGACATCGTGGTGACCATGGACGCTGACCTTCAGAACCCGCCGGAGGAAGTGCCCAGGCTGGTGCAGGCGATGCGGGAGGGCGACTGGGAGGTGGTCGGCTCGGTGCGCCAGATGCGCAAGGACTCGGTGCTGCGCCGCCTGCCCTCCGCCGCTGTAAACGCCATGGCCCGCCGGATCACCGGCGTCCACCTCACCGACTGGGGCTGCATGCTCCGCGCCTACCGCCGCTCCGTGGTGGACGCCATGATCCAGTCCCGCGAGCACTCGACCTTCATCCCCGCCCTCGCCACCATCTTCGCCAAGCGCATCACCGAGATCCCGGTGGCCCACGCCGAGCGCGCCGCCGGCGTGTCCCAGTACAATTTCAAGAAGCTCCTGAACCTCCAGTTCGACCTGCTCACCAGCTTCTCCGACCTGCCGCTCAAGACGCTCCTTTATTCCGGCATGGCGCTGGCCGCCGGCGGCGTGGCCTTCGGCGCGTTCCTGGCCGTGCTCCGCCTCATCTTCGGCGCCGAATGGGCCGCGCAGGGCGTGTTCACCCTCTTCGCCATCCTCTTCTTCTTCGTGGGCGCGCAGTTCTTCGCGCTGGGCCTGATCGGCGAGTACGTGGGCCGCATCTACCGCGAGGTCCGCCACCGCCCGCGCTACCTCGTGCGCAAGGTTCATGAGGAACCCAAGTGAAAGCCGTCGTCTTCGCCTATCACACCATGGGCGCGATCGGCATCCGCGCGCTCATCAAGCACGGCTTTACGCTGCCCAAAGTCTATACGCATGACGACGACCCCCGCGAAAACATCTGGTTCGAGTCGGTGGCCGAGCTGTGCCGGCAACACGACATCCCCTGCGCCGCGCCGCCGGACGTGAACACGCCCGCCGTCGTGACCGAGATCAAGTCCCTGCAGCCCGACATCATGTTCAGCTTCTTCTACCGGCAAATGCTCAAGAGCGAGCTGCTCGCCATTCCCCCGCGCGGCGCCCTCAACCTCCACCCCTCGCTCCTGCCCCGCTACCGCGGCCGCTCGCCTCTCAACTGGGTCCTGGTCAAAGGCGAGCGCAAGACCGGCGTCACGCTCCATTACATGGTGGAAAAACCCGACGCCGGCGGCATCGTGGCCCAGGCCGAGACGGAGATCGCCAAAGAGGACACGGCGAAGACGCTCCACGACAAGCTCGCGGCCCTCGCCGCCGATATGCTCGACCAGGCCCTGCCGCGGATCCGCGCGGGCACGGCCCCGAACCGGCCCCTGGACCTTGCCCAAGGCTCTTACTTCGGCGGACGCAAGCCCGAGGACGGAAGGATTGACTGGACCCAGTCCTGCTGGGAGGTTTACAATCTGGTCCGGGCCGTCACCCGGCCGTGGCCCGGCGCCTTCTCTTACTTCATGGGCGAGAAGGTCATGGTCTGGATGGTCTCGCCCGACGACGCCGCGCCCGGATTGCTCGCCTCCGGCGAGATGGACATCGAGGACGATCAGGTCCACGTCGGCGCCCGCTTCGGCTCAGTGCGCCTCACCGAGATCGAATTCAAAGGCAAAGTCCTCACCGGCCCCCAAATCGCGAAGGAGTTGGGGCCATATTGGAGGGAGAAGTTTAAATGAGATTTTTTCTCTCGCAAAGGCGCAAAGGCCACAAAGTTTTAAGAAGAAAAATTAAAAATCTTTTCTTTGCGAACTTTGCGCCTTTGCGTGAGAAAAAATATTCTATTTAACCGGAGGAATGTAGTGGACAAAAAGTTACTGGACCAGTTCGACCGGGCCTGGCGGGAGCCGGGCAAGACGATAACCGAGCTCAAGAAGAAGACCGGAAAGAAGGCCGTGGGCCTCACCCTGGTGGACGTGCCGGAGGAGCTGGTGCACGCCGCGGGCGCGCTGCCGGTCGGGGTCCTGCCCGGAGAGCTCGCGTTTCAGCACGTGGACAAGCACGTGCAGGGCTTTGCCTGCTCCTATTGCCGCAGCGTGGTCGAGATGATCGAGTCCGGCGAGCTCGGCTTCCTGGACGGCCTGATCGTCTCTTATGCCTGCGACACCACCCGCTGCATTGACCTGATCCTGCGCTTCATGGACAAGTTCCCGTTCTACGAATGCCTGCGCATCCCCCGCCGCGTGAACGCCGACGGGGTGAAGGATTATTTCCTGGCCGAGCTGAAAAGAGTGGGCGACAAGCTTTCCGCCTTTACCGGCCGGGAGATCACCGGCGACGGCCTTGCCGAGAGCGTCCGCCTCTACAACGAGGTCCGGTCGCACCTTAAGAAACTGCGGGAGGCCATGCCAAGCGGCGGCGTGGGATTATCCGAGATGCTGTCATCGGTCCGGGCGGCGCTCATCCTGCCGCCGGAGGAGAGCCTGTCCCTGCTCCGGGAAGCCGCGGGGTCGGTGAAGGCCGGCGCGGGCAATGGCGGCAAGCCCCGGGTGGTTGTCGCCGGCAAGATGGCCGAGCCGCCGGGCCTGGCATCGCTGCTGGACCAGAGCGGGCTCTTCGTGGTGGAGGACCACCTGGCCGTGGGCGGAAGATGGGTGGCCGCCGCCGTGCCGGAAAATAAGGACCCGTGGCAGGCCCTGGTCTCGCGCCAGCTTGGCCGCCTGCCCTTTGCCGGAATCTGGGATGAGCGGCCCCGCCGGTCCTCGTTCCTCATCGAGCGCGTCCAGGCCCTCGGCGCCGACGGCGCCGTCTTCCTGGTCCAGAAGTTCTGCGAGGCCGCCGAGCTCGATTACCCCGGCATCAAGGAGGACCTGGAAAAGCAGGGCATCCCCATGCTGGTTATAGACACCGACTTCCGCGAGGCCAGCCTGGGGCCCGTCAAGACCAGGGTGGAGGCCTTTGCGGAAATGCTCAAGGAAAGGATGGGCAGTCAATGATGAATTAAAAATTATGAATGATGAACGGTTCCGGCTTTATAATTCATTATTCATAATTAATCATTCTCGACTTGCCCGCCCTTGACAAACGCGCTATGATAATTTACTGATAGCAGTTGCCGACACGATTATGCGCCGGACGTTGGAATACTAGGAGAGACTGGAGCGGCGTCCATGGTAATTGAATTCGATGAATCCCAGGAATTTGACATGTCCCCGCTGGAGTACGTGCTCCAGTTGGGGGCACACGGGAATCATGTCCTGTTCGAGAATGACCGGATTCGGGAAGCGTTTGCCAAGAAGGAGGATGAACTCGCGGACCTGGGCTCCGAACACGTGTTCCAGGTCCGACAGGCGATCCGCGAGGTCCTCGCCATCCCCGAGTTCGAGGGCAAGAAACAATTCATCTCATCCTTGCCCCGGGACATCCAGCACGTGCTGATATTCCTGTACTTCCAGATGATCGAAAAAAGCATTTACCTGGACCACAAGAACTATCACTGAGCCGCCCGCCCCGACTCTCCCGACACATTCCCTCCCACGGCCCAGCGCGGCGGCGCGAACGTCAAAGGCTTGCAAGGAGGGGCGCTGATGACGGAAAACATCCTTGCCGATACCGACAAAAAAGTCCTGCTCAAGATCGCCCGGGACACCATCGAGGGTTACGCGCGCTCCGGCAAGAAACCGCCGCTGCCCGCGGACCTGCCGCCCTCGCTGCGCGGCCGGCAGGGGGCGTTCGTGACCGTCCACCACCGCGGCCAGCTCCGCGGCTGCATCGGGACTTTTTTCGGCGAGGGCGAGCTGGCCTCCACTGTTCGCAACATGGCCTATGCCGCGGGCTGGGAGGACCCCAGGTTCGAGCATCTGACCGCGGAAGAGTTGCCTGACACGGACCTGGAGATATCCGTGCTCTCTCCGCTTCACGAGATCAGCGACGTGAACGAGATCCTGGTGGGAAAGCACGGCATCTTCATCACCAAGGGCTATTACCGGGGCGTGCTCCTGCCCCAGGTCGCCACCGAGCAGGGCTGGGACCGCGACACCTTCCTCTCCCATACCTGTATCAAGGCCGGGCTCCGCCCCGACGCCTGGAAAAAGGAAGAGCTCAAGATCGAGATCTTTGCCGCCGAGGTCTTCGGGGAAAAGGAATTTGCATAAGCGATGATCGAGACCCATCCCACAGCCCGGCGCCTCCTCGCCCGCGCCCTCGCGCGCGGACGCCTGGCCCATGCCTATCTGTTCGCCGGACCGGAGGGCGCCGGAAAGCGCACCCTCGCCCGCGAGTTCGCCGCCGCCCTGGTCTGCGGCCAGGGAGCCTTCCCGCCCTGCCGCGAGTGCGGGCCGTGCAAGCGCGCCCTGGCCGGCAGCCATCCCGACGTCATGATCGTCGAGCCGGAGGGCAAGAACATCAAGATTGACTCGATCCGCGGACTCACCTCCCGCCTCAACCTGCACAGCTTCGAGGGCGGACGCAAGGTCGGAATCGTCGTCACCGCCGAGCTCATGAACGAGCACTCCCAGAACGCGTTCCTCAAGACCCTCGAAGAGCCGCCGGCGGACACCGTGCTCATCATGACCGCGGCCAACCTGAACCGACTCCTGCCCACCATCATCAGCCGCTGCCAGGTGATGCGCGTCCCGGCCATGCCCGACTCCGTCATCATCGAGCTGCTGAAAATCGAGCGCGGACTCACCGGAAACGAGGCCCTGCTGGTCGCCGCCCTCTCCGGAGGCAACGCCAGGAAGGCCCTGGACATGGACCTGGAGTTCGTGGTCGAGTTCAGGAAAGACATGGTCCGACGCCTGCTGTCCCTGGACCCGGCTGACCGTATTGCCATCCTCCAATTCGCCGAGGCCATGGAAAAAGTCGCGCGCGACCAGCCGGTGGACGACATCTTCGACCTGCTCATCGCCTTTTATCGCGACGTCCTCCACCTCCGGCTGGGCCATGACCGTATCGCCAATCAGGACCTGCGCGCCGAAGCCATGGGCCAGGCCGACGCCGGTCCGCCCGACACCGTACTCGACAAAATGGAAACCATCACCCGCGCCCGCAACCGCGCCGCGGGAAACGCCAACCTAAAGCTCAACTGGGAAATATTGACCATGGCCCTCGCGGGCGTGGAAGGAGCGGAGATCTCACCACCATGAACGATGAACACAACACTAATAAGGACATGCCGGCCCCGCCGAGCCAGACCGATACAGCCTTGACCAGCCAGGCGCAACCCCTGAACCCGCCAGGCCAGGCCGCGCCCGGCCAGCAAGCCGCGCCGGCCGCCACCCAGGCCCCGGCGGTGGAACAACCGGCCCAGGCCCCGGCACAGCCCCAGGAGCAGCCACCGGCACCGCAACCTCCCGCCGCGCCCGGCCAGCAAGCCGCGCCGGCCGCCACCCAGGCCCCGGCGGTGGAACAACCGGCCCAAGCCCCGGCACAGCCCCAGGAGCAGCCACCGGCCGCGCAACCTCCCGCCGCGCCCGCCGGTCCCGCGCCGGAGACCGTGGAACCGCCCGCCCCGCCGGCCGAAGCGCAGCCCGCCCCCGAGACCCAGGAACCATCGGCAGCGCCGCAGGAGCCGCCGCCCCCTGCCGCCCAGCCCAGGGAACCACCGAAGCCCGCGTTCGTCAAAGTTCTCGGCGTGAAGTTCCGCCGCGCCGGCAAGGACTACCTCTTCAACGCCGGCACGCTCCGCTATAACATCGGTGACTCGGTCATCGTCGAGACCGACCGCGGCCTGGGCCTCGCCCGCGTGGTCACCCCCATCTTCGAGCTGGGGTACGAAAAGGCCCCCGCCGACCTCAAACGCGTCATTCGCAAGGCCAACTGGAACGACCTCGAACGCGACCGCAAGAACAAGGAGCGCGAGCAGGAGGCCCTGGACCTGTGTCTCTCCATGATCAACGCCAAGAAGCTCAATATGAAGATGGTCCGCGTCGAGTACCTCCACGACGCCAGCAAGGCCATCTTCTATTTCACGGCCGAGCAGCGGGTGGACTTCCGCGACCTGGTCAAGGATATGGCCCGCCAGCTCCACACCCGCATCGAGATGCGCCAGATCGGCGTCCGCGACGAGGCCAAGATCACCGGCGGCCTCGGACCGTGCGGCCGCGAGATCTGTTGCGCCACCTTCCTCTCCGACTTCTCCCCCGTGTCCGTGCGCATGGCCAAGGACCAGAACCTCGCCATGAACCCGACCAAGGTCTCCGGGCTGTGCGGACGACTCATGTGCTGCCTGGCGTACGAGCACCCCCTCTACCACGAATCCTGCAAGGGCATGCCCAAGAAAGGAAAGCGCATGGTCTCGCCCGTCGGGCCATGCCGCATCATTGACCTCAACATCCTGGGCCGCAAGGCCCTGGTCGAGCTCGAATCCGGAAAGACCATGTTCGTCTCCGTGGACGACCTGAAGACCCAGAATGAAGCCATGGCCGAGCAGGCCGACGCCAACGCCGCCATGGAAGAGAACGACGGCATCAATGAGGAGGTCCTGGAAAGCGACGACCCCGCCCTGCTCGAAAAAATGGACCAGCCCAGGCCCGGAGCGACCCAACCCGGACCCGACCGCGGACCCCGCCGCGACAACCGGCCCTCCGAGCCCCGCCGCGACCAGGACCGCGGACGCGACCGCTCCGGAAACCGTCAGAACCAGCAAAACCGCCCCGGCCCAGACAGCAGAAACGGCCGCGGCCCGGAACGCGACCGGCAGGGACCGCCGCGCCCGCCCGCCGGGGCCCAGCCCTATAAGCCCGCCGGGATGGACCGCCCGCCCGCCGGGGCCCAGCCCTATAAGCCGCCCGCAGGACAGGACGGCCCGCCCCGGCCCCAGGGCGCCCCCGGCCAGCCCCCGGGACAAAACCAGCCCCAGGGCCAAGACTCCGACGAGCAAAGAAGACGAAAAAGACGACGCCGCAACCGGCACCGGAAATAGGCATGTGACAAGGGGCTTGAGGCGTGAGGTTCAGATGGCGGCATCATGGTGATTCATGCCTTAAGTAGCAAGTTCAGCCCCGGCATCTCAAGCCTCAGGCCCCAAGCCTCAAGCCTATTTTAAAGAGGAGTGCAATGGAAACTTTTTACGTCACCACCCCCATCTATTACGTCAACGACGTGCCCCACATCGGCCATGCCTACACCACCCTGGCCGCCGACGTGCTCGCCCGTTGGCACAAGCTCAAGGGCGACGACGTCTATTTCCTTACCGGCACCGACGAGCACGGCCAGAAGATGGACCAGGCCGCCGCCGAAAAGGGCGTGACCCCCATCGAGCTCGCCGACAAGAACTCGCAAAGCTTCAAGGACCTGTGGAGCCGCATGGGCATCGCCTACGACGACTTCATCCGCACCACCGAGCCCCGCCACCAGGCCGCCGTCGCCGAGATCTACAACCGCATCAAAAAAAGCGGCGACGTGTACAAGGGAGAGTACGAGGGGCTATACTGCGTGCGCTGCGAAACCTATTACACCGAGCTCCAGCTCGAAAACGGCAACTGCCCCGTCCACCAGATGCCCGTGGACAAGGTCAAGGAGTCCTCATACTTCTTCCGCACGAGCAAATACCAGGACCGGCTCGTGAAATACATCGAGGACCACCCGGAATTCATCATGCCCGAGTCCCGCCGCAACGAGATCCTCTCCTTTGTCAAGTCCGGGCTCGAAGACCTCTCCATATCCCGGACCAACTTCCAGTGGGGCATCCCCGTGCCCGACGATCCGGCCCACGTGCTCTACGTATGGGTGGACGCGCTCACCAATTACATCTCCGCCCTCGGGTTCGGCCATGAGAACGACGAGAAGTTCAAGCGCTTCTGGCCCGCCGACTTCCACCTCATCGGCAAGGACATCTTGCGCCACCACGCCGTCATCTGGCCCTGTCTCCTCATGTCCGCCGGAGTGCCCCTCCCCAAGACCGTCTTCGCCCACGGATGGTGGACCAACGAGGGGCGGAAAATGGGCAAGTCCCTCAATAACTTCATTGACCCGTACGAGGTCATCAACAAGTTCGGACTCGAGCCCTTCCGCTACTTCCTGCTCCGCGAGGTCCCCTTCGGACTCGACGGCGACTTCTCCTATGATGCCCTCAAGCACCGCATCAACTCCGACCTCGCCAACGACCTCGGAAACCTCCTCTCCCGAACCGCCGGAATGGCGGGGAAATACACCGCCGGAAAGCTCACCGCCCCCGCCGCTCGGGACAGCGTGGACCAGGAGCTCATCAAGACCGTGGAGCGGACGGTGAAGGAGGCCGAGCTCGCCATGGCCGAGTGCGCCTTCCACAAGGCCCTCACCGTGATCTGGGCCATGATCAGCGCGGCCAATAAGTACATTGACGTGACCAGGCCCTTCACGCTCGCCAAAGACCCGGCCCAGAAGGACCGGCTCGATGCCGTGCTCTACAACGTCGCCGAGCTCCTCCGTATCGCCGCCATCCTCATCTCCCCATTCATGCCCGACGCCGCCGGCCGCATGTGGGAACAGATCGGAGCGCCGGGTGCGCCTTCCGACCCGCCGCTTTCCGGCAAAATCAAATGGGGCGGACTCCCCTCCGGCACCGTCATGACCAAAGGCGCGGCCCTTTTCCCGAGGATAGAATAATGACAAGAAGACTAACCGTGGTTACTGAGATATAATAGGTTATACCCAGCTGTGTCTCTTTAGACAAAGGAGGCGAATAAAATGGGCGAAGAGCTGATAGAAATTGATCCCGCGATCATGATGGGCAAGGCCGTAATCCGGGGCACAAGGATCACGGTGGAACTTATCCTGGAAAAACTGGCCGCGGGCGAGACCGAGGAACAACTCTTGGCCGCTCATCCACGCCTGACGAGGGAAGCCATCCATGCCGCTCTGGCCTATGCGGCACAAACCCTGCGTGCGGACGTGGTCTATCCGGTGCATGGAATGCCTTCATGAATTTTTTCTGCGATGAGAGCGTGGATGAGCCCATAGCCGAACGACTTGCTGAAGACGGCCATCGTGTCATTCGCGCTTGGAAGCTGACCTCGGGAATATCAGATGAGGCGATCCTTTCCGCGGCGAATGAGAGCCGGTCAATCCTCATCACCATGGACAAGGATTTTGGTGAACTGGTTTTCCGACTGCATCGCATCCATGGTGGAGTCATTCTGGTCCGCTTGGCGGGATTGACTGCGGAGCAAAAGGCGGAAATAGTCTCAAGTGCCATTGCCGAACATGCCGACGAAATGACGGGAGCTTTTTCCGTGGTCACGCCCAATATCGTGAGAATTCGAAAGTAGCCGTTTTATGCTCAGTCCGGGGAAAATGGAAACCCTATTCGATACCCACGCCCACCTTGACTTCAAGGACTTCGACCGCGACCGGGAGGATGTGATCGCCCGGGCGCGGGCCGCGGGCGTAAAGTACATGGTGACCATCGGATCGGGCGACGGGATCGAGGCCTCGGCGCGGGCCCTGGAGATCGCGCGGCGGCATGAGGACATATGGGCCACCGTGGGCGTGCACCCGCACGACGCCAAGCTCATCAAGGGGGACCCGGACCTGGCAAAACTGCACGAGCTCGCGCAGCAGGACAAGGTCGTGGCCATCGGCGAGATCGGACTGGATTACGCCAAGGAGTACTCGCCCCGGCACGTCCAGCTCGCGCGGCTCCGCGACCAGCTCCGCCTCGCCCGCGATCTCGACCTCCCGGTGGTCATCCACGACCGCGACGCGCACGACGATCTGATGCGTGTCCTCAAAGAGGACGGGGTTCCCAAGCCGGGCAGCGTCATGCACTGCTTCTCCGGCTCCGCGGCCCTCGCCCTTGAGCTGGTGCGCCTGGGCTTTTACATTTCCTTTCCCGGCGTCATCACGTTCAAGAACGCCCGCGCCATGGCCGAGGCCGCGGCCAGGGTACCGGAGGACCGCATCCTCATCGAGACCGACTGCCCCTTCCTCGCGCCCGAGCCGCACCGGGGGAAACGCAACGAGCCCGCCTACGTCCGCCTCGTGGCCGAGGCCGTCGCCAAAATCCGCGGCATCCCCCTCCCCCGCCTGGCCGAGCTCACCACCGGGAACGCCTTCCGCGCCTTTGCCATCAATGGATAGAGCTCACGCGCTCGCCGCCTTCTTCGGGGCCTCCAGTCTGAAGTCGGCGAAGGCGAAGCCGTCCTGCTCGAAGACTTCGCCGGCATATACGTTCAGCCCGTAGCTGAACATGGGTCCGTCAAACACGAAGCTGTGATACTCGCCCAATTCCCCGCACGGGTCCACGCCGGGCGGCAGGTCTTTCAACAATTCATGGCCGAGCAGCCGGCCGGCAAAGGACCGCGGCAGTTTCTTCAGGTCCACGCTGGACAAGTAAGTGCGCACGCCGCCGGCGATGATCTCGCGCGCCAGCTCCGCCGTGTCCCGCTTCCACAGCGGCCAGCAGCCGGTCATGCCCATGTGCCCGAGCTGCGCCTCCCGGTACCCGCGCACGTCCGCGCAGAAAAGGTCGCCGTAAATCACCCGCGTCACGCCCTCCGCCCTGGCCTTCATGAGCTGGCGGTAGAGCGCCGCGTCGGTCACCTCGCCGGGACAGCCGTACGGGATCATCATCTTGCGCATGGGCAAGCCCACCACCGCCGTCTGCGCCTCCAATAACTCCTCCCGGACCCCGTGCAGCAGCACCCGGTTGTCGCCCTTCGCTTCCGTGATCGTCACGATCGCACCCACGATCTCCAACTCCCCGCTCTCCCGCGCCAGCTTCAGCGCCCACGCGCTGTCCTTGCCCCCGCTCCACGACATCAACGCCTTCTGCCTGGCCATGCTTTTACCTCGCTTTTTTAAAACTGCCCGTTCCTCCTCACCGCCCCGCCCCAAAATAGTAAAGCCCCGCGGCAAGCCGGCGGGATTTCCCCGCTCAAAACCGTGCCACGAGGCGGACGGAAAAGGAGTCTAGCAGAATTTTTTCCGGAAATGCAATGCCGCGGTCAAGGAGTGTCTTTGCCCAACTCCGTTGCCAACTGTTCGCCCGAAAAGCGCGCCAGGAGCGCGGTGCCGGAGAGAATGGCCAAGAGCCCGCCGATGCGCAGGCCGGAGAGCAGGTGGCTCGCCGGGAAGGATTCGCCCATGGCGTAAACGCCCAGGAAGATGGTGACGATGCGGGCGCAGAAATCGGACACGCCGGTGACCAGGATGGCCCGGCCGTGCTGGTAGCCGCGCGAGAGGATGAAGAAGCCGGTGAGGTAGCTCATGACCAATAGCGGCGCGATCACGCCGAAGGCCGTGCCGTATGACTTCTGGCCGGCCTCCACCAGCACCCCCTTGGTGAAGACGTCGCCCATGCCGAGCAGGGTCCCCGCCACCACGCTGAACACCACCACCCAGTTGAACCCGAGCCCGAAAAATTTCCGCGACGCGTAAATCGCGCCGCACGCCCCCAGGCTGATTCCCACGGCCAGTACGAACCGGGCGGGCAGGATCACGCTCGCGGTCTGGGCTTGGGCCGGCTCGGAAAGCCCGAGCGCCACGATCCCGCCGGTCACGATGATCACGCCGGACCACTCCCGGATCTTCAGGCGATGGTCGAGAAAAAAGATGGAGAAGAAGGCCAGCACCACGAACCCGGAGCCTTGAATGGCGCGCGCCAGCGAGATCGGAGTGTATTCCAGCGCGAACGCGAACAGGCCCCAGCCCACGCCCGAGATGATCAGCCCGCCCATCCATTTTTTCGAGGTAATGAAAGCGAAGAGCGTCCTGCCCGTGTCCCGGCCCAACTCCAGCGCGGGCAGAGTGTCCGCGGCCTGTTTTTGCCAGACCACGCCCGCGTCCCAGCACACCGCGCAAAGGGTGATGAAAAGGATGGACAGCCAGATCGTCATCTATCTTTGCCCGCGCCCGGTTGCCAGGCGCCGGGCCAGGCCCCGCTCATTCATCCGTGCCGCTCTCCCGCTCGCGCGGCCCGCGATCACCGCCCTTGGGCGGACGGGCCTCCGCCACCGTCAGCGCCCGGCCCAGGAGCTCGGTCCCGTTCAACTGCTCGATGGCCGCGGCCGCCTGCTCCGCGGTCTCCATCTCCACGAACCCGAAACCCTTGCTCCGCCCCGAAGCGCCCTCCGTGATAACCCGGGCCGAGCTCACCGTCCCCGCCTGCGAAAAAAGCTGCTTCAATTCCTCCTCGCTCGTCTGGTAGGGCAAATTGCCGATATAAAGCTTGTTGTTCATCCCGTCCTCCTCAGAATGTGCTGGCAACGATTCTACGAAACGGACGAAATGTTTTCAACTGGGCGCGTGGGTGAATGTCCCATTGGCTGGATCCATCAACATGTATACGGGAATTGAACCGCCAAGACGCCAAGAACGCCAAGATAATAATATTTACAAATTTCTCTTTCTTGGCGCTCTTGGCGTCTTGGCGTTTAACTCTTTGCGCCGGTTCCTGCAATCAAGTCAGCATCTCCCCGAAAACGCCGTCCTTCTCCGCCCACAGCCCGTTGAGCCATTCCTGGAACCGCTCGCGGTATTGCTCGTCATCGAAGTAGTCGCCGAGAATTTCCGGCGTGACCGGAAGCGCCTCCACCTTCACCCTGACCTCGCCCACCCGGCCGCACAGGAATTGCCAGAGGTCGCGCGCCCCGTCCGGATAGACGATGGTGACGTTGAGGATGCCGCTCAACCGTTCGCCCATGGCCCCGAGCACGAACGCCACCCCCGCGGCCTTGGGCCGGAGCAGGCGCCGGTACGGCGAGCGCTGGCTCTCATGCTTGGCCGCGGTGAAGCGCGTGCCCTCCACGAAGTTCATGATGGACACCGGCATGGTCCGGAATTTTTCGCAGGCCTTCCGCGTGGTCGCCAGGTCCTTGCCCTTGAGCTCCGGGTGCTTCTCCAGAAACTCCTTGGAGTAGCGTTTCATGAACGGATAGTCCAGGGCCCACCACGCCAGCCCCAGGATCGGCACCCAGATCAGCTCCTGCTTCAGGAAAAATTTCAGGAACGGCACCCGCCGGTTGAAGACCTTCTGCAACACCAGGATGTCGGACCACGACTGGTGGTTGGACACCACCAGGTACCACTGATCCATACGGAGCGCTTCCAGTCCCGTCACCTTCCACCGGATGCCGGTCAGCAGCCACAGGTTCCAGTTGTTTACCATGATCCAGTTGGTCGCGATGGCGTTCAGCGCCTTTCCGCACAGCCGCCGCCAGGCCGGGACCGGAAAGATGAACTTCAGAAACGCCATCGGGAACAGGAGCAGGCACCAGAACACCGTATTGATCACGATCAATAAAAATGACAGCGCGCCCTTGACCGGGCCCGGCAGAAAGCTCAGCATGTTTGTTCTCTCCTTCCGTGGTCCGAACGGGGTGTTGGGTAAGATTGAATTATTGGCATGTGCCGTCAGGCTTTAATGGCGGGAGCCCCGCGAGACATCCAATTTTCAGAGCGCTCATGCAGGTTAGGAAATTTTATTTCCCGAATGAGTCTAGTTGACCGGCGGGTCATAGTCAACTAGGCCTCAGCGGGCCTCAGCGGGATTTTTTTCGCACGGAGGCACAGAGAACACGGAGAACTCAGAAAAGAGTTTATTCTCCGTTCTTTCTCTGTGTACTCTGTGCCTCTGTGTGAGAAAACGATCTGATGACCTTTTGCCCCTAGCCTCGCAGCGCCCATATTGGGAAGTCGGAGCAGCCAGAACATCACGAACCCAGGTCCCCCAGCGCGTACTGCGCCAGCGCCAGCGCGGCGATGGCCGCGGTCTCGGTGCGCAGGACGCGCGGTCCCAGCGAGGCGCTGATGAAGCCGGAGCGCTCCGCCGTCTCCACCTCGGCCGGGGTGAGCCCTCCCTCCGGGCCGATCATTATGGCCACGGAGCGGGGCGCCGCCGTGCTTTCCAGAATTTTCTTGAGCGGCGCGCGCGCTTCCTCCCAGAGCACGATCTTCAGGTCCGCGCCGGCGGCGTAATCCAGCGCGGCGTCAAGATCCGCGTACGGCGCGATGAACGGGACCTTGCCCCGCCGGCATTGCCTCGCCGCCTTGAGCGCGCGCTTTTGCCAGCCCCGCGACTTTTTCTGCCGCGCATCCCGCTCGTCCAGGCCCACCCCGCGCTCCGCCTTCCACGGCACGATCACGTCCGCGCCCAGCTCCGCGGCCTTCTCGATGATCAGCTCCATCCGCTCCTTGTCCGGCAGCGCCTGGAGCAGAATGATCTCGAGCGGCGACTCCGCCGGGCCTTTCATCCGTTCGAACACGAACAGCGACGCCCGGTCCGCATGAAGCTCCGTGACCCGCGCGCGATAAGAATTACCGGAGCCGTCCGCGACGGTCACGGCCAGGCCCGGCCGCGGCGACCAGGCGGTGAGCGCCGCGAGCGCTGGGCCGCGGAGGGCCACGGTGTCGCCCAGCGCCGGCGCGCGCTCAATCACGATCGGATTTTTCCCGGGCATGGTTCCATTGTAGGGCGCGGCCGGACGCGGGGTCAATGCCGGCGGCGCGAATGGCCGGGGTAGAAAACGGAGATTATTTGTTATACTGTGCTCGGAAGGAGAGGATCGGGAAGCGAGGAGCGAGAAAAAGAACGAGTGCAGACCCTCGTCCCTCGATCCTGGCTCCTTGATGCTCGTTTACGCTTCCACGGAAGCAAGTCCGCCTGACAAGGAGGGAAGACATGAAGATCGTTGAAATCGAGGCCTGGCTGTGCCATTACAATCTGCCCGCGCCCTTTTTTCCGACCTGGATCCCGGGCTTTCCGCAGACGCGGAACTCGTGCCTCATCTTGATCTACAGGACCGACGCGGGCATCGAGGGATACGCGGCGGGGGTCGGGTTTCTGGACGAGGCCAAGGGCCTGGTGTCGCTGCTGCGGCCGTTCGTGATGAACCGCGACCCGTTCCAGGTGGAGGATTTTGTGAAGCTCCTGCGCAGCGCTTACTTCTTCGGTTACCGCGCGTTCTTCGCCGAGCTCGGGTTCTGGGACATCATCGGCAAGGTCGCGGGTCTGCCGGTGTACAAGCTCTGGGGCGGCTGCCGGGACAAGGTACTGGCCTACGCCAGCGTGGGCGAGCTGCACCCGCCGGAGAAGCGGGCGGAGGAGGCGGTGGCATTGAAGGAGATGGGCTTCAAGGGCCTGAAGCTCCGGCTCAAGAACGAAAAGATGGATGATGACATCGAGCTGGTGGCGGCGGTGCGGGAGGCGGTGGGCGACGACATGCACATCATGTGCGACGCGAACCAGGGCTGGCCGATCCACGGCTTCGGGGCGTACCCGGTGTGGACGGTAAAGCGGGCGATCGAGACCTGCCGCTGCCTGGAGGACCTGGACGTGCGCTGGATGGAGGAGCCGCTCTTCAAGCACGATTACGAGGGTTACGCCCGGCTGCGCGACGCCACCACCGTGCCCATCGCCGGCGGCGAGTTCAACACGGACCTCTTCGAGTTCCGCGACCTGATCGAGCAGGGCTGCCTCGACGTGGTCCAGCCCGACGCCACCATCTCGACCGGCATGTGGAATTCGAGGAAGGTCGCGGCCATGGCCGAGGCCCACGGCCTCGAGTTCAGCCCCCATACCTGGACCAACGGCCTGGGCTTCGCCGCCAACCTCCAGATCATGGCCGCAACGCCCAACTGCTCATTCTGCGAGTTCCCGTACGAGCCGCCCGGCTGGGTCCCGCCCGCCCGCGACTTCATGCTCAAGGAGCCGTTCATGATTGACAAGGAAGGCTTCGTCGCCGTCCCGCAAAAGCCCGGGCTCGGGATCGAGCTGGACCTGGACCGGATCAAGTCGTGCGGCGAAAAATTATGATGGAGGCCGGAAAAGGGCCATGAAAAATTCGGTCAGCCGTCTGACAATTTTTTCATTATTCCTGCTCTGCCTGGTCCCGGCCTGCGGCGGCGGGCAGGGGCCGGAGGTCCGCGACGCGGACGGCGTGCCCGTGCTCATGGAAAACGGGATGCCTTATTTCACCCGGTTCCAGCATACCAATCACACGCGGCTGGATCTGGCCGGCACGTGGAAGTTCCGGCCGGATGCGGACGACAAAGGAGAGGCCGGTCAGTGGTACGGCCCGGACCTGGACGATTCCGCCTGGACCGACCACCCGGTGCCCGGATCGTGGAACGTGCAGAAGCCGGAATGGCTGAATTACGTGGGCGCGGGCTGGTACCGCCGCAAGTTCATCGCGCCCGTGAATTTAAAGGGGCGCTTTAACCGGCTCGTGCTCGACGGCACGGCCTTTCAGGCGGACGCGTGGCTGAACGGAAAGAAGCTCGGGCATCATGGGGGCGGGTTCACCCAGTGGAGCCTGGACGTCTCCGGCGCGCTCGATTACGGGAAGGAGAACACGCTGACCATCCGGGTTGACACCCGGCGCGGCTACGACACGCTGCCGCCGCTGGTGAAGAAGGGCCGGCCTTTCGGATGGTGGCCGTACGGCGGGATCAACCGCACCGTGATGATCGAGAGCGGGCCCTGGACCACACTGTGCAAGCTCACGGTGGACGCCGATCATGAGGGGAACGTGGCGGGCGCCGGAGTGGTGTACAACCGGAGCGGCGCCGACGCCGTCGCTTATGTCATGGTGGTGCTCCATGACCTCGCCGATACCGAGGAAGTGAGGTTTTTCCATGGCAAGGTCCCGGTCACGGCGGGCGGCCTGGCCTCTTTCAACTTCGAGAGAAAAATCAAGGGCATCAAGCCGTGGTCACCGGCCGAGCCCAACCTCTACCGGGTGGTGGCGCTGGTGACCGCGCAGGGCGGCTCCGAGGCGCAGACGGTCATGATCGGCTTTCGCAAGTTCGAGTTCCGGGGCGCCGAGGCCTATCTCAACGGCCGGAATTTTTTCATCCGCGGAGTGAACCGGCACGAGGACGACCCGGTGACGGGCCAGGTCCAGACCAAAGAGCGCATCGAGCAGGACCTCGCGCTGCTCAAGGAGCTGCACGCCAACTACGTGCGCACGGCCCACTACCCGGACGATCCGCGCTGGCTCGACGCCTGCGACCGCGCCGGCATCCTGGTCGAGACCGAGATCCCGCTTTACCAGGTTGGATGGGGGCTGCGCAGTTTGCGGGCCGCGGAAAAGAGCGGGCTTTTTCATGACTCCTCCCGCGCGCTCATCGAGATGATCGAGCGCGACCGCAACCACCCGAGCGTGGTCATGTGGGGAGTGGGCGACGAGTGCTTCACCCTCTTCCCCTCCATCCGCCGGCTCTACCAGCGCCTGATCGCGACGGCCAGGAGCTTCGACCCCGGCCGCCCCGTGACCTTCGCCATCTTCACCATCCCCCACGGCATCACGCCCCGCTTCGAGATTTCGGCCGGGCTCGCCGACGTGATCTACCTGAACGAGTACCTGGGCTGGTACTTCGGGAAGCCGGAGGACGTGGACCATCTGCTTGACCAGGTGCACAAGAAATGGCCGGACAAGCCGGTGATCGTCTCGGAGATGGGAGCGGGCGCGGAAAAAGGCAGGCCGCCGGGCGGCAAGCTCTACGACGTGGGCTACGGGAGCTCGCGCGACTTCTCCGAGGACTACCAGCAAAGGTTCTATCAGGTCCAGTTACCCATCATCGCCGGCAAGCCCTTTGTCACCGGCATCGTGCCCTGGGTCTTCAGCGACTTCCGCGACGACAAGCGGCCCGACAACCCGGTCCCGAACATGAACCTGAAAGGGCTGCTTACCTACGACCGGCAAAAAAAGCAGGCGTTCGGAGTGGTGGCGGATTTTTATAAGGAGATTGAGCGGAAGGGCAACGACGGCGGGTAAAGCGACCTTAACCCTACAGACATCAAAACACTTGGCGCCCTTGGAGTCTTGGCGGTTAAATCTTACTCTCCACTACCTCTAACGCCTTTTTCAGCGCCTCCGCAAGCTTGTCCTGGTCCGGCCCTCCGGCCTGGGCGAAGTCGGGCCGGCCGCCGCCCTTGCCGCCTACGATGGGAGCGATTTCCTTGACGATGTCACCTGCCTTGATGCGGCCGGTGAGGTCCTTGGTGACGACGGCCAGGAGGTGGGCCTTGTCGTTGGCCTTGGCGCCGAGCACGGCCACGCCGGATTTCAACTTGTCCTTGACCTGGTCTCCGAGCGGCCGCAAGTCCTTGCCGTCCGCGACCTCGACCTCGGCCACCAGCACCTGCACGCCGTTCATATTCTTGATCTTGGAGAAAATGTCGGAGCCGCCGCCGGTAAGCTTTTTCTCGCGCTCGGCCCTCAGTTCTTTTTTCAGGTTCTTGATCTCGTCCTGGAGTTTGTTGATTCGGTCCTTGAGCTCGCCGGGGTTGGCGCGCAGGCAGAGGGCGGCTTCTTTGACCTGGTCCTCGATCCGCTGGGCCTCGGCCACGGCGGCGCGTCCGGTCACGGCCTCGATCCGGCGCACGCCGGCGGCCACCGACGACTCGGCCACGACCTTGAACATGCCCACGTCGCCGGTGCGGCGGGCGTGGGTGCCGCCGCACAGCTCGCGCGAGAACGGTCCCATCTCCACCATGCGCACGGTCTCGCCGTACTTTTCGCCGAACAGCGCCATGGCGCCCTTTTTGACGGCCTCTTTGTGGGAGAGGACCTGGAGGTTGATTTCGTGGTTCTCGCGGACCCACTGGTTGACGCGGGTCTCGACCTGGCGGAGCTGGTCCGCGGTCACGGGCGAGAAGTGGGTGAGGTCGAAGCGGAAGCGGTCGGGCGTAACCAGCGACCCTTTCTGGTGCACGTGGTCGCCCACGATCTCGCGGAGCGCGGCCTGCAACAGGTGGGTGGCGCTGTGGTTCCGGGCCGTGTCCATGCGCTTGGCTTCGTCCACCTCCAGGTTCACGGTGTCGCCGGCGGCCACGGCGCCTTTCTCCAGGATGCAGTGGTGCACGATCAGGTTTTCGAGCGGCTTCTTGGCGTCCACGACTTTTATTTCGAGGCCGGGCGAGACGATCCGGCCGGTGTCGCCGACCTGGCCGCCGGACTCGCCATAAAAAGGCGTGCGGTCGGCGATGAGCTGAAAAGCCTGCCCCGCCTTGTCCACCTTGTCCGCGGTCTTGCCGTCAACGATGAGCGAGAGCACCCGGGCGGTGGCGCGCGTGGTCTGATAGCCCAGGAATTCGGTGCCCCCGGCCTTGGTCTTGACCTCCTTGTACACCGCGTCCACGACCTCCTCGCCCGAGCCCTTCCAGTGCTCGCGCGCCCGCTCACGCTGCTCGTCCATGGCCTTCTCGAATCCGGCCACGTCCACGTCCAGCCCTTGTTCCTCGGCAATGGTCTGGGTAAGGTCGAGAGGGAAGCCGTAGGTGTCGTAGAGCTTGAAGGCGAGCTCGCCGGAGATTTTCCATATTTGCTTCACGGCAGCGCGTTCAGTTTGTTCTTCCATAAAGCGGGCCAAGTTTTTTACTGTGGCTTTTTGCATAGATGTTGGAGAATTTGGATCCTCTTGCGAAGATTGTTGATCTTCAGATTCATTGATCATCCTATTGAGCTTATTTTCCACCATGCCCCGCGAGGTATGCTTGAAAATCTCCTCCTGCAGGATGCGCAGGCCCGCGTCCAGGGTCTCCAGGAACCGCTCCTCTTCGTTTTTGATGACCTCGGCGATGAACGAGCGCTTGGCCCCGAGCTCCGGGTAGGCCTCGCCCATGATGTCGCCCACCGCCTGCGCGATCTTGAAAAGCACCGGCTCGTCCCGGCCCAGCATCTTGGCGTGCCTTCCGGCGCGGCGCATGACGCGGCGGAGCACGTAGCCGCGGCCTTCGTTCGAGGGCAGCACGCCGTCGGCGATCAAAAAGGCCATGGCGCGGGCGTGGTCGGCGATGACGCGGATGGACACGTCCTGCTGCGGGTCCGCTTTGTAGACGGCGCCGGTGGCCGCGCAGATGTTCCGGATGATGGCCTGGAACAGGTCGGTGTCGTAGTTGCTGTACACGCCCTGCATGACCGCCGCGATGCGCTCGATGCCCATGCCGGTGTCAATGCTGGGCCGTGGTAGCGGGGTCATCTTGCCGGAGGCGTCGCGGCTATACTGCATGAAGACCAGGTTCCACAGCTCGAGGTAGCGGTCGCACTCGCACCCGATCTTGCACTGGGGCGTGCGGCAGCCGATCTCCGGCCCCTGGTCATAGTGGATCTCGGAGCAGGGCCCGCACGGCCCGGTGTCGCCCATGGCCCAGAAGTTGTCCTTCTCTCCCAGCCGGATGATGCGCTCGGCCGGAACATTTGCCACCTTGCGCCACAACTCGAAGGCCTCGTCGTCGTCGCGAAACACCGTGATCCAGAGCCGGTCCTTCGGGAGCGCCATGTCCACGGTCATGAACTCCCACGCGAAGCGGATGGCGTCGGCCTTGAAATAATCGCCGAAGCTGAAGTTCCCCAGCATCTCGAAAAACGTGTGGTGGCGCGCGGTGCGGCCCACGTTTTCCAGGTCGTTGTGCTTGCCCGACGCCCGGAAGCACTTCTGCGCGGTGGCCGCCCTCACATACGGCCGCTTCTCGGCCCCCAGGAACGTGTCCTTGAACTGGTTCATGCCGGCGTTGGTGAACAAGAGGGTCGGGTCGCCCTCCGGGATGAGCGGAGCGCTGGGCACCACCTCGTGGCCGTTTTTTTGGAAGTAATTGAGGAAACGATTCCTGATCTCGTCCAGTTTCATGGTATTCCCGTCAAGCCAATAATATTTTGCCGCGGATGAACGCGGATGAACGCGGATGAAGATAGAATATAGAAAATAGAAGATAGAATGTCGGCAACCAGGCCTTGGGTGTAATTCGCTATTCTATCTTCTATCTTCTTGATTCTATCTTAAAGTCTTGCCCTCAGAACCGGTCAATGATGAGGTCGTCGGATGGCACTCCGGGGGCCTCGCTGGGCGGGGGCGCCCCGCCCTTTCCGCCCTTGCCGGGCCCGCCCTTGGGCCCCTGGTCCTCGGGCTCGCCGCCGCCGGTGAAGTCCTCCCAGACCTGGGCGTCGCGGCCGCCGGACACGCCGCTGATCTTGAGCTTGAAGTCGTCGGGGTTGGAGCACTGGCGGAGCGATTCCTCGAAGGTGATGAGCTTATTTCTGTAGAGCAGCATGAGGGACTGGTCAAAGGTCTGCATACCGTAGATCTGGTGTCCGGTGGAGATGGCGTCGCGGATTTCCTTGGTCCTATCCTTGTCCTCGATGCACTCGCGGATGCGGGCGTTGGCCACCATGACCTCGATGGCGGGCACCCGGCCCTTGCCGTCGGACCGCGGCACCAGGCGCTGCGAGACCACGCCCTTGACGATGCCGCTGAGCTGGAGCCGGACCTGTTTCTGCTGGTACGGCGGGAACACGGTGACGATGCGGGTGATGGTCTCGGTGGCGTCAATGGTGTGCAGAGTGGAAAGCACGAGGTGGCCGGTCTCGGCGGCGGTGAGCGCGGTCTCGATGGTCTCGAAGTCGCGCATTTCGCCGACCAGGATCACGTCCGGGTCCTGGCGGAGAGCGCTCTTTAAGGAGATGGCGAAGCCCAGGGTGTCGAACCCGACCTCCCGCTGGTTCACGATGCTCCTCTTGTCGCGGTGCAGGAACTCGATGGGGTCCTCGATGGTCACGATGTGGCAGGTGCGGGTGGAGTTGATGAGGTCAATCATGGCGGCCAGGGTGGTGGACTTGCCCGAGCCGGTGGTCCCGGTGACCAGGATCAGGCCGCGCTGCTCCATGGCGATTTTGCTGATCACGGGGGGCAGGTGCAACTGCTCGATGGTGGAGATGCCGAAGGGGATGGAACGCAGCACGACGCCGATCGTTCCCCGCTGCTGGAAGATATTGACGCGGAAGCGGCCGAGTCCGGGCACGCCGTAGGCGAGGTCTATTTCCATGTTCTCCCGGAACTTCTCCTGCTGCGTCTTGTTCATGATGCCGAAGGCCATGCGGTTCACGATGTCGGGGGTGAGCCGCGGGGCCTCCTTGTAAGGGTAGAGCGAGCCGTCAATGCGGAAGACGGGCGGAAGCCCGGCCTTGACGTGGATGTCCGAGGCGCCCGCTTTGAGGGCCACCTTCAGGATGTCGTTGAGTTCCAAGGCCCCGCCTTTGGGCGGCGCCCCTCCCGGCGGCGCGGCCGGGCCTTTGGGTGGAGCTGGTGCGCTCATGTATCTCTCCTTTAAATGGAAATAGCAACGGGAAACAAGCCGGGGTGCCGGCGCCCGGTTCCCCCTTCCCGTTGCCCGCCGCTCGTCTCAAGCCGTATCTTTCCGGCCTGGTACCATTATAATCAATTCAGAATTTATTCGCCGGCGGGCCCCGCCTCGGCCGCGTCCGGGGCCGGGACCGTGCCCAGGCCGGGCTTCCAGTTATCCCGGATCTGCTGCTCGATCTCGGCGGCCAGCTCCGGATGCGCCTTTAAAAAGGCCTTGGCGTTCTCGCGGCCCTGGCCGATGCGCTCTCCCTTGTAAGAATACCACGCCCCGGTCTTCTCCACCACCCGGGTCTCGGCGCCCAGGTCCACGATGTCGCCCTCCCGCGAGATGCCCTCCCCATACATGATGTCGAACTCGGCCACGCGGAAAGGCGCCGCCATCTTGTTCTTCACCACCTTCACCTTGGTCCGGCTCCCGATGATGTCGTTGCCGGCCTTGATCTGGCCGATCCGGCGGATGTCCAGCCGCACCGACGAGTAGAACTTGAGCGCGTTGCCGCCGGTGGTCGTCTCCGGGTTCCCGAACATGACGCCGATCTTCATGCGGATCTGGTTGATGAAAATGACGATGCTGGCGGTCTTGGAAATGGAGCCGGCCAGCTTGCGCAGCGCCTGGCTCATCAGCCGGGCCTGCAGCGCCATGTGCGAGTCCCCCATCTCCCCGTCCAGCTCCGCCTTCGGAGTCAGCGCCGCCACCGAGTCAATCACGATCACGTCCACCGACTTGCTCTTCACCAGCATGTCCGCGATCTCCAGGCCCTGCTCCCCGTTGTCCGGCTGGTTAAAAAGCAGGTCATCGGTGTTCACCCCCAGCCGCCGCGCATAGTCCGGGCTGAAGGCGTGCTCCGCGTCTATGAACGCCGCCACCCCGCCCTTTTTCTGCGCCTCCGCCACCACGTGCATGGCCAGAGTGGTCTTGCCCGAGGCCTCCGGCCCGAAAATCTCCGCCACCCGGCCCCGCGGCAGACCGCCGATCCCCAGCGCCAGGTCAAGGCTCAAACTCCCCGTCGAGATCGCGTCAACGTGCATCACCGGATTCTCGTCCGAGAGCTTCATGATCGCGCCCTTGCCGTAATGCTTCTCGATCGACGAAATCACCTGCCGGATGTTCTTCTCCCGGGCCTCCTTCTCCGCCGAGCTCTTCTCAACGTCCTTCTTGCCCTTGCCTTCTGCCATGTCATCCTCCAACAATCGTGCGGTTTAGCGGTCAGTATCGGGAATCGAGGAGCGAGGATCGAGGAAACATTGGTTAGCCCCTCGATCCTTGCCCATCTTCAACTGCCGTGCCTGAACCATCATTTATGCACGGAAACACTCTCCAATGCAAGAAAACCTTTTGCCCCGATTCATGATTAAGCGCGTTGGCGCGCTTTGGAGTGCGCGTGGCTTGCCGCCGCTTTACCGAGCCGGGAGCTTGCTCCCGGCGGCTTCCGACCCGGCGCGATAAATCTCCTTGCCCTGGGTCAATGCCGGATACAAAATCAGCGACGGATTATTGCCGTATTCCTCGATGTCCCGGGGCGTCGCCACCACGATGTCCTTGGCGATCCCCAGGCCTTGAAGTCCCAGGTAGATCTGCTGCGCTGCGCGCCGCCGATGCGTCCCGTCCGGCATAATCACCAGCACGTCGAGGTCGCTGTGTTCATCCATCCGGCCGGCGGCGGCGGAACCGAAAAGCAAGATGCGGAGCGGATGCACCTCGTCAACGATGCGTCTGACCAGTTCAGCGAGAATGTCTTGATCGGGAATCTGATTATAGTTCAGATTTTTCTTTCCCTTTCAGCCAAAGACATGGGCCTCCACCACTCTTTCTAAAGTAACGCCTTTCCTGTACATCATGCAAGCAAGCTCGGATTTCCTTCAAGATCATAACTGGCTCCCAATTTCCATCATGTCATGTTTGACAAAGGACTCGAATGTAGCTCCCCCTTTCCCCGACTCTCTGACGACTTCAACCATGTGGGTGCCACCACCCAATCCTCTGATTTCCTTTTGTATTTCTCTGTGCGGCAGAAAACGCAACCGATGCCTTTCCTTCATACTTTTCGAAAATTTGCTTTCATATCTTTCCACCAATTCTTGCGAGTTATCCCAATTGGCCACGACCACTCGGTGAAGGTTCGGGTTAGCCGACAGTCCTAACGTTAAAAGGTATTGGAAGAAAGTGTCGGTCAGCGGCATTGAATAGCCTATGATCACAATCTGGGATGCGCCTTCGATCTCCTTCACGGCGTTTGCCCAGACCGCCGGCAAAGGTGAGCCTTTTATGTATTTCGACCAAGTCGGCGGGATTATTTCCGGTTCTAATAAGTTTTGCTTACATCTTTGACACTGGGTGTTCTTCATTACATGAGTAACCATACGGAACGGCCATTTGGTCCCGTCTTTCTTCTTTTGGGATTGAAGCATTATCCCGCGACCTGCTGTTGGAACCGGGTCCACTATTTGCAAACGAACACCGCCGTCCTTCTTGCTGCATTCATTGCATTTGCCCCAGTTTGTTGAACCGTGTAGTTTCAGGACCTTAAATTTATCGGTTTGATTTTGTGTTGCCTCTAGCCCATAATCGATTTCCATGCATACCTTAAAAGCATAGTCTAGCATCACATCATAATTAAAAGTTATAACAACGTCTTTCTCAAACGGTCTCTGGACAACTATTTTTTCTCGCTCAATGTTGAGATTGATAAGGCTTTCAACGAAGTTATAGTATATATCATCCGGCTTATAATACTCACCTTTCCATTCAACTCGGGAATCATCCAATGTTTCCATAATTACATACCTGAGATCAGAAAATATTTCTTCTCCGTCAGGATGACCGAGTTGTCTTTTCATTTCCGCGATGGAGAAGAGGTGTTCCATGTTGTCCAGGTCCAGGTTAATATAATAGGCGGCTGCTCGAAGTCCATCTATCCATTTAAATACATTTTCAAATTTATCCTTGTAAACAAGATCAGGCTTGCTGTTGAGGAGGAACCTTGCCGTTACGAGAAAATCCCTCAAAAGCGGGGCGCCGGTATGAAAAGATGCTCCCGCTCCGAGAATGTAAACCGTTTTGCCTGTTACCGCTGTCATGGATTCACCTTCCTTCAGCTTCCGCCGGAATCCTCATGGCCCATTTTGTCTTAATAAAATATCCCAAATAATCCGTAGTAGAATCATTTCTCATCTCCGCAGGATGCCTGCCGGCGGCCAGAGGCCGGTTTACCGGCCTTTCTTCAAGTGCAGGCCCGTGCTTTAGCGCGGGTTAACGAGACGACGCGTTCCTGCTCCGGACCCCGTTTCAACGGGGTTCTCGAAATAAAGGATTTATCCGGGGCTCAAGCCCGGGGCCGGAGAAGGACGTTGAAACGCCCTTCCCCGGGCGTCGCCGTTCCGCGTTACCCGCCATAAATGGCGGGCCTGTACTTCTCACGCCAAGCCCGATGAATCGGGCTCGATCAAGATAACAGTTTAATGCTGAGCGGGGGCCTTTCTCATTATGTACCCAATGTCCCATAGATGTCTCATTTCCTGGCAATCGCTCTTTTTCCAAAGCCGGCCCTATACAGAGTTCGTTCCCCGATATGCACGATCATATCATGGTGGCTTAGGTCTTGTCTATCCTAATCTAGCTTCCCGCAGCACCGTATACTCCGCCCCCGCCGGGTTTAACCGGCTCTGGATCAGGAAGATGCGGTCCACCTCGTACTGTCCGAAGCTCGCCCGGGCCTCGGATTCCATCACCCGGAGCGCCTGGTTCAGGCGCTCGCCGGTCTTCACCCGGCCCAGGGTCAGGTGCGGCGAGAACTTCTTGTCCGCCGGGCCCAGGCCGCGCGCGATCAGGGCCTTTTCCAGGCCCTCGAAAATCTCCTGAAGCCCCGGGGCGCCCTTCTGGATCCCCAGCCAGATCACCCGCGGCCGTTTTCCCTCCGGGAACGTGCCCCATCCGGCCACTTCCACCGTCACTGGCCCCATCCCCATGACCGCCTCCGCCATGGCCTCCGCCGCCACATCCACCTGGCTTGCGAAGATGTTGCCCAAAAAGCGCAGGGTGAGATGGATGGAATTGAGGCGCGACCATTTCACGCCCGACTCCGTGCGCCGGAGCTTCCCCAATAACTGCCCCATCCGGCCCCTGACCTCGTCCGAGATCCCCGCCGCGATAAAGGCCCGGATCATATCAGGTCTGTCATCCCCCGTCATGAACTTGGCCCCCCCCTTGCATGGTCTAATGAACGAACCGGGCCGGGCGCGCGGATTGCAATAGTCGCGGCGCCGCGACCGGGCCCGGCCAGGCTTTTCGTACGGCTGTATTATAATCCTGATCATTGCGCATGAAAATGGGCGCTCATTAAAAACTGGTTCTCTGCACTCGAGAGTGGATCATCCTCTGGCGGGGTTAAAGAATAATCAAAGCGGGAGGCCGCCTCCGGCGGGCGATCCGAAAATCAAGGGCCGCCGGTCGGAGGCCGCCTCCCGCATTTTTTTTGCCCCGGTTCAACAAGCGGCCCATGTTGTGGTAAAATAAATTTTGCATATCAGCGTCAAGGACCAGATCCCGCCATTATCTTGATCCCCGAGGTGAGACAGCGATGAGCGGTAAGAAACTAATGATCGTGGACGATAGCCCGGCCATTGCCGAGGTCATCAGGGAAGGGCTCGTCAAAGCAGGCTACGAGGTTTTCGTGGCCCATAACGGCTTCGAGGCGCTCCGCGACCTGGAGACCGTCGCCCCGGACCTCATCCTCACCGACATCAACATGCCCAAGCTCGACGGACTCAAGCTCTGCCAGGCCATCCAGAACCGCCTGGAAACCCGATCCATCCCCTTCATCTTTTTCTCCTCCTCGTACGACGAGAAGACCGTGAAGAAGGGCAAGGAGATCGGAGCCAAGTACTTCATCGCCAAGCCCTTCACCATCGAGGCCATCCTTGAGTGCGTCAAGGAGGCCCTCGCCGGTCCCGACCCCGGCGCCAATTCATGTCCCTGACATGACTTGCTTCTTGATTCTTACTTCTTGCTTCCAGCTTCTTGGCTTTTCCTCCTCCCTGACGCATAATCTCCCCATGGCCGCCAGCGGAATCATCGTCGTCAACAAGCCGGCCGGCATTACCTCCCGCCGCGTCACCGACCAGGTCTCACGCCTCTTCCGCGAAAAAAAGGCCGGGCACCTGGGCACCCTCGACCCCCTGGCCTCCGGCGTGCTCCCGGTCGCGCTCGGCTCGGCCACGCGCCTCATCCGCTTCCTCGAAGGCGGCGACAAGGTGTACGAGGCCGTGGTCCGCCTGGGGACCGCCACCGATACTTACGACGCCGAGGGACGGGTCGTGAGCGAGGGCGAATGGCGCGGCCTTGACCCCGCCGCCGTCACCGCCGCCGTTTCCACGTTCCAGGGCGAGGGCTATCAGCTCCCGCCCATGCACAGCGCCATTAAAAAGGACGGCCGGCGTCTGTATGACCTGGCCCGCCAGGGCCTCGAGGTCGAGCGCGCGCCGCGCCGCGTCGCCGTCTTCTCCGTCATCACCGTTGCCATCGCGCCGCCCGACGTCATGGTCCGCGTCCGCTGCGGGCCCGGCACCTACATCCGGTCCATCGCCCATGACCTGGGCCTTAAGCTCGGATGCGGCGCCCACCTCGCCTCCCTCGTCCGCAGCGCCAGCGGACCCTTCACCATCGGGGAGGCCGTGGACCTCGACACCCTCACCCCGGAAACCGCCGCCCTTCACCTCATCCCCCTGGACCAGTGCCTGCCCCACTTCCCCGCCGTCGAGATTTCCACGGACCAGGCCGCCTTGATCCGCGACGGCGTCGCCATCCCCGCCCCCGAAGGCCTCCCCGCGGCGCCCGGCCAAATGTTCAGGCTGATCCATAACGGCGCGCTCGCGGCGGTGGCAATCGCGGCCAATCGCGGCTATCCTCTCGTTTTACGGCCCTTGCGCGTTTTCTTGTAAGATCTCGTCTGAAATTGGAGGCAAAAATGGACAATGCCGATTGTGTCACTTGGCGAGGACGGCTGCTCCCGATTTTGCCGGCCCTCATTATCCTTGCAACCTTGCTCATCTCACCCCGCGTCATGGCCCAATGCACCGTGTTCTGCTCCTGCACCTGCGGGCCCTACGTCGGCAGCGAAAACGGCGGCCCGTTTTACTCCACCAGCCAGTGCGAAAGCTACCGCCAGAACGCGGAGTACCGCTGCTCCACCGGCGGCGCGCAATGCTGGACCTCGTGCTCGCCCTGCACGAACTGCGAGCCGGAGCAGGCCCCGCAGCAGGAACCGCCGTCAGCGCCCGAGCCGGCCCAGCCGTCGCAGCAGGACATAGACAGGGCCAACGCCCAGAACATCTGGGCGCAGAAAAGCAGCGTGCCCGACCAGCAGGCCGTCCAGGCCGCCCAGAAACAGATCATGGACCAGATGCAGGCCCTGCAAAAAATCCAGGAGCAAAGGCAGGCCGCGGGACCGGCCCTCACGCAGCTCGGCTGCGCCGAATACCTTTCCCGCAGCGCCGCCGGCCTGTTCCAAAGCGGCGACTATGACGACGCCGCGGACCTGGCCCGCCAGGCATCGTCCTATGCCATGGATGGAAAACCGCCCGCGGTAAGCTGCGGCAACGACCCCCTCGCCCGCTTCGAGCCGCCCCCGGTCCCCGCGCCCACCATGGTTCCGCCACCCGACCAGCAGCGGATCAAGCTCATTAATGACATCGCCCAGAACACGGCCAAGCTGAAAGACCTGAGCGCGAAGCAGGACCAGGCCCAAAAGCAAATGGACGAGGCAAAACAGGCCAAGCAATACTGGCAAAAACAGGTGGACACCATCAAAGCATCGCCGCCCAAGCCGGAGGCGCCCACCGATGACATCGTGGCCCAGGCCATGGCCGCGCTCCAGCAGTCCGACGACGCATACCAGGACGCGGAAAAATCCTTTAATGCCGCCGGCGCCGACATCAGCTCCGTCAAGGCCGGCCTGGAAAAGGACCTCAACGCCTTGAACGCGTCCGCCGGGCAGGGAGGCCGGCCATGAAAACCCATCTCAAGATCGTTGCCCCGGCCCTCTTTATTCTCCTCCTCGCCGCGGGCGCCGCGCCGCAGGCCTCGCGGCTCGTGGTCGAGGTCAACGACTCCGCCGATTCTCCCGGTTGCCTCCTGGTGCAGGTATCAAGGGTGTTCCCCTCCGGAAAAATCCCCGCGCCGTCCGCCCAGATAAAAATCTCTGACGGCGCCGGCTACTCGCGCGATTTCACCACCGACCTCATGGGCCGGGCCTTCATCCCGCTCCAAGACCTCGCCGCCGTCTCCCCGGCCGGAGCGGCCGTCAACCTCACCGTCTCCGCCTCCGCGGGCGATGAACAGGCCCAGCTCAACTACCAGCTCATTCCCGCCGATGTCCAGGCCAAAATCCTCGACACCATGAAGCTCCTGAGCGAGAGCGGCAAATCCCAGGTCAGCGCCAAAGATTATGCCGGCGCCCAGAACACCTATCAGAAAATGCACGAGCTCGACCCGTCATCCAAGGCCGCCCTCTACGACCTCGGGCTCGCCTGTGAAAAAAACAACCGGCCGCGTGAGGCCCTGGCCGCCTATCTCCAATACCTGGCAAGCCCCGGCTCCGCCGCCGACCAGCAGATCCAGGCCTCCGGCCTCCGCTTCGCAAGCAGGCGCAGGCCCCAGGGCACCGTTAGCCAGTTCACGGTCATCGAGAACATCATCAGACTCGAAAAAACATTGTCGCCCCGCCTCGCCATCTCCGCTGACGCGCAAGCCAGGTTCAAGCAGGCCGCCGACCTGGCCGCCGCCGGCAATATGAAGGACGCGCTCGCCGCCTACGAAAAGATCGAGCTCCAATGTCCCTGGTGGTCCGAGCCCTATTACGCCGCCGGCATCGCCGCCGAGTACCTCACCTATCACCGGGACTTCAGCTCCATTGACCAGGCCGTCCGCAACTTCAGCCTGTTCATGGCCGCCGCCGCGCCCGAGGACCAGGCCAGGAAGGACGACGTCAAGGCCCGGCTCGCCGACCTCCAGGCCGTGAAAAACTACCCGCCCGGAGGCGCCAGATGAAACGCGCCCGAAAATTAATGGCCGCGCTGTGCGCCCTCATTTTCTTGTTGCTGCCGCCCGCCCTTTCCCGCACCGGAGAGCCCGATGTAAGGGGCGCCGCGCCCGCCTGCGGCTATGAACAGGCCGAGCATTCCGCCGCCGACTCCGCGAGAGCCGAGGCCAAGGCCCAGGCCGCCCTGCAAAACGCGCAAAAGGTCCTGGCCATGGCCAATGCCTCGAACTCCCCCGACGCGGCCAAGGCCCGCGACATCGCCCAGCAGGCCGTGGACCGCGCTCAGCAGGCCCTCGAACTCTCCCGCGCCCGGAGCGGCCAGGACGCGGATCTCCGCGACGCCGCCGGCCGCTGCCAGGCCTGCGCCCAGGGAAAAGTGCTCACCGACAAACTAAGCGATCTCCACGGCCAGGTTGCCGCCACCCAGGACCAGCTTATCAAGCTCAGCCGTTCCGTGCAGAACAACACGGCCGCGCTCGAGGCCTGGGCCGCGCAATCCGACCAGGCCGCGCAAGGCGCGCTCACCGCCGCCACCGACCTGCTCAAGCAATCCCTGCTCGACGGCCTGGTCGAAAAGCTTGAAGCCGACCGCAAGATCCTGGCCGGCCAAATCTCCGAGACCGAAAGATCATACATTGACGCCAAGCTGAAAGGAGCTCCCGCCACCGAGCTGATCATGCAGGAAAAGCAAAAGATGCTCAGGGACCAGGCGGTGATTGATTCGGTGCTTGAGGCCAATAAAGTGGTCGGCCGCGCCGCGAACATCTCCGACATCCTCACCCGCGAGACCGCCCTGGAAAAGGCCTATGCCGAACTCTCCATGGCCTTGAACGAGCCCGTGGTCCAAAAGGCCCTCTCGATCGGAAAGACCGTCGGAGGCATCGCCAAGTACGCGCCCTCCGTGGTGGACTACGCCTATAACGCGACCTCGTGGGCCTGCTCCTACAACCGGGTCAACCAGATGGACAAGGTGAGCGATGATTACCTCGCCGCCATGCGATCCCTCTCGAACCGGATGAAAAAGCTGAACGCCAGGATCGCCGTGACCCGGACGGACCTCGCCAAGGCCCAGGCCCGCTGCGCCGCCAAATAAATGTCCACCAGGACCGACTTCAACCGCGATCTTTGCACCCCAAGCCCCGGCGGATATAATAACCGGGTAATGGGGTTATGCCGCGGGACAAACTTGACTGCATGGATAGTGGAACCAACATGATCCGGGCCTTGTTCAAGGACGGCCTTGGCGATAAGCTTTTCTCCCGCCTGGAAGGTTTTTCCCCGGACTGGAACAAGTGGAACACGCGCCTCTTCGCCCTGCTGCTCTTGGCGCTGATCGCCCATTTCGGCATTTACGCTTACTCCGTCGTGAAAGTGTTTCCTTTCCCTTACCAGTTCAAGGGCTGGGCCGGCGACGAGATGATGTACAATTCTTGGTTGCTGAGCCAGGGGCAAAATTTCTACGTGGACCCCGCCAAGGAGGTGAGCGCCGCCTATCCTTACAATCCGGGGTTTCAGTTTCTGGCCGTGCCCCTGGTGAGGATCTTCGGACCCCGCATGTGGGTGGGCCGGCTCGTGGCCATTTCCGGGCTCGTGCTGACCTGGGCGCTTATGTTCCGGGCGGCGAGAAAACTGACCGGGAAAGCGCTCTACGGATTGATCGCCGTGGGCCTGCTCATGGCGACCTACGGCGCCATGGACGCTCATTTCGACGACATCCATCCCGACTCCTGGGTCGTGGTTTTCGGGCTCTTGTCCCTGGCCTTAGCCGAGCTTGCCCTCAAGAAGCCGGCTTATATTGTCCCGGCGGCCCTGGCCGCTTTCCTCTCCTTTTTCTTCAAGCAGCCGGGAATAAGCTTCGGTGCCGGAGCGGCCTGCTTCCTCTTTCTGTCCCGCCCCCGCTACGCCGCCTATTACCTGCTCATCCTGGCCGCCCTGGTAACGGCCAACTTCGCCATCGGCCAGGCTCTCACCGGAGGAATGTATTGGGACTACACGGTAGTCGCGCCCAGGGGACAACACATCATCTGGATCAAGATTCCCGCCTCCATCTATTCGCTGATCTCCGCCTTCAAATTCACGATCATCTTCTTGCTTTTCATGGTTATCAACAAACCCACCTCACTGCCTCTGTCAAGCGCTTACGCCGTGGCCCTGCCCTTTGTCTTTTTTCTCTATGGGTCGGCCTCCGTAGTTTACGGCGGCGGGACCATGAGCAACTTTTTCCCGGCCACCGTCCTGATCGCGATCCTCCTGGCCTGCGCTCTCCGTTACGTGCGCGCCGGAATGAGCCCGGCCTCGCCCCGGCTGGCCCTGTTGCTGCTCTCCATCCTCCTGGCCCAGAACCTTTCGCTCTTCACATCGCCGACCCCCATCGTGACTAAGGAACATTACCGGGCCGCCCGGCAAGTGGAGCGGATCATCCGCTCCACTCCCGGAGAGGTGCTGGTCTTCTACCGCATCGCCTTCGCCTACCTCAACGGAAAAAGGCTTTATGACAACCTGGTGGTCGAGGCCGAATTCAAGTGGCGCTACGGCGGCCGCCTTGAGTCCCAATTGCAATCCCGTTACTTTGAAAGGGTCATCTCTCCCCAACGGGCCATTAATTGGGGAATGTGGGGCAGAAAAATATATGATATTTTGTACGAAAACTACGAAGTGGAAACCGTCATTTCAAGCCCGCCCTGGTTTCAGACCACGCCCATGGTGGTTTTAAAGAGGAAAAGTGGCGGGCAGGGGCCGGGCGACAAATCTCCGGCATCACCCGGCCCCGCCCCGGCCGGCAGACCGCCGGCTCTTCAGGAATAGATGCTCCAGGAGTTAATGGGCTCCGAACCGGGAGGGGGCGGGCTTGAGGCCTGGGGCTTGAGGCTTGCGGGGCGATCCGGTCGGCTCGAACGACTTCTGCCTCAAGCCCCAAGCCCCAGGCCTCAAGCCCCTTTCCCCGGGCCCGCTTTATTCTCCGGGAAAATTCGTCTATGTTTTACAATAAATGCATATTGCGGAAGTTTCAGAACCGGGAACCTATATAATTCATTTCTGAATGATCAAAGGTTTTCGACCCCGCCTTGAATTGGAAGAATAATGGTGGAAAAAAGAAAGATCGAGAAAGTGTTGCTGATCTTCCCGCCGGTGCGGCAGTACCGGGAGACTTTGAAGATCGCGTTCTCGCCGCTGGGCATCAGCTACGTGGCGGCCATGCTGCGTGATGATTGCGAGGTCCGGCTGCTGGACGCGGCGGCGGAGGGGTTTCCCCGGGAGGAGATCCTGGACGAGAACTTCATCCGCTACGGGCTGCCGCTCCAGGAGATCCGGGCGCGGATCGAGCAGTTCGCGCCGGACGTGGTGGGGGTCACGTGTTTGTTCAGCTCGCTGTTTCCGATGGTGCGGGAGATTTGCCGGGAGGTGAAGCGTATAGACCCGCGGATTCTGACCATCACCGGCGGGACGTATCCGACGTTCATGGCCGAGCATTGTCTTTCGGAGCCGTCGCTGGACATGATCGCTTTGTCGGAGGGCGAGGTCACGATGCGGGAAATAGTGCGGGCGCTCCGGGAAGGCCGACCGCTGGGTGAGGTTGACGGGCTGGCTTACAAGGAAGACGGCCGGGTGGTGATCCATGAGAAGACCCAGTGGGTGATGGACCTTGATTCGCTGCCCTTTCCCGCGCGCGATCTTATGCCCATGGAGCTCTACAAGAAAATCGCCGTGCCCCACGGGATTTCCGTGGCCAGCACGAACAACGCGCCCATGATCACGTCGCGGGGCTGTCCCGCTCATTGCTTCTTCTGCTCCAGCACCAAGTTCTGGGGCAATCGCTTCCGGTTCCGCTCGCCCGCTAACGTGCTCGACGAGATCGGCGAGCTGATCGAGAAATACGGGATTGACGAGATCCAGTTCGAGGACGACAACATCACGGCCGACCGCAAAAGGGCCAAGGAAATTTTCCGGGGCATCATCGAGCGCGGCTACAAGGTGAAGCTCAATCTTCCGAACGGCGTGGCGTTGTGGACGCTGGACGAGGAGCTGGTGGACCTGATCATCGAGGCCGGGGCCTACGAGATGACCCTGGCCTTCGAGAGCGGCTGCCAGGAGGTTCTGAGCAAGATCATCAAGAAACCGCTCAACCTGGAGAAGGCCCGCGCGATCACCGGCTACATCCGGAAAAAGAAGCTGCGCACCAACGCCTACTACATCTTCGGGTTCCCCGGCGAGACCATCGAGCAGATGCGGGAGACCTTCCGCTTCGCCAAAGAGATGAATACCGACACTGCATACTTCTTCGTGGCCAACCCCCTGCCCGGGACCGAGATGTACGAGATGGCGAAAGCGCGCGGCATGCTACCTCCCGACTTCAATTTCGAGAACCTCGCCTTCACCCGCTCCCCGTACCACGAGGGGGTTTTCCCCGCCGGCAAGCTCGAGCGCATGGCCGCCCGCGAGTTCCTCAAGTACAATCTCCGTTCTTACCTCCGCCACCCGCTGGTGCTGCTCAAGAAATCGGTGGTGGACATGATGCTCAAGCGGCCGCGCTGGACCCTGAGCCTCTTGATCCGGATTATAAGAAGGAACTTCATTTAGTTGTGGGGATGTCAATCATTATCCACCGGCCCGACGGGAACATGAGCCCCCGCCAGGGGTCGGGCCGCGGGTTAAACGTGACTGCATGAATAAGACAGCCAATATGATTCGGGCCTTGTTCAAGGACGGCCTCGGCGACAAGATTTTCTCCCGGCTGGAGGCTTTTTCTCTGGACTGGAACAAGTGGAACGCCCGCATTTTTGCCCTCCTGCTCCTGGTGCTGGTCGCGCATTTCTGCATTTACCTTTACTCCGCCGGAAAGTTGTTTCCTTTCCCTTACTCGTTAAAGGGCTGGTGCGACGACGAGGTGATATACAATTCTTGGTTGATGATCAAGGGGCAAAATCCCTACGTGGACCCCGCCAAGGAAGTGAGCGCCATGGGTGTTTACAATCCGGGTATCGGCTACCTTGTGGGGGCCCTGATAAGAATCTTCGGCCCCCACTTGTGGGTGGGCCGTCTCGTCGCCATTTCCGGTCTCGTGTTGATCTGGGCGCTGATTTACCGGGCGGTGAGAAAACTGACCGGGCAAGGCCTCTACGGATTGATCGCGGTGGGCCTGCTCATGGCGGCTTACGGCGCCATGGACGCTCATTTCGACGATATCCATCCCGACTCCTGGGTCGTGGCTTTCGGGCTCTTGTCCCTGGGCTTAGCCGAGCTCGCCCTCAAAAAGCCGGCTTATATTGTCCCGGCGGCCCTGGCCGCTTTCCTTTCCTTTTTCTTCAAGCAGCCGGGAATAAGCTTCGGCGCCGGAACGGCCTGCTTCCTCTTCCTGTCCCGCCCCCGCTACGCCGCCTATTACCTCATCATCCTGGCCGCGCTGGTGGCGGCCAGTTACGCCATCGGCCAGGAGCTCACCGGAGGTACCTATTGGGAGTACACCGTGGCCCAGGCCCTGGGACAACCCTTCCTTTGGCGCATCATCCCCATTTGCCTGCGGATGCAGGTCTCCGCCTTCAGCTTCATAATTATCTTCCTGCTTTTCATGTTGATTAACAAGCCCACATCACTGCCCCTGTCAAGCCCTTACGCCGTGGCCCTGCCCTTTGTCTATTTTCTCAACGGATCGGCCTCCATAAGTTACGGCGGCGCGCCGTGGAGCAACTTCTTTCCGGCCGCCGTCCTGATCGCGATCCTCCTGGCCTGCGGTCTCCATTATGTGCGCACCCGGATAAGCCTGGCCTCGCCCCGAACGGCTTTGTTGCTGCTGACGCTGCTCCTGGCCCAGAACCTTTCGCTGTTGGCGTCACCGCCCCCGATCGTGACCAAGCAGCACTACCAGGCCGCCCGGCAGGTGGAAAACATCATCCGCTCCACGCCCGGAGAGGTGCTGGTCTTCTATCGCATCGCCTTTGCCTACCTCAACGGAAGAAAGGTCTATGATAACTGGCTGATTCTGTTCGAATTCAACTGGCGCCACGCCGACCGCCTCAAGTCTCAACTGCAAAACCGTTACTTTGAAAGGATCATCGCCCCGAAAAAGGCCATTGATCTGGGAATGAACCAAAAGAATTTATATAAGCTCTTGAGGGAAAACTACGAACTGGAAACGGTCATTTCAAGCCCTCCGTGGTTTCAGACCACGCCCATGATGATCCTGAAGAGGAAGAGCGGCGCGCAAGGGCCGGGCGGCCACTCTCCGGCATCCGCCGGCCCCGCCCAGGCCGGCCAAGCGCCGTCTCTTCAGGAGTAGGCCGCGCTCAAGGCATGGGCGCGGCGGCGGAACCAACGGTGAAATGGATAATGGAACCAACATGATCCGGGCCTGGTTCAAGGACGGCCTTGGCGATAAGCTCTTCTCCCGCCTGGACGGATTTGCCCCGGACTGGAACCAGTGGAACACGCGCCTCTTCGCCCTGCTCTTGCTGGTGCTGATCGCCCATTTCGGCATTTACGCTTACTCCGTCGCCAAGGTGTTTCCTTTCCCCTACTCGTTCAAGGGCTGGGCCGGCGATGAGATGATGTACAATTCTTGGTTGCTGAGCCAGGGGCAAAATTTTTACGTGGACCCCGCAAAGGAGGTGGGCGCCGCCTATTTTTACAATCCGGGGTTTCAGTTTCTGGCCGCGCCCCTGGTGATGATCTTCGGCCCCCGCATGTTGGTGGGACGTCTCGTCGCCATTTCCGGGCTGGTGGTGGTCTGGATCCTGATTTTCAGGGCGGCGCGAAACCTCACCGGGAAAGCCCTTTGCGGCCTGATCGCCGTGGGCCTGCTCATGGCGGCTTACGGCGCCATGGCCGCTCATTTCGACGACATCCATCCCGACTCCTGGGTCGTGGCTTTCGGGCTCTTGTCCCTGGCCTGGGCCGAGCGCGCCCTCAAAAAGCCGGCTTATATTGTCCCGGCGGCCCTGGCCGCTTTCCTTTCCTTTCTCTTCAAGCAGCCGGGAATAAGCTTCGGCGCCGGAGCGGCCGTCTTCCTCTTTCTGTCGCGACCCCGTTATGCCGCCTATTTCCTGTTCATCCTGGCCGCCATGGTAGCTGCCAGCCTCGCCATCGGCCAGGTGCTCACCGGAGGTACATATTGGGACTATACGGTGCTGGCGCTAATGGGACAACCCATCTTCTGGCACAAGATTCCCGCCTACTTGTACTTGCAGATATCCACCTTCAGCTTTACGATCATTTTCTTGCTTTTCATGCTGATCAATAAACCCGCATCACTGCCCCTGTCAAGCCCCTACGCCGTGGCCCTGCCCTGTGTCTATTTTATGTACGGATCGGCCTCCATTAGTTACGGCGGCGCGGTGTGGAGCAACTTTTTTCCGGCCGCCGTCCTGATCGCGATCCTCCTGGCCGGCGGCCTCCATTATGTGCGCTCCCGGATGATCCTGGGGTCGCCCCGACAGGCTTTGCTGCTGGTAATACTGCTCCTGGCCCAGAACTTTTCGCTGCTCGCATCGCCGCCCCCCATCGTGACCAAGAAACATTACGAGGTCGCCAGGAAAGTGGAACGGATCATCCGCTCCACTCCCGGAGAGGTGCTGGTCTTCTATCGCATCTCCTTCGCCTACCTCAATGGGAGAAAAGTTTATGACAACTGGCTGATTCTGGCCGAATTCAAGGGGAAGCCCCAAGACCGCCTTGAGTCCCAGCTCAGAAACCGCTACTTTGAAAGGGTCATCTCCCCTCAAAAGGCCATTGACATGGGAATGAGCGGCAAGCTCTATGATGCTCTGATGCAAAACTACGAAGTGGAAACGGTCATTTCAAGCCCGCCGTGGTTTCAGACCACGCCCATGGTGATCTTCAAAAGGAAGAGCGGAGATCAGGGGCCGGGCCACTGATATTGCCGGCAATCTCGGCGGCTGAGACTTACCAGTATCGGACGGTGATCTCCAGCGCGGGAGGCGGGTCAATAATGCCGATGAATCCGACGGGATCCTCGCCGAGCATGACCGGGGCCAGCTTGGCGGGCGGGTCGGCGACGAGCCGGGGATGCCAGTGATAGGAGATGACGGCCCTTCCCGTTGGCGCGCGCACGTTGCGCAGGCTGATGCGGTTGTAGTCAGCGGTGGCCAGGCCCGTGCCCTCGACGAAAAACGTGGGCGCGCGGTTGACTTTATAAAACCGGAAGCCCCCGGCCTCTCCGGCCCTCCGAAACAGGCCCGGGTATTGATTGAACATGTCCTGGATCAGGGGCGAACGGGCCCCGGCCCATCCGATGTTGTAGCGGTCCATCATCTCTCTCAGCGGCTTCTCGTCCCATGATGACACGGGGCGCTGGAACAGCATCAGGCCGGACAGGTCCGCGTAGTGCGCTTTCAGGTAGGCCGCCCAGTGCGGGCCTCCGATCAGCTCGCGGCGGGAGTAGTAGGCGATAGTGGCGGCGGCGTAGGAACCGTCATAGGTCTCGAAGAGCGGCCCATTGTCTTCGAGCAGGACGCGGGAATCGCGGCCGGTGGTGGAGGAGAGAAAGGAGATGATGGATTTGATCTGTTCGCTCATGCCCACGAAGGGCGGCTCAACCGGCCGCGAAAAGGTGATGGCTAAAAACGCGATGAGACTCGCGGCGAGCAGGGCCGCCGGCAGCATATTGCCCCACGGCCGGCGCCGCCTTCCTTTTATCGGCCCTGACATCCACCGGTCCAGGGTGATTGCCGCCGGGAACACCAGGTAAAAAAGAAAGGGCAGGACATAGTGGACCGGCTCGATATGGACCAGGATCGGAATGACCGGGCCCAGAAAACCTATGATGCCCATGGCCAGGACCGAGGCGGCGATTACTCGGCGCAACTCGAGGCGGGGCGCGTAAACATGGCGGAGGCCCAGGGCCCCGGCCACAATCAGGAGCGGGAGAATGATCTGGCCTCGCCGGAACGAAATTTCGACCAGGAGCCATATGTAAAACAGCGGGTCCATGAAAAAGGGATGGTACAGGGTGGCGCTCGCGAGGTTGAACCTCATGGGAAGAATCCAGAAGAGGTTGAGGATGACGGCCATGCCGGCCGCCGCCGCGACGAGCAGATGTTCGCGCACCGCCATTTTCCTGAAGCGGCCGAGGTACAACACGGCGCAGGGGACGCCGACAATGGGCAGGATGCCCGGGTGGATGAAAATGGTGAACGGCGCGGCCAGCGTGAGCCCCAGCCACCACCGGGGCGAAGGCCGGGCCAGGACCCGGGAAAAGAGCGCGGCGAAGGCGATCCCGTAGAGGGTGGCCAGTACGAAGCCCACCATGCCGGTCGCGTACATGAGGATGCCCCCGCCCGTCCACCAGACCCAGGTCCCGATCAGGCCCGACCAGATGACCTCGCGCGGCCTCAGGCCGAACCAGGCGGCGGCGAGGAAAAACAGCAAGGGCGCGATGGCCGCCGTAACGAACACGATGATCTTGTAGCCGGCTTCCGGGGACAACGATCTGAGGGCCACGAGGCCAACCTTGATCAGGCGGTCGGTGGTGTCTAACACGTCGGTCGGACACCCGGCCATCAGGTACGGGTCATAGCCCCAGGTGCTCCCGTGCTCCTCCATAAAGCGGGACCCGATGACGCTGTAATAGAAGTGCCAGCCATGGTCAACGCGGATGAGGGGATCGGTCGAGATCAACTTCCCGGGGCCGCCGAAAAAATGCAGCAGCAGGGTGAGGTGGACAACAAAGATCAAGCAGGCCGCGGCCACGGCATGGCGGAATTTAAAGCCCAGCCCGCCTTCCGGGCCGCCTAGGTCCTGCCCTGCAATCGGGCCCGGCCCTTGCCTTCCGGGGTCCGCCGGGCTATCTTGATTCGGTTCCGCCATGGCAAACGAGGGTATCATTATGGCCCCGAAGGGGCAACCGAGAGCCGTGCTTTTGTGGCCGCGCTCCGCGAAAGCCATCATCCCTTCCCCGCCCTCCATGCCCGGGCCCTGAGGCTGGTCGCGATGGAAGGTGACAAAGCGAGGCGCGGCAAGCATGGAAAACGGCGGCCGGCGCGCGGCGAACCGCGGATGCCGGTGATAAAAAATGACGGCCCTTCCCGGCGGCGGCCCGGAACCGGCGGCCGCGCCGGAGCCCGCGGCCCCGCGCAAGCGCCGGATCGTTAAAGGTCATGACCGAACCGAGAACCCATAACACCTCCGGCCGCGCCGGCGGGACGGACACGGCGGGGGACGCGAAAATCCGACGCTTCCGCGCCGGCCGTGACCTGCCCCCTTTCCTCATCGCCGCCCTCATCCTCGCCTACGTGCTCCACGGACGCGACTGGACTGAGATCGAGCTCGCCATGCGCCACGCCGACCTCCGCCTCTTCTTCTTAGGCGCCGCCGTCTTCATCGCCGCCCACTTCCTGTCCAACTGCATCTCCTACTACCAGATGTACAACTGGTTCCTGGTCAAGATCAGCTTCAAGGAGACCAGCAAGGCCTTCGGCGCGACGGTCCTGTTCCAGACCGTGGTCACGGCGCTGGGCCAGGCCGTCTTTTATCTCTACCTCATCCGCAAGAAAAAGCTCAAGGTCCTGCCCGTGGTGGGCGTCAGCTTCTTTTATATCTTTAACGACCTCTACGTCATGCTCGCCATCCTCATCACCGCGCTCCTGCTTCAGCCGGACCTCGGTTGCTGGGTCTACATCTGGCTCGCGCTCCTCGCCCCCGCCATGGCTTTTGCCACCTGGTACTTCCCCGGACGCGGCGGAATGCATTTCCTCACCCGCATCTACTCCTCCGACCTCGCCATCTCGCTCCGCAACGCGCGGCCCGTCCACTACGCCAAGTTCCTCCCCGTCCGCCTCGTCTACCCCCTCTTCCAGTTCGCCGGCCACATGATCGCGCTCCACGCCATGGGCATCAACGCTCCCTTCTCCGCCGTCATCGTCATCACCACCCTCATGACCTTCACCACCTTCATGCCCGTCTCCGCGCTCGGCATGGGCGCGCCCAACCTCGTCGCCCTGGCCTTCATGCCCTACGTCGCGGACCCCGCGGTCGCCGGAGAAGTCGCCGCCGCCTACGGCCTCCTCTTCCAGACCTGCTTCCTCGTCGGCCGCCTCGTCATCGGCGCCGCCTTCGCGCTGCCGTTCTGGAGGGAAGTAGTGAAAGAGAGCAAAGAGTAACCGCAAAGACGCCAAGAACGCCAAGAATAAAATATAAAAAATGACACTCTTGTCCAAAATAGGCCGTAAGAAAACCGCCAAGACGCAAAGAGCGCCAAGGATCGCCAAGTAAATCATGATGTTTCTTTGCGGCCCAAAAAAGAACAGCTCCGGAGCGTTGGCCCCAACCGGCTTGGCGAACCGGCCGACGGGAGCGCCAAGCCAGAAACATTCGCACCC
>DATKZS010000102.1:0-79459 GCA_035527835.1 bacterium
TCGTCGAGTCCGTGTTTTGCCATTGGCTTCCTTCAGATTCCGCCTCGCGGCGGACACCCTTGCCTAGGCTGGCGGTTCCGCTCACCGCGGCCCGCAGAGGACTTCCACCTCCAACAGGTGCGACATGCCTGGCACACAAATGGAGCGGACGTTGGTTCCTGAAACCAACGCCCGCTCATAACCTAAGCCGAGGATAACTTAAAAAGGCCCGGCTTGTTGTTCTCGGCATCCTTGCCCCTTTAGTATGCTGAACTGTGGGGTTTAGGAGTTGTCCTGTGTTGGATTCTAAGCAATCAGCGTGCCATGCTGTGAATAATTTTGCGCATATTTACATTATCCTTATTAAACATGAAGTTACAATAACCGAGAGGCAAGGCCTTTGGTGCTTGGCTCATGATTTTTCCCATCTTTGTGCGCAAATCGCACACGTTGTCCGCCAATATTAGATTTACATTTTATTAATCAATATGTTAATATGCCTCATTTATCGCGCACGATGAGCGTTTTCCGCGCTTTGATACCGAGCTTGGACATGTAGCGGTACAGGGCATGACGGGAAATTCCAAGTATTTCAGCGGCTTCCTTGCGGGTCTGGGCTCTGGCCAAGGCTTCTTGGATGAGTTTCTTGATCACATCGGTTTGAGCGGATTTAAGCGACGATCCTTTCCCCTCGGTTTGATTCGGTTCAGTGGGGTCCATCCTGGCCTTTTGCAGGTCCAAATGCTGGGGCTCGCGGGGGATGCGGTTGGTCTGGGTAATTATAAGGGACGAGTCGTTGATGATTAATTTGTCCTCGGCGGTGAGCAGCATTCTTTCCAGAATGTTCTTGAGCTCGCGCACGTTTCCGGGCCAATCATATCGGGTAATGGCCTTGAGCACCTCGGGTCCGAGCACCGGCGGCTTGTTCAAGCCCATGTCTCGGGCCAGCCGGCGGATGATCTCTCCGGCCAGCACCGGCAGGTCCTCGCGGCGCTCGTGGAGCGAGGGCACGCGGATGGCCAGGACGTTAAGGCGGTAGTAGAGGTCCTCGCGGAAGCTGCCTTCGCGGACCAGGCCCTCCAGGTCGTGGTTGGTGGCGGCGATGATCCTGGAGTCCACGGTGATGCTCTTGCTGCCCCCCACCCTTCGGATGGCGCGGGTATCGAGGAACTGGAGGAGTCGGGTCTGGAGCATGAGGTCCATGTCGCCGATCTCGTCGAGGAACAGGGTCCCTCCCTCGGCCAGCTCGAGGAGCCCGCGCTTGGTGCCCCGGCTGCCGGTGAAGGCCCCGGCCTCGTGGCCGAAGAGCTCGGACTCGATCAGCGACGCCGGGATGGCCGAGCAGTTGATGGTAAGGAACGGTCCGTCGGCCCGCGGCGACTGCTGGTGGATCCAGCCGGCGAGAAAATTCTTGCCCGCCCCGCTCTTGCCGAGCAACAGGAGGTTCCCGTCGCTTTGCGCCGCGACCCGGGCCTCTTCCAACATCTGGCGCATCGCCGGCGACGGATACTGGTGAAAATCGGCGTCGGCCCCCCGGAACTCGAGGTGGTCCTTGGTCCGCGCGTGGCGGAGCTCCTCCTTAAGCGCCAGGCGCAGCCGCCGCTCGGTTTGCTCCAGCACCAGCTCCGCCTGCTTGCGCTTCTCGATGTCGCGCGCCACCCCCAGCATCCCGGTGCTCCGGCCCTGCTCGTCCCGCAGGAACGACCACTTGATCTCGGTCCAGACCGGAGAGCCGTCCTTGCGCAGGAACTGCATCTCCACGGTGAAGGCCTGGCCTCCGTGCTCATGGGCCTCCGCGCGTCCGTTCTCCACGGCCCGCTTGAAGGCCTGTCTCGCGGCCTCAGACAGTTCGGGAGACATGAGCTTATCCGGGGAAGCGCCGATCAGCTCCTCGGGGCTATAGCCGGTAAGGCTTGCGATCGAGGGGCTGATATAGGTCATGCGCGAGTCCCGGTCAATGGTCCAGATCACGTCGGTCACGTTCTCGGCGTGGAGCCGGTATTTTCGCTCGCTCTCGAGCAGGGCCTGCTCGGCCTTTTTACGCTCGGTGATGTCGGTGTTGACCCCGATCCAGCGGAAAAGATTTCCGCCCTTTTCCGGGATGCCCATTCCGCGGCTGGAGACGAAGACATATGATCCGTCTTTCCTCCTGACCCGGTATTCCTCGTTGAAAGGGGCGCCCCTGCTCACGGTCCGGGCCACCGCCTCCAGGTACCGTTTCCGGTCGTCCCGGTGGATCAGCTTGTTGCCCTCGAACAGATCGCGGGGGAACTCGCCGGGCGGGTAGCCGAACATGGCGTCCACGTCGCCGTACCACTCGAAGCGCCTGGTGTCCCAGTTCCATTCAAAGATGAGGTCCGAGGCGATGGTGGCGGCCGCCCGGAAACTTTCCTCCGACTGGCGCAGCGCCTCCATGGCCTTGCGCGCCTGTGTTATGTCCCGCGTGATCACCTGGATGGCGTAAGCCCGACCGTCCCGTTTCAACAGGGAGGGGAAACTCTCGACCCAGATGTCTTGTTGTCCTTTCTTGACCCTTAGCTGCACCGGGCTGATCTGCTCACCCTGCAATAGTCGGGAAAAAATGTTCGCGAATCCTGGGATGTCTTCCTGGTGAAACGGCGAGAAGGTGTTCAAATTTTCCCCCGCTATCTCATCCCGGGTCAGGGCCACGAAATCAACCCCAGCCTGGTTGACGTCGAGGATTGTGCCGTCGAGTCCGATGATGGCAATGGATTCGGGCGAGGAATCGAAGAGCAGGCGGTATTTTTCCTCGCTTTGGCGGATGGCCTGTTCCGCCTGCTTGTGCAGGGTGATGTCGGTGACGGCGCCGATCCAGCGCTCGAGCCTGCCCTGTTCGTCCAGGACCATGGTCCCCCGGCTCGCGACCTCCAGGAATTCGCCGCCCTTTTTCCGTATCCGGTACTCCTGGTAATAGGGCTTGCCGGCGAGCAGAGTCTCGCGCACCGCGGCGAAAACCCGCTCGCGGTCCTCGGGATGGATCAGCAGGTTGTAGTCATCCAATAGCGGCGGGAATTCGCCGGGGCCGAAGCCGAAGAGGGCGTCCACGTCTCCGAACCAGTTGAGCTGGCCGGTTTTGACATCGTATTCATAGATCAGGTCGCTCGCGCACTGGGCCGCGATGCGGAACCTCTCCTCGGAGCGCTGGAGCGCTTCTTCCGCCTTTCTCCGGTCCGTTACGTCCTCGGTATGGACCAGGACGAGGTCGGCGGACACGGGGGCCACTTTCGCGGCGATGCGCCTGGTTTGGCCGGTGGTGCGGTAATGGTAGTCATATTCCCCATTTATGGTGGTACGTTCGTCAAAGCCGCGTTTGAGGTCGGCCAGGATCTCGGGCCGGTCCGCGTACATCTGGCTCGCCTTCATGCCCAGGAATTCATTCATGTGGCCTGAGGTGATCGCGTCCGCCGCGTCATTGTATTCCTCCAGGACGAAATCGTCGCCCTGCCGGCGCCAGGTGTAGGTGGGGACCGGGAAGCCCTTGTACTGCGCACGCGAGCGCTCCTCGCTCTCGCGCAGCGCCTGCTCCGCCGCGAGCCGGTCGGTGATGTCTATGAAGGTGTTGAGCCGGCACAACTGGCCGTTGCGATACAGGCTCGCGGCCATGATCTCCTGGTCCCTGATTTCGCCGTCGCGGCGCACGATCTTGGTAACGAAGTGCGGGTCGCTGGGGACCGACTTCAGCCAGTTCCTGGCCCGCTCGATGAGCAGGGGCATGTGCTCGGGGGCGATGGTATTGATGATCGGGGTGTTCTTGGCTTCCTCCAGGTCCTTGAAGCCGTAGATGGCCAGTCCGGCCGGGTTCATGTAGATCAGCCGGAAGCGGTCGTCAATCAGGGCGATGCCGTTCAACGACTGCTCGGCGATGAGCTGGAAGATGTCGTCGCCGCAGTCCTGCATCAATTGAATGATATGGGCCGTGGCCGCCTGGTCGGAAATGGCGCAGGCGCAGATCGGCTCATGGTCCGTAAAACCGAACGGCACGAAATGAATTTTCGCCCGGGCCTCGGCGCCGTCCCCGTGAAACATGAGGTATTCCCGGCTCTCCACCTTCTTGCCGGACAGACAGGCCGCCACGTCTTGGTGGAAGCGGGTCCTGTCCTCGCTGCCGCGCCAGAGGGCTTCGTGGATTTCGGCGGGGTCAGAGGGAGAGTAATTGAACCGCTTGAGAAATGCGTGGTTCGCGGAGAGCAAGGCCCCGTTCTGGTAGAACAGGAAGCTGGTGTCCATGGCGAGGAGTCGGGGGAGAATGTCGTTTTCAAAGGTCTCCCAGGCGAGTTTGGCCGTCGCGTATTTTCCTGGTTCATCCATGACTGGCACCGGGCCCGAACGGATTCATCGCCGCTCGGTTTCCGCCTTCCTCTATTCTTCGGCGCGCGAGGATCAAGGCCGGCCTCATTCCATGTTGAGGCGGCGCATCATCTGTTGCAGGCTCTGGCGGGTGAGCCCGATGCGCTCGGCGGCCCTGGTCTTGTTGCCGGACTCCGCCAAGAGCGCGGCCTGGATCATGCGGCGCTTGAGCCGGTCCACGGCCTCCATCAGCGATCCGCCCTCGGCCCGCGCGGCGATCTCGTGGGCCGTGGACTCGCGGACCCGGGAGGACAAGGACTCTGGGGTCAGGATGTCGCCCTCCGCCAGCATCACCGCGCGCTCGATCTCGTTCTCCAGCTCGCGCACGTTGCCGGGGTAGGCGTAAGCTTCCAGGAACCTCATGGCCTCCTCGCTGATCCGGGTCACGCTCCGTCCGAATCTTCTACAGGCCCGGTCCAGAAAATGGTGCGCGAGCAGCGGCACGTCGTCCGGCCGCTCCCGGAGCGGAGGGATCCGCACCGGGATCACCGAGAGACGGTAATACAGGTCCTCCCTGAACTTGCCCTCCTTCACGTATTGTTCCAGGTCCTTATTGGTCGCCGCGATCACCCGGACGTCAACCTTGCGTTGCTCGTTCTCCCCTACCCGCTTGACCTCGCCCTCCTGCACGACCCGCAGCAGCCGGACCTGCATCGCCGGAGAGGTCTCCGCGATCTCGTCCAAAAACACCGTGCCGCCGTCCGCCTCCTCGAACAGCCCCTTCTTGTCCGCCACCGCGCCGGTGAACGCCCCCTTCTTGTGGCCAAACAGCTCGCTCTCCAGGAGGCTGTCGGTGAGCGCGCCGCAGTTCTGGGCCAGGAATTTCCGGTCGCGCCGCGCCGAATTGAAATGGATGGCCTTGGCCACCAATTCCTTGCCCGTGCCGGTCTCGCCCAGGACCAGCACCGTGACCGTCGAGTCCGATACCTTCTCCAGCATGGCGAACACCTTCTGCATGGCCTGGCTCTTGCCCACGATCTCGCTGAAGCTGTACTTGTCCCGCGCCGCTTTCCGAAGCGACTCGTACTCCGCCTTGAGCTTCTCGTGGGCCGCTTCCAGGTCCTTCACCAGCCGCTGGTTCTCCCGCACCAGGGCGTAGCGCTCGGCCGCCTGGTTCACCGTGATCTTGAGCTCCGCCGGCTCCCACGGCTTGGTCAGATACCGCCACACCTCGCCCGCGTTGATCGCGGTAATCAGGTCGTCAATGTCAGTGTAGCCGGACAGCACGATCCGCACCGCGTCGGGCCGGAGCTCGCGCGCGGCCTTCAAGACCTCGACCCCCGTGATCCGCGGCATCCGCTGGTCCGCAACCACCACCGCCACCTCGTTTGTCTTCAGCAGCTCGATCGCGTCCTCCGGCGCCGTCGCCGCCAGCACCTCGTAATCCTCCTCGAACGTCAGCGTCAGCGACTCCACGATCCCCGGCTCGTCGTCAACGATCAATATGCGTTCTTTCGACCCCATGCCCTCACCTCTTTTCACCCGCTCTTTTTGTGAACCACCAGGGTGGTGGTGGCCCTTCTGGTGATCAGGGCCAGTTTTAATAACGGGCTTAGCTGGTGCTGCCTTATCTGGTACCCGATGATTTCGCAATGATCCACGGCGTTGCACATGCTTTTCAGCTCGTGGTGAGACAGGTAGGACACCAACGGCGGGCCCAGGTTGATGAGCTCCAGGATCCGGGTCCTGCCCGTGGTTACCTTCTCTCCCAGCTTTTTTACGTAGAAGGCCAGGTCCATGGCCAGCGACGTGCTGTAAGTAGGCTCGAGGATTATGAGGAACCCGTTGTCTTCGACCAGGCGCAGAGAATGCCGAATGGCGGTGAGGGCGTTGTTCTTCGATTCCCGTCTCGATTTGCCCACCAGGTGGTGCAACACCGCGGAGAGGACCGCGAACCTGAATTTGCCTTTCAGGGACGCCACGAATTCCGCGTCCAGTATGGACCCCCGGAGCGTCCGGCAGCCGGTCCTCACACTGGCGCTCGTCAAACAGGCCGGGCTTATGTCTATGCCGCAGAGCTCGGTGATCCCGGTCTCATTTTTTATATACTCGAGAATGTTACCCGTGCCACAGCCTATGTCCACCAGGGAGTCGTCGTCGCGCCGGAGCTGGTTGATGATCTCCACCGCGTACTTGAGCCTTTGCGGGGAATACTCCCGGGCTTCGCCATCAAAGTAGGACAGTGTGCCTTGATCAATCATCGGTCTTTCCCGGCGCCGGCCCCTGCTTTCGCCAGGACCACAAGGGCGGGATGGCCCCTCGAGGCTGAGGTTTCATCGCACCGCCGCGGGTTCCGGCATCACGGCCAGCGGCGTGCCCGGGGCCCAGAGGCCCTGGGCGCGCAGGGCATGGACGAGCTCGCGCTCGTGAGGAGCGAGGACCATGGCCTCCACGCTCTCGCTCACGCGGCCGGTGATGAGCTTCCAGAAAGTCACGGGCTCGTGGCCGTACACCAGCTCGACCTCCTTGCCGGCCGGCACTCCGAGCAGCCGCTTTGTTTCCGCGATGGCCTCCTCGAACCCGCCGAGCTTGTCCACCAGCCCGATCTTTTTGGCCTGCTCCCCGGTCCAGATGCGGCCGCGGCCGATCTCGTTCACCGCATCCTTTTGCATGCCCCTTCCGGCGCCGACCCTGGAGGTGAACAGGTCGTAGAGGGACGCGATGGTATCGTGGACCTTGGCCATCTCGTCGGCGGTGGCCCGGCGGTCCAGCCGGCCCATCTCCGAATACTTGCCCCGCCCGATCACCGCCGTGCCCACCTGGATTTTTTCGAGCAGCTTGCCCAGACTGATCTGGGCGGTGAGGATGCCGATGGAGCCGGTGATCGTGCCCGGCTGGGCCACGATGGAGGATGCGCCGCAGGAGACGTAATAGCCGCCCGACCCGGCCACGTCCGACATCGAGACCACCACCGGCTTCTTGAGCTTGACCCGCTGGGTGGCCCGCCAGATCAGGTCCGAGGCCAGGGCCGAGCCGCCGCCCGAGTCCACCCGGAAGATCACCGCCGCGATGGAATCGTCGTCAAGCGCCTTCTCGAACCGCCTTACCATCGGCCCGCTCGCCATGATGCTCCCGGTCGAGAACGGTCCCGTCGGCGCCTCGCCGGACACGATGTTGCCGACACCATAGATCACGGCGACCCGCGGCCCGCCCAGCCGCTTTTTCATGCTGATCTCGCGGCCGTAATCGCGCTCCGGCACCGCCTTGCCCCCGGCCTCGGCCACGATCTCGTCCAGGTACTTGATGCCGTCAATCGCGCCGGCTTCCTCGTACTTTTCGGGAATGAACCACGCCGCGTCCACCCATTCCGCGGCCTTCTCCTTGCTCACCTTGCGGCCCTGGCTGATGCCGGTGAGGAACTGGTCGTAGAGGCTGTCGAGGATGGCGTTTTGCACCTCCCGCTCCGCCTGCGACATGTCCCGGCGCGCGATCATGTCCGCCGCCGACTTGTACTCCGCGATCTGGTCCACCTGCACGTCCACGTAAATCTTGTCCCACAGCCCGCCCAGGTAAAAGCGGAAGGTGGCGAGCCCGGTGAGGCCCAGGGTGGACGCCGGGCTGAGATAGATCTTGTCGCAGGCGCTGGCCACGTAATACTCGATGTTGCCGCCGCCCTCCAGCTCCAGGTACGCGTACACCGGCTTGCCGGAGGCCCGGAGCCGCTCGAGCGCGGCCCGGAACTCCTGCGCCTTGCCGAAGCTGTAGCCCGCGGTCTCGATCCGCGCCACCACCGCCTTGACCCGGCCGTCCTTGGCCGCTTCCTTGAGCAGCATCAGCTTGTCCAGCACCGTGGGCTCCGGCGCCTGGAACAGGCTCATGATCGGGTTCCACGGCACGCTCTCCGGGATCCTGCCGCCCAAGTCCACCACCACCACCGCGTCCCGCGCGATCAGCGGCCCGCGCGCGCCCATCAGTCCGGCGATCGCCGCCAGCAAGACCATTACCAGGACCAGTCTCGATTTTTTCATCGTATCCCTCCCTTTGGAGTTCGGCGGCGCCGCTGTCATTGGCGTTCCCTTGAGCATTGAAATTGAATTAACCGCGGAGGCGCAGAGAACGCGGAGATAATTTTACTATAATTTTTTTTCCGCGTTCTCTGCGTCTCCGCGGTTTTAAAAATCTCATCCATCAATGCGGCCGTAAAAGCATTATGACACTATCTCTCTCCATGTTTTCATATCGGCGAGCGCCCTGTCAACCATCGCCTGCTTGCGCGCGCTCTTCTTCACGGCGGCGTTCAGGGGGGCGAGGATGCCGAAGTTGGCGTTCATGGGCTGGAAGTCCTCCCGGGCGGAATCGGTGATGTATGCGATGAGCGCGCCGGTCATGGTGGTGGGAGGCGGGACCGCGGGCCCCTTGCCCTGCACTTGCCGGGCCGCGTTCAGGCCGGCGATGATGCCCATGGCCGCGCTCTCCAGGTAGCCCTCCACCCCCGTGATCTGCCCCGCGAACAAGACGCGCGGCTCGGAGCGGAGCGACAAATCGGAAGAGAGCAGGCGGGGCGAGTGGATGAACGTGTTGCGGTGAATGCTGCCCAGGCGCGCGAACTCGGCGCGGCCGAGGCCCGGGATCATCCGGAACACCCGCTCCTGCTCCGGGCGCCTCAGCCGCGTCTGAAAACCCACCATGTTGTACAGCGTGGCCTCCGCGTTGTCCTGCCGAAGCTGCGCCACCGCGTGCGGCCTTTTCCCCGTGCGCGGGTCAACAAGCCCCACCGGCTTCATCGGCCCGTGCGCCGGCGTCTCGCGGCCCCGCTCCGCCATCACCTCGATGGGCAGGCAACCCTCGAAAACCTTAAGCTCCTCGAACGCGCGCGGAGCGGTCTTGGCGCCCGCGAGCAGCGCGTCCACGAACGCCTCGTACTCCTCCCTGCTCAGCGGGCAATTAATATAGTCGTCGCCCCCGCCCTTGCCGTAGCGCGACGCCCGGAAGGCCACCCGCATGTCCACGCTCTGGGCGAACACCACCGGCGCGATGGCGTCGTAGAAAAACAGGCCGTCCGCGGCGGTGAGCCGGGCAATGTCCGCGGCCAGCGCGTCGGAGGTGAGCGGACCGCTCGCGATGATCACCGTCCCCGCGGCCGGCACCGCCGAGACCTCCTCCCGCGCGATCTCGACGCCGGGCAGCGCCTGAACCGCCTCCGTCATCCGCTTGGCGAACCGCTCCCGGTCCACCGCCAGCGCCGCGCCCGCCGGCACCGCCGTGGCCCGGGCGGCCCGCATCACCAGCGAGTCCAATAGCTCCATCTCCGCCTTGAGCAGGCCCGAGGCGTTGGTCACCGCGTCGGCCTTGAGCGAGTTCGAGCACACCAGCTCTGAAAGCAGCCCCGTCTGGTGCGCCGGCGTCATCTTTTCCGGCCGCATCTCGAAGAGCCGGACCGTGAGCCCCGCCCTTGCCAGTCTCCACGCGGCCTCGCAACCCGCCAGGCCGCCGCCGATGATCGTGACTTCCATTTCTCGACAGTGTTCCTTTAACCGCGGAGACGCAGAGAACGCGGAGATTTATTAATTACAATTCACTTCTCCGCGTTCTCTGCGTCTCTGCGGTTAACAATAATGTTTCTATGTCCCCAAGGCGTCGCTTCAATCCCCCACTGTTAGCACCTGTCCGGTTGAGGTGTTCATCCAGCGGTTGGCGAAGCCCATGATGGTGAGGACCGCGAGGATATCGCGCCGCTCTTGTTCAGTGTACTCGGACTCGAAGTCCTCGACGACCTCGGGGTCCGGGAAGTCGCCGTTGAACAGGGCGTAGTCCCGGGTCCAGGCCAGCGCCACCCAGGTCTTGTGGTCGAACTCGGCCGGGTCGAGCTTCTCGAGTTTCCGGATGTCCTCGTCCGACAGTCCCGCTTTTCTCCCAAACTGGGAGTGCGCCTCGTATCAACCCACGCAGTGGTTATTGATGGTAAGCGTGAGGCAAAGCTCTTCGCGGAAGGCCGGGCTGATCCAACTCGTGTCCACCGCCTTGCCGTCCAGCTGGTGCCGAAACAGGATCTCGTTCACCTGGCCCAGGCGGTGGAAGAAATCCTGGGGACCTGAAAAGACCGGCCAGTTCACCTCCGTCCCGAAGTGCGCGCCCGCGTCCCGCTGCTTCTTGGCCGCGCACCCGCCCAGGCCAAGCGCCAGGGCGCACAGCCCCATTATCGCCAATGCCGATTTTTTCATCCCGATTTCCACCTCCCGTTGCCATCCATTTTTTCCGGCTTGGCCAATCTCCAAGTCCCAGGCCCTACGCCTCAAGTCTACTCCATTTTTTGGCACAGCACCCAGTCCACGTCAAGGCCGATCGGGAATTTCCTGATCACGTGATACGGCACGCCGTGCACCTCGAACCGATCCTCGCTCCCCCCGGTCTCGCGCAGCACGACCGCGATCACGTGCGAGTCCTCCAGCAGAAAGTCCGGCGACCTCTCTGCCCACAGCTCCGCGAGCGCCGGATGGGTCGGGAAATTAATGGCGCCGGGGGTCCTCCGCACCACCGCGGCGACCTCGCGGTCAATCAACCCGAACTTCCAGTCAAAGATTTTCTTGCGCGAGTAAAACGCCACCGCCCCGATCCGCCGCGTGGCGATGACCGCGCCGTCCGGAACATAGTCCCGGATCCACAGCGCCGGCCCTTCCAGCCTCGCGCTCGTCAACACGTAGCCCGGGTAGCGCTCGACGTAGCTCTTCCTCAAATGCATGGCCGCGTCGGCCAGGCCTGAGGCCGAGATGGCCACGGCGTACGCCGCGAGCAGCCAGCCGATCCTTCTTTTGTCCATGATCCTGGAAAGCGCGGCCTCATGCGTCTCGATTACGCCCTTCCAGGACAGAATAACCGCCGCCGGCAGGTAGGGCGCGAAATAGCGTCCCAGGAAGGTCCAGTCCTGCGGCGCGTAAACCGCGAACGCCGCGCCCGCCATCGCCGCCGCGGCCAGGAACAGCGCGGCCCGCGGCGCGCTCCGGTAGGCCGTGATCCCGCCGGCCAGCGCGAACATGATGACGAAAATCCCGCCCCACGGCGCAATAAAGTTCGTGTCCCAGCCCTTCATGAAAATCAGGCCCGACTTGATCACATCTTTAATCCCCGCCGGCTTGGCGTAAAAGGTTTGCGGCAGGAGGTCGTGGAAATAAGAGTACCGGGCCAGCGTGAACAGGGCGACGGCCCCGGCGAACAGGCCGAATGATGGCAGCCAGCCCCGAAGCTCTTGCCTCCGGAGCGCGGCGACAAGAACGATGAAGAGCGGGAAAATGAGAGCGCTCTCCGGATGACACAGGAAGGCCAAGGCCAGGAGCAATCCCACGAGCCACCGCCGGCGGTCAATCATCGTGAGCCACGCCGCCGCGAGCAACAGCGCCGAGAGCAGCGCCGTCTCCATCCCGGCCAGCGATAAATACGCATAATCGAAGTTGCAGGCGATCAGGAGCGGCACGGGCGCCGCCGCGATCGCGCCGCCGTCCCGGCCAAGCGCCCGCGCCAGCGCGTATGCGATGATCACCGTGGCCGAGGCGAGGAAAAGCCCCATGATCTTGGCCGCGGCGGGGATAGTGAGGATGGAGGCGAGCGGAATGAGCGACAGGACCCAGCCGATGTTGGTGATGCCCTCGACCCTCTCGCCCGGATTGAACGTGAAGCCGCGTCCGGAAAGCAGGTTGGTGAGGTAATGGAACCCGATGAAGGCATCGTCCATGAAATAACGGCGCGTGACCCAGGCCATGGCCCCGATCACGGCCACGGCCATGAATGGCGCGAGCCAGTCGCGCGCCGAAGGATTATTTGCTTGCCCACTCATCGCGCTTAACAGTCGGCCTCCGTTAACAGTCAGGCAATGATTTTTTTAACGCAGATGAACGCAGATGAACGCAGATCAATTTTTTTAAATATCTTATCCGCGTTCATCTGCGTTCATCTGCGGCAAAATTCTTCCCCCTCCCTTGTATCACCCCTCCCGCTCCTTTTCATACTCCGCGAAGCTCTTTTCTTTGTAAGCGCCGTCGCCCACGTAGTTGAGGATGAGGGTGAGCTTTTCGGGCTTGACGTATCCGATGAAGAAGTCAATCTCGCGGGCCTCGGGGGTGAGGAACCAGACGGTCGGGTAGGAGCTGACGCGGTATTTCTGTTTGAGGTCGGGCCGGTCGGGTTCCATGACCTTGGCCGCGGCGAATTTCCGGTTCAGGTAACAGGCCACCTCGGGCCGGTCAAAGCCCTGCTGTTCCAGGACCTCGCACTTACGGCAGTCCTTGCCATGGAAAAAAATCAGGACCGGCTTGTTGTCATTTTTCGCCGCGGCCAGCGCCGCGTCATAGTCGAGCCACGCGGGCTTCTGGTTCTGTGCGCAGGCGGGCTTTTCCACGGGCGCCCCGCCCGGCAGGGAGGAGGCCGGCAGCAGCAGCATGAAAAGAACGGATATGCGGATAATTCTGCTCACCGAAGCACCTCGTGAGTGAGCCGCGATGCGGGTCATGACTTAAACGCCAGGACCGGCCAGTTGCGGCGCCGGGCCTCGCGGCGAAGGAGCGGGTCCGGGTTCACGATCATGGGATGGCGGAACCCCTCCAGCACCGGCAGGTCGGTGATGGAATCGGAATAATAATAGCTCTCGCCCAGGTCAAGGCCGTGCTCGGCGGCGAACCGCTCGGCGAGCACAAGCTTGCCGGCGCCGTAGGAAAAGGGGCGGATCAACTCGCCGGTGAAATTCCCGTCTTCGTCCACTTCGAGGCGGTTGCACAGGAAGTGGGGGACACGGAGGCGCCTGGCGAGCGGCTCGGTCAGATAGGTGGTGGCGGCGGTGAGCAGGACCAGGGTGTCTCCTTTTTTTCGGTGCTCCTCGATCTTGGCCACGGCGTCCTGATAGATGTAGGCGATCACCATCTCGTCGAACCAGCGGTTGCACAGCTCGATCATCTCTCGCTCCGGCTGGCCCGCGAGCTTCCGGGTCTCTCGCAGCGCCAGGTACTCGAAGTTCACCAGGTTCAGCTTGTAGCGGGCCACCCAGTACAGGGTAACGAGCAACTCCCGGGCCCCCACCTTTCCCTGCTGACGCAGGTACTTGACGAAAAGCGTGGCGGAGTTGCTGGAGAGCACGGTGTAATCCACGTCGAAAAAAGCGCCGGCCAATTTGTTCTTCCTTTCCTAAGCCTCAACTGAAGAGCAGGGCTTGAGGCCCGGGGTCTGAGGCTTGAGGAAGACGGCATCTCCTCAAGCCCCACGCCTCAAGCCCCAAGCCTCCTAAATGATTCCCCGCTCCTTGAGCTTGTTCAAGTCTTCCTCGGTCAGTCCCAGGAGCTTGCCGTAGACCTCGGCGTTGTGCTGGCCCACGGACGGTCCCGAGTCACGAATCGTGCCGGGCGACGCGGAGAGCTTGATGGGGACTCCGGGGAGCGGGATCTTGTGGCCGTCCGGCGCCGCGACCTCGGTGATCATGTCCCGGGCCATGAGGTTCACGTCCTGGTTCACTTCCGCGGTCTCGAGCACGCGGCCGCAGGGGATACGGTGCTGGTCGAGTAATTTCTCGATCTCGGCGGCGTCGCGGCTTTCCATCCAGGCCTTCATTTCCTCTCGGATCACTTCGCGGTGCTTGACGCGCTCGATCAGGTTAGAGAAGCGCGGGTCGGTCTTGTACTCGGGCTTGCCGATGATGCCGCACATGGCCTGCCACTGGCGGTCGGTGAGGAAGACCACGGCCACGTAGCCGTCTCGGGCCTTGTAGGGCCGCCAGAACGGCAGCCCTTCATCGCCGGCGAACAGGTCCTCGAAGGTCGCGCCCATGGCCTGTTTCACCTTTTCCGCGTTCTTTTGCATGCGCACCTGGAAGGCCCGGAAGTTGTGGAAGTACATCACGTCCTGCATGGAGATGTCCACCATCTGGCCCTGGCCGGTCCGGTCGCGGTGGCGCAGAGCGGTGAGGATGCCGATGCAGGCGTAGGCCCCGCTGACCAGGTCACCGAAGAAAACCCCCGGGCTGCGGCTCACGGTCCGCTGCGCCGCCATGATGCCGCCGGTGGCCTGGGCGATGATGTCAAAGGCCACGCGCTCGGAGTGGGGCGCGTTCTTGCCGAAGCCGGAGATGGTGCAATAGATGAGGCGGGGATTGATCTTTTTCAGGTCCTCGTAGCCCACCCCGCATTTCTCCATGGTCCCGGGCGCCAGGTTCTCGATCAGCACGTCATAATGGGCCACGAGCTTTTTCAGCATCTCGGCGCCCTCGGGCTTCCTGATCTCCAGGGAGATGCCCTTCTTGTTGCGGTGCCAGTGGGTCATGGACTCTTCCTGGTCCGGGATCAGCATCATCCACATGCGCATGGTCTCTCCGCTGGGCGGCTCGACCTTCACCACCTCCGCGCCGAAGTCGGCCAGGAGCTGTGAAGCCCGCGGACCTGACAAAAACATGGACAAATCCAGGACCCTGACCCCCGATAGCGGCATTTCCATGGCAATTGATTCCTTCAGCTTTAATTCCCGTTTGCGATCAAGTGTGTGAATATCACCCCTGTGGCCGGGTTGTCAAATGGCGGTGATTACAGTGGCGGCGCTTGTCGCCGGGTAGCGCCGGGGAAGCCGGGGTCGCGGAGCCTGAATCCGGGACCAGCGAATTGTATCAAAAGCATTAGAGGGCGCTCGGGCCTCGGGCCTTTGCCGGGCCGCCGCAGAGTCCCGGCCAAGGCGGACAATTCCACAGATTAAAACAAAATTAAAGCGTTCTTGACACGCTCTAATCTTTTGGTTTAAAATAGTTTAATTAGGGATACCTGTGTACTCTGATGAATGTAGTCCCGTTTTCAGGTCCTGGTGAATTAAGGGGGGAATGATGTCCCAGAAATTGGGCGAGTTGCTGGTCAGGGAGAATCTGATCACGCCGGCGCAGTTGCAGCAGGCGCTGGAGGAGCAGAAGAAGAAGGGAGGCCGTCTGGGCGCGAACCTGACCCGGCTCGGCTTTATCAATGAGGAAGAACTCGCCGATTTTTTGAGCAAGCAGTACGGCGTTCCGTCCATCAACCTTAACGAGTTCGAGATAGACACCGAGGTGATCAGCCTGATCCCGGAGGAGCAGTCGCGCAAGCACATGCTGATCCCGATCAACCGCGCGGGCTCGACCCTGGTGGTGGCGATGGCGGACCCGTCGAACATGTTCGCGATCAGCGACATCGAGTTCCTGACGGGTTACAAGGTCGAGGTGGTGGTGGCGCCGGAGAACACGGTAAAGGAGGCGATTGACCGGTATTACGCGGCAAGCTCTCAGAATTTGGACGATATGCTGGGGGACATGGAGGACCTGGACATCGCGCTGGGCGGGGACGGGGAAGAGGACGTCAACATCACGGACCTGGAAAAGGCCTCCGACGACGCTCCGGTCATCCGGCTGGTCAACCTGATCCTGACCGACGCCATCAAGAAGCTGGCGTCCGACATCCACATCGAGCCTTACGAAAAGACGTTTAGGGTCCGCTACCGGATTGACGGGGTGCTCTACGAGGTGATGAAGCCTCCGATGAAGCTCAAGAACCCGATCATCGCGCGCATCAAGATCATGTCGAACCTGGACATCGCCGAACGGCGGCTGCCGCAGGACGGCCGCATCAAGATCAAGCTGGGCAAGGACAAGGAGATGGACTACCGCGTCTCGGTGCTGCCCACCCTGTTCGGCGAAAAAGCCGTGCTCCGGCTGCTGGACAAGTCCAACCTCCAGCTCGACATGACCAAGCTGGGCTTCCTGCCCGAGCAGCTCAAGATCTTCAAGCACGCCATTGACATGCCCTTCGGGATGATCCTAGTCACCGGGCCGACCGGTTCGGGCAAGACCACCACGCTCTACTCCGCGCTGTCGGAGCTCAACAAGACCACCACCAACATCAGCACCGCGGAGGACCCGGTCGAGTTCAACCTGATGGGGATCAACCAGGTGCAGATGAAGGAGGAGATCGGACTGAACTTCGCGGCGGCGCTGCGGTCGTTTTTGCGGCAGGACCCTGACATCATCATGGTGGGCGAGATCCGCGATTTCGAGACGGCGGAGATCGCGGTCAAGGCCGCCCTGACCGGCCACTTGGTGCTCTCCACTTTGCACACCAACGACGCGCCGTCCACGGTTAACCGGCTCCTCAACATGGGCGTGGAGCCGTTCCTGGTGGCCAGCTCCGTGAACGTCATCCAGGCCCAGCGGCTGGGACGGAAGATCTGCAAGGAGTGCAAGCAGCCGTTCGAGGTCGAGCCCAGCGCGCTGATCGAGCTCGGCCTCGACGAGGAAAAGGCCAAGAGCTGTCAGCTTTACAAGGGCACCGGATGCTTCAACTGCTCGGAGACGGGGTACAAGGGCCGGATCTCGTTCATCGAGGTCATGTACATGTATGACGAGCTCAAGGAGTTCGTGCTCAACGGGGCGAGCTCGGCGGAGCTGAAGAAGGAGGCCATCCGGCTGGGGATGGTCACGCTGCGGCAGTCGTCGCTGTATTACCTGAGCGAAGGCATCACCAGCCTGGACGAGGTGGTGCGGGTCACGGCGGCCGATTAAGAAATTTGATAGCCATAAAATGCGATAAAGAGGAGAGTCAATGCCAAACCTTCATCAGTTGCTCAAAGCCATGATCGAGAAAGGAGCGTCGGACCTGCACCTCACCACCGGCGCGCCTCCGCAGCTTCGGGTGGACGGGCGGCTCACGCCGCTTAAGTCGCCGCCGCTGACGGCGCCGGAGACCAAGCAGCTCTGCTATTCCATCCTGACCGACTCGCAGAAGCACCGGTTCGAGGAAAGCAACGAGCTCGACCTGAGCTTCGGGGTGAAGGGACTGTCGCGGTTCCGTGCCAACATCTTCATGCAGCGGGGCGCGGTGGCCGGGGCCTTCCGGACCATTCCGTTCAAGATCATGAGCTTCCAGGAGCTGGGCCTGCCCCCGGTGGTCGAGGGCCTGTCCAACAAGCCGCGCGGACTGGTTCTGGTCACCGGTCCCACCGGCTCGGGCAAGTCCACCACGCTGGCGGCGATCCTGGACAAGATCAACGCCGACCGTCACGAGCACATCATCACGGTGGAGGACCCGATCGAGTACCTGCACCCTCACAAGAACTGCATCGTGAACCAGCGGGAGGTCAACTCCGACACCAAGAGCTTCAAGACCGCCCTCAAGTACATCCTGCGACAGGACCCGGACGTCGTCCTCATCGGCGAGATGCGCGACCTGGAGACCATCGAGTCGGCCCTGGTCTGCTCCGAGACCGGCCACTTGGTCTTCGCCACGCTCCACACCAACTCCTGCGTGCAGACCATCAACCGTATCATTGACGTGTTCCCCTCCTACCAGCAGCCGCAGGTGCGGGCCCAGCTATCGTTTGTTCTGGAAGGGGTGCTGTGCCAGAACCTGATGCCCAAGTCCTCGGGCCACGGCCGGGTGCTGGTGTTGGAGGTCATGGTTCCGAACCCGGCCATCCGCAACCTGATTCGTGAGGACCGGATCCACCAAGTCTATTCGGCCATGCAGGTGGGGCAGGACAAGTTCGGGATGATTACATTCAACCAATCGCTGTCCAACCTCTATCTGAAGCGGCTGATCACTTTCGAGGACGCGCTGAGTAGGAGTTCGGATCCGGAAGAGCTGAAGCAGATAATCGAACGCGGGGCTCCGACTCGGACCCCTGGGGTGAAAGGGCCCGGGGCCTGAGGAGCGTCAAGCCGGCCGGCGGCATTGCCGGCGGTGAAACCAACAAGGGGGATGGGAAATGGCTAAATTTGCCTGGCAAGGAAGGACGAAAGCGGGAAAAGTCGAGAAGGGCGTGATGGAAGCGCCGGATGTTGAAGCGGTGGTGGCCAAGCTGCGGTCCCAGGAGATCTCTCCCCTGCAGGGCTCGATCAAGCCCAAGGGCCTTGATTTCAGCATGGAAATAAACATCCCCGGGTTCGAGCCCAAGGTCAAGGACAAGGACGTCATCATCTTCACGCGGCAATTCGCGACCATGATTGACGCGGGCCTGCCGCTGGTGCAGTGTCTTGACCTGCTGGCCACGGAGTCGGACAACCGGACGTTCAAAAAGGTGCTCAACGACATCAAGGAGACGGTTGAGGCCGGCTCGACCTTCGCCGACGCCCTGGCCAGGCATCCCAAGGTCTTCAACAACCTCTACGTGCAGATGGTGAAGGCCGGGGAGATCGGCGGTATCCTCGACACCATCCTGAACCGGCTGGCGCTGTCCATGGAAAAATCGGCCCGCCTCAAAAAGCAGATCAAGAGCGCCATGGTCTACCCCGCGATCGTCATCAGCGTCGCGGTGGTGGTGATCTCGGTGCTGCTGATCTTCGTCATCCCGGTGTTCTCGAAGATGTTCAAGGAGATGGGCGCGGAGCTGCCCGCGCTCACCCAGTACATCGTCAGCATCAGCAATTGGCTCACCGTCAAGTTCGGGTTTATCTACATCCTTGTCGCGACCGGCGGCTTTATCGCCGCTTACGTCATGACCAACAATAACAAGAAGGGGCAGTTCATGCTGCACTCCTTTTACCTCAAGATCCCGATCATCGGCGACCTGATCAAGAAGACGGCGGTGGCGAGCTTCACCCGGACCCTGGGGACCCTGATCAGCTCCGGGGTTCCGATCATGGACGGGCTGGAGATCGTGGCCCGGGTCGCCGGCAACCGGGTGGTCGAAAAAGAGCTGGTGCACGTGCGCACGTCCATCGCCGAGGGCAAGACGCTCTCCGAACCCATGCGCGAGAGCAAGGTCTTCCCCCACATGGTGGTCCAGATGATCGGCGTCGGCGAGCAGACCGGCGCCCTCGATACCATGCTCGCAAAGATCGCCGACTTCTATGAGGAGGAAGTGGACGACGCCGTGGCGGCGCTCACCTCCATGCTCGAGCCCTTGCTCATGGTGTTCCTGGGCGTGGCCGTCGGCGGTATCGTCATCGCCATGTACCTGCCCATCTTCACCATGGCCGCCAGTTTCGGCGATGTCGGCGGATAAGCCAATCGTGAACCAGAAGGCCATCACAACGATGGCCCGGAAAGACCCGGCCGCCGGTGGAGAGCTCCACCGGCGGCTGCAACTTTCCTTGTTGCTCCGGGTCATCATGGTCACGTTTTTGCTCGGAGCGACCGCCGTCATCCAGGCCCGGCAAACGCCCTCTCTCATCGCCACCTCACTGCTGGCCATTTACATCCTGTCCGGCGTTACCTATTTCGTCACCCTCGTCTCCGCCCTCGCCCTGAGATACTTAAGGAGGCTGACCGCGCTCTCCTACGCCCAGATCGGATGGGACATCATCTTCGTCACCACCCTGATCTACGTCACCGGAGGAAACGAAAGCATCTTCTCCTTTCTTTACCTCCTCGCCGTCATCGTCGGCGGGACGCTGCAATACCGGCTGGGAAGCTTCCTCGCCGCCTTCTCCGGGACCTTGTGCTATGGCCTGCTCCTCGCCGCCATGGAAGCCGGATGGCTGCGTCCCCTGGTCGGACGCCTCGAACCCGTGGGCTGGATCGAGATCCTCTACCTGGTGTCCATCAACCTGGCCGCCATGTTCGGCATGGCCGTGCTCTCCACTTACCTGACCGAGAAGCTCCGGGTCACCGGAAACGAGCTGCAGGAGACGATGCGCCACCGCGATACCCTGGAGGCATTGAACGACAACATCGTGAGGTCATTGTCATCCGGCCTCCTCACGCTCGGGCTCGACGGCCGCATCACCTCGTTCAACCTGGCCGCGGAGTCCATAACCGGGGTCCCGGTGCGCTCGGCCATCGGTGAGCACTGCGCTATCATCTTTCCCGAGCTGGTCGGCATCCTGTCGCTGGACCCGGCGCTCCGGGCGGCCAAGGCGAGCCGCCACGAAATCGTCTGGATCTCGCCGCACGGCAAGGCCCACAACCTGGAGTTCCGCATCTCACCATTGCGCGCAGCGGGCGAAGAGCTGGTCGGGACCATGGTCATCATGAACGACATCACCGAGATCCGGCAGATGGAGGAACGGCTCAGGAAAGCCGACCGGCTGGCCGCGGTGGGGCAGCTCGCGGCCGGCATCGCCCATGAGATCAGGAACCCGTTGGCCTCCATCAGCGGGTCCATCCAGGTCCTGGATAATGACCTGGACCTCGATCCCGTGAGCCACCGGCTGATGCGCATCGTCATCCGGGAAACGGACCGGCTCAACAGCCTGATCACTCACTTCCTTCTTTATGCCCGGCCCGAGCCGCGCACCATCCAGGAGGTGAGGCTGGACCGGCTCATCCCGGAGATGATAGAGGTGTACAAGAACCGCACCGACATGCCCTCCGCAATCAGATGGAAGATCGCGGTGGACCCAGACCTGATGATCACTTCCGACCCCAAGCTGATCGAACAGGTCCTCTGGAACCTCCTCCACAACGCGGTCCAGGCCATGCCCGAGGGCGGCGACCTCATTATCAGGGCGTTCCAGGACGGGCGCGGGGCTGATCCCGCCGGCCGCGCTCAATCCGCGGAGGGAGGCGAAAACGAGGACCGGGGCCGGGACGGCGGCGGACCGGGGGCGGGCGACATGGAACCGGGAACCAGGCCGCGCGGGGAGGACGGGCCGCCGGTGGGCGATGACATTGATCAGCCGCCCATGGTGGTGATTGAGGTAGAGGACACCGGGTGCGGCATACCCGCGGAGTTCAAGGACAAGGTCTTCGACCCGTTTTTCACCACTCGTGACGGTGGGACCGGGCTGGGGCTGAGCACCGTGTATCGGATCATCGAGGCCATGCAAGGTTCGATCAGCGTGGAGGACGGCGAACAAATGGGGACCAGGTTCGTGGTGAGGATCCCGGTCAGGTTCACCGGAGACCCCGGCGCGCCGTACCGCGCCTCCGCGGATCAGGCCGCGGGAAACAGGGGGAAATGAAGTGGACAGGATCCTAGTGGTGGATGATGAGCTCAGCATGAGGGAGTTCCTCGAAATTCTGCTCCAGAAACAAGGCTGCGCCGTCGAAACGGCCTGTAACGGAGAAGAGGCCATCCAGAAGCTCGACGCCGGCCTCAACCCTGACCTCATCATCTGCGACATCATGATGCCCAAGGTAAACGGCATGAAGGTGCTGGCCCGCGCCCGGGAGCTCGACTCCGAGGCCATGGTCATCATGATCACGGCCTTCGCCTCCACTGAGAGCGCGGTGGAGGCCATGAAGAACGGGGCCTACGACTATATCACCAAGCCGTTCCAGGTGGACGAGATCAAGCTGGTGGTGGCCAAGGCGCTGGAGAAGACCAGGCTGGTGCGCGAGAACATCCGGCTCCGGCGGGAGGTTGAGGCTAAATATGTATACGCCAACCTGATCGGGACCTCGGCGCCCATGAAGGCGGTCTATGAGGTGATCCGGCGGGTGGCTCCCACCAAGTCCAACGTCCTGATCACCGGCGAGTCCGGCACCGGCAAGGAGCTGGTGGCCAAGGCCATCCACTTCAACAGCCCCCGCCGCGACAAGCCCTTCGTCACCGTCAACTGCGGGGCCATCCCGGCCGAGCTCCTGGAGAGCGAGCTGTTCGGCCATCTCAAAGGCTCGTTCACCGGCGCGTACCACGACACGCGCGGACTGTTCGAGGCCGCGCACCGAGGGTCCATCTTTCTCGACGAGATCGGCGAAACCCCGCACTCCATCCAGGTCAAGCTCCTGCGCGCCATCCAGGACAAGACCTTCAAGCCGGTGGGCGGGATCGAGGACGTGATCGTGGATGTCCGCGTCCTCGCCGCGTCCAACCGCGACCTGGAGGCCGCCGTCAAGACCGGCGCCTTCCGCGAAGACCTCTTCTACCGGCTCAATGTCATTCAGATCAAGGTCCCGCCGCTCCGCAACCGCAGCGAGGACGTACCGGTGCTCATCCGCCACTTCATTGGGCTTTACGCCAAGGAGGTCGGCAAGAACATCAAAGACATCGCCCCCGAAGCCGAGCGCCTGCTCCTCGCCTACGACTGGCCCGGAAACGTCCGCGAATTGGAAAACGCCATCGAGCGCGCCGTGAGCCTGGCCCAGACCGACACCATCATGGCCACCAATCTCCCGGAGAAAATCAGGAACGCCCAGGCCATCTGCCAAGGCCTGCCCGCCATACCCTTCCCCGAGTCCGGAATCAACATGGAAACAATCCTCCAGGAACTGGAAAGGGGGCTGATCGAGGAAGCCATGCAGCGATCGGGCGGGATCAAGAAAAAAGCGGCCGAGCTGCTGGGCGTGTCCTTCCGCTCCTTCCGCTACCGCCTGGAAAAGCTGGGCATCGCCTCCGACAAGGACGGGTTTGACGAGGAGGAATGAGGGGGGATCATCCGACCGTGGAAATATGAAGCTCCACCGGAACGCGCACGGAAATGGCAGTCCCCGCCAGCTTGTGGGCCGCCACCGAGACCACCCCGCCCATCGCCGTGACCAGCCGCCGGGCCAGCATCAGCCGGAGCACCAGCCGCTTGCGTTCGTCCGGAAGACCCTTGAAGGTCTCCAAGAGCGGCGCCTTCTCCTCCAATAACTCGGTCTCCAGGCTCACGAAGCCGGTCCCGGTGACGGAATAGGCCAGCCAGGGCGAGCCGTTTTCCATGAGCAGAAGGTCAGCGGCGATGACCACGATCTCCTTGACCGGGACGGCCTTGACCATGTAATCCACGAGCAGGCCGAGCACACGGTTGAGCAGCGCGGGGTCGCCCTGCACCCGGGGCAGCTCGCGCGCCATGCCTTCCTCCAGGTACACGCCCCGCTGCTCGGCCAGGGGCCGGAGCGACTTGCGGGCCAGGGCGATCAGGCGGCCCGGGAAAAAGGGGACCCGCTCGGTCCGGATCTCTCCCAGAAGCAGTTCCGCGAAATCCCGGAACCGCGACAGGGCCTCCTCGACGTGCTCCACCCCGGAATGCATGGGCTTCAGGCCCTTCACCTTGTCCACCGGGCCGTCCAGCAGGTCCTTGAGCTGGTCCAGCGGATGCTCCAGGTCCTCGAGCATGGCCCGGAACAGCTCAAGGTTGCGTAACTTCTGCTCGCCCTCCCGCGAAGCGTCCCACAACGTCACCACCGCCCCCGCGGTCCGGCCGTTCAGCGCAATGCCCGCCATGCTCACCCGGAACCGCTCCTGGCCGTTCTTGAGCCAGAAGTTATGGGGAGCGCTTTCCGGTTCCATCACCCGGAGCCGCGCCAGCACCGGCTCCCACATCCACTGCGGCAGGGCCTCGGAAAAATGCTGGCCCACCACGTCCTTCCTCCGCACCTGGAAGCGGAAGCGGAAGGCGGGGTTGGCGTAGGCCACCGTGCCCTTGACGCTCAACACCACCACCGGGTCCTCCAGAAAATACAGGAGGGTGTTCTCGGAGACCCGGCCCCGGGCGTCCGCCGTGCTCATCGTCCTTTCCTCTGGGTCTTCAATAGCCCGTCATCCAACAGCATCCGGATGATCTGGTAGGTCTGGAAACGGGGGATGGGGGACAGCGAGATCACGTCCATGAGCGAGGTCTCGCCGGAGACCAGGGAAAGCACGAACCCTTCCTCCTGGGTGAAATCCTTTCTTCCGATCAGCTCGGTCAGGGGCACCTTGAGGCTGATGACGGCGTGAATGCCGCCGGCGCGCTCGATCACGCTCTTGATGAGCCCGGCGCGCGCCAGCTCGACGTGGGTCCAGTACAGGGGGTTGGCGGGGTCAAAACGGTGCGCGGCCTCGAACTCCTTGATCACCTGCGACCAGTCCTCGTGCTGGAGCAGGCGCTGCCCTTCCAGAAAGTCGTCGGCCAGGACCGGGGCGTCGGGCAGCTTCTCGGTGACCTCGGCGTCCGGCTCCAGGATCTCCTCCGGTGCCGGCCGCTGTGCGGGCTTGACCTCGGGGGGCCGGCCCGTCTCGATCTCGATGTACTCGCGCGCCGTCTCGTTCCCGGGGTCCAGGCTCAGGACCTCGCGCCAAAGCTCGATGGCCTTCTTGACCTCGCCCAGGCCGTAATAGTAAAGGCCCTGTTCGAGGAGTCCCTGCACCCGGGATTGCGGGCTCATGCTTCACACCTCATGGATATGGAATTATAGCACAAAGATCCCGGCCCTGTTTCTTTTCGTGCGTGGCGGCAAGACGGTGAATTCCGCCGAGGGAAGCCGGCGACGGATCAGGGGAAAAGGCCGCGCCGCTCTCGGTACTCCGGAATGCTGAGCATGGGCGGCCGCTCGTTCAATTGCACGGGCGTGTCCTCCAGCTTATAGACCGAGGGCGAGCAGGTCAGCTTGAAATATTCGCTGCCCAGCGTTCGCTGGAACTTGGCGCGGTCCAGCGCCTCGAGGCGGGAGAGGAAGGCGTGGATGATCTCGAAGCCCATGGTGCCGAGCGCGGTGGTGGATTGGTTGCGGTGCACGCGCTTGTCCAGGTTGACCTGCGCGATCACGTCCTGGCCCCGGCGCGAGTGGATGTCTATGAGCATGCCGGTCTCGATGCCGTAGCCCGCCGCGAACGGCAGCGACTCGAGCAGCGACCGCCGGCCCGCGCACTCCCCGCTGCACGGCTGATAGAGCTGGGCCAGCTCCGGGAAAAAGGCCGAGAACAATGGCCGGACCAGAATCTCCGTCACCCGGCCCCCGCCGAACTCGTCCTCCTCGCCCGGGCGGTGCAGCGGCCGCTCATAATAGGCCTTGACGAACTGGATCTCCGGGTAAAAAAGCAGCGGGCCCACCAGGCCGTAAACGAACTTCGGGTGCATGTTCCGGATGTCCGCGTCCAGCCAGACGATGATGTCGCCCTTGAGCAGGAACAGGCTCTTCCACAGGTTATCGCCCTTGCCTTTGAGCTCGGCAAGGTGGGGCAGGCAGTCGCGCGCCACGTAAGACTCGGCCCCCGCCCCCCGCGCCTCCTCCACCGTCCGGTCGCACGAGCCGCCGTCAATCACCGCGATCTCGTCAACCAGCGGCCACCGGTCCATGAGCTCACTCTTGATCAGGCTGACCTCTTCCCCGATCGTGGTCTCTTCATTATAGGTGGGGAACCCGACGCTGATGGTGACTCCCTGGGCCTCCTTCTCCCGCACCAGCCGCGGAAGATCGGAAAAATCCGAGTGATGAAAATTATTTCGCGATAACCAAGAGCCCACGTTCACCTCGTCGTTCGATTCGAAGGACAACGGCGATGATACTGTCCTTGCGGTCAGGTCAAGCAGTTCATTATTAGCAGATGGATCATCGGGTTGTCAAGTCGAAAAAATGAATACGGTTCATTTGAGCCGGGCCGCGCAAATAATTTTCGCCCTGGCTTGCAACAACGCCCGAATGCAGTTATGTTACCTTCATAACCTATAGGGAAGGTAGGGAAATGAAGCTCAGCACCAAAGGACATTACGGGATCCATGCCATCATGGATCTGGCCGTCCGCTACGGACAGGGCGCGGCTTTGTTGCGCGACATCTGCCGGCCCCACAATTTTTCGGAGAAATACCTGGAGCAGTTGCTCCGGCTCCTGCACCAGGCCGGGCTGGTGGAGAGCGTGCGGGGGGCCCGGGGCGGGTATTGGCTGGCCAAGCCGCCGGACGAGATCACGCTCTTGGAGATCGTCGAGGCGCTGGAGGGCGCGCTGGTGCAGCTCCCGTCGCAGTGCAAGCCGGAGTGCTTAAAGCACGACCACTGCGCTCTGCACGAGACCTGGTTCGGGGCGGTGGAGGAGACGCGGCGCAAGCTGGCGGCGGTGACGCTCGGCGACCTGGTGGGCATTCAGCGCGACCTGGACAAAAAGCACGAGGGCGCCACCTACTCGATCTAGGTCCGTGGACCATTAGGGATTCCGTCTTGGCCCCTGTCAATGGAAGAGCACATTGTAAAAGGAGGAGACGCATTGAAGATTTATGACGACATCACCAAGACCGTCGGGCAGACTCCGCTGGTGAGGCTCAGGGTGCTGACCGAAGGCCTCAAGGCGGAGGTGCTGGCCAAGCTGGAGAGCCGGAACCCGTTGGGCTCGGTCAAGGACCGCATCGCGGTGAGCATGGTGGAGGACGCGGAGAAGAGCGGGGCGCTGAAAAAGGGCGGGACCCTGGTCGAGCCGACCAGCGGCAACACCGGCGTGGCTCTGGCCATGGTGGCGGCGGCCAGGGGCTACAAGCTCGTCATCACCATGCCCGAGACCATGAGCATCGAGCGGCGCAAGCTGCTGGCCGCCATGGGCGCCGAGGTCGTGCTCACTCCGGGCGGCAAGGGCATGACCGGGGCCATCAACCGGGCGCAGGAGATCATGAAGGTCGCCAAGGGCGCCGTCATGCTGCAGCAGTTCGAGAACCCGGCCAACCCGCTGATCCATGAGCGCACCACCGCCAAGGAAATCTGGGACGACACCGACGGCAAGGTGGACATCGTGGTGGCGGGCGTGGGCACCGGCGGCACCATCACCGGCATCGGCCGCGCGCTCAAGCCCAAGAAGCCCGGCCTCCTCATGATCGCGGTGGAGCCGAAGAATTCCCCGGTCCTGTCCGGCGGCAAGCCCGGCCCGCACAAGATCCAGGGCATCGGCGCCGGCTTCGTGCCGGCCGTGCTCGACCGCTCGCTGGTGGACGAGGTGATCCAGGTGGCGGACGAGGACGCGGGCAATATCGCGCGGCGGCTGGCCCGCGAGGAGGGTCTCCTGGTGGGCATCAGCTCCGGCGCCGTGGCCTGGGCCGCCCTCGAAGTCGCCCGCCGCAAGACCGGCAAGGGCAAAATGATCGTCGCGGTCCTGCCCGACACCGGCGAGCGCTACCTGTCAACGTGGCTGTTCGAGAACGCATGAGCCTGGACCTTGATAGAGATTTGAAAGCAGCCGCAGATGAACGCCGATGAACGCAGATAACCCTAAAATGATTTTATCTATCTGCGTTCATCTGCGTTCATCTGCGGCTAAAATAAAATATTAACGCCAATGAAAGCGGCGTCGTGCCGCCGCACTCTCCAACCTGAAGGAGGACTGATTGATGAGCAACAAGGAACATTCATTCGACACCAAGGTGATCCATGCAGGGCAGACGCCCGACGCCTGGCTGAACTCCACTCTCGCCCCCGTTTTCCAGAGTGCGGCGCACCGTTTCCCCGACGCGGAGGGCCTCTCGCGCGTGTTCGCGGGCAAGGAGCCCGGACATATTTACATGCGCCTTAGAAACCCGACCAACGAGGCCCTGGAGCGAAGGGTCAGCGCGCTGGAAGGAGCCATCGGCGCCGTGGCCACCTCCTCCGGCATGGCCGCCATCACCGACGCCGTGCTCGCCATCCTCAAAGCCGGAGACCACATAGTGGCCGGCAACTCGCTGTTCATGAGCACCTACCTCCTCTTCACGCAGGTCATCAAGAAGTTCGGGATCGAGGTCACCCTGGTTGATCCCATGAAACCGGAGGAATGGAAAAAGGCGGTGAAGCCCAGCACCCGCCTCTTCTTCGCCGAGACCATCGGCAATCCGGTGATGGACGTGCCCGACCTGGCCAGGCTCGCCGCCGTTGCCCACGACGCCGGCTGCCCGCTGGTCGTGGACAACACCCTGGCCACGCCCTGGCTCTGCCGGCCCCTGGACCTCGGCGCCGACATCGTGGTCCACTCCACCACCAAGTTCCTGAACGGACACGGCTCCGCGGTGGGCGGCATCATCCTGGACTCGGGCAAGTTCGGCTGGCCCGACGACCGCTACGCGGACTTCAAGCCGTTCAAGGACCGGGCCGGGGCCAGGGCCTTCCTCGACCGCGTCTGGCGAGAGATCCACATCAACTTCGGCACCAGCGCCGCGCCCTGGCACTCCTACCTCACCTTGATCGGCATTGACACGCTGGCCCTGCGCATGGAGCGGCACTGCCGCAACGCCGAGGCGCTCGCGGTGTGGCTTAAAGCACACCCCAAGGTCAAGTGGGTCAACTACCCGGGCCTGCCCGACCATCCCGCGCACCCCGTGGCCCGCAGCCAGTTCAAGGGACTCGGCTTCGGCGGCCTGCTCACCTTCGGACTCGCCGACGAAAAAGCCTGCTTCGAGCTGATCCGCAGGCTCAAGCTCGTCTATCACCTGGCCAACCTGGGCGACTGCAAGACGCTCATCATCCACCCCTGGTCAAGCCAGTACGTGAGCTTCCCGGAAGACCGCCGCCGGGCGCTCAACATCTTCCCGGACCTGCTGCGCGTCTCCGTCGGAATCGAGGCCATTGACGACATCATCGGAGACTTCGACCAGGCCCTTTCCCAGTTATAATATTAAAGGCAAGGCGGATGAAGAGCGCAAAGAAGATAATCAGGGAGCCCTGGCGGGCGCGCGAATCGGTGGGCATCGTCTCCACCAGGCACTATACCTTTGCCCAGACCCCCCGCGAGATGACCCTCGACAGCGGGCTCACCCTCGGGCCCATCACCCTGGCCTATGAGACCTACGGCGAGCTCAACCGCGACAAATCTAACGCCGTGCTCATCTGCCACGCGCTGTCCGGCGACGCCCACGCCGCGGGCTATCATGACAAGGACGACAACAAAACCGGATGGTGGGACCTCGTGATCGGGCCCGGCAAGCCCTTCGATACCAATAAATACTTCGTGATCTGCTCGAACATCATCGGCGGGTGCAAAGGCAGCAGCGGCCCGTCCTCCATAAACCCCCGGACCGGAGAGCCTTATGGCCTCCAGTTCCCGGTGATCACCATCGCCGACATGGTCCGGGCCCAGCATGCGCTCATCCAACACCTCGGCGTCAAGCGCCTGCTCAACGTGGTCGGCGGCTCGATGGGCGGGATGCAGGCCCTGCAATGGGCCGTGGACTACCCGGACATGGTGGGCTCCGCCACCTTGATCGCCACCTGCGCCAAGCTATCGGCCCAGGGCATCGCCTTTAACGCCGTGGGCCGCCGCGCCATCATGTCGGACCCGGCCTGGAAGGAAGGCCGCTACTACGGCGGGCCTTACCCCAACCCCGGCCTCTCGCTGGCCCGCATGATCGCCCACATCACCTATCTGTCCGACGAGTCGCTCCACGAAAAGTTCGGCCGCCGGCTCCAGGACCGGGACAAGATCGGCTACACCTTCACCACCGAGTTCCAGGTGGAGAGCTACCTCGATCACCAGGGCGAGAGCTTCATCCGCCGCTTCGACGCCAACTCCTATTTATACATCACCAAGGCCATGGACTACTTCGACCTGACCCTGGGCGGCGCGCGCACCCTGGCCCGCGCGCTCGCCGGCGTCAAGTCGAGATTCCTTGTCATCTCCTTCTCCTCCGACTGGCTCTATCCGTCGGAGGAATCAAAGGAAATCGTGCGCGCCCTCAAAATGAACAACGCCGACGTGGCCTCCTGCGAAATCCAGAGCAACTACGGCCACGACTCCTTCCTCCTGCCCTGCCAGCTCCAGGAGGAAATGATCGCCCGCTTCCTGGCCGCCAACCTCAAGGGCAACGGAGTGGACCTCCCCGCCACCGGCGCCTGCCTTGTCAAGTAAGGCTCATCACAATATCGAGGGGATGTGGGTCATCCTTTTTTCCCGGCCATGGCCCAGAACACGGGAGTAACCATCATCAGGCTTCCTTGCCGATGCGCTTGGTGCAGCGAGCGCAGGGCCGAGTCGAGCTTGCGCCCGGCGACACGTCCGCTAAGCACGGTCCGCAGCCAATGCTCTTCCTCTTTCAAGCGGTCTTCGCTGATCCGGCTGTCCCACACGCCCGGGTACAGGCCGAGCTCACGGACCGCAAATCCCGCCGCCGCGAGCAGGCCGGCCAGCTTCCGGCCGATCAGCGGATCAGCGCCCTGCCCCGCCAGCGCCTCCATCAATTCATCTCGCAGCCCGGCCTCCGGGGGCTCCACCATGCGGCCGCCGTAATCCGGCTCACACGCGAGAAGCACCGTGCCCTCCGGCTTCAGGATCCGGCTGAACTCCCGAAGCGCGCGGACCGGGTCGGGGAGCCATAACAGGAGCCAGTGGCAGGTCACGAGGTCAAATGAGGAGCGGCCAAAGGGGAGAGAGCAGGCGTCGGCCTCAGAGTACTCCGCCCTGCCCTGCCGCGCCCTCGCGGCCTCGATCGCTTCCGCATTCGCGTCCACTCCGGCCACCCTGCCCCGGCAAATCCCGGCCATCTCTTCCGTGATCTTGCCGTCGCCGCAGCCCACGTCCAGCACGCTCTTGCACGAAGCCAGCCGCGCGCGGCGATACAACTCGCGCCGCATCGGCCAGGTCCACTCAGCCTGGAGCGCGTGGAGCCGGATCTGGTCAGTCAGGTCCATTTATCGCCTTTCAAGAAAAAGAGTAACCGCCAAGACGCCAAGAACGCCAAGAAGAAATAATCTATTAATATAAAAATTCTTCTTGGCGTTCTTGGCGTCTTGGCGGTGATTCTTCGCTCAAAACTCCCACCATGTTAAAAGTTGGAAAGCGATTCCGTGCACACCACGCCCTTGCCGTCCTTTTCCAGGGGGCAGCCGCCGCCGCAGAGGTCGAGCCGGTCGCAGCTTTTACACTCCTCGTCCACCCAGCCGCGCTCGCGCAGGTCCTTTAAAAGTGGAGCGGTCCAGATTTTGTCCCAGTCGTCGGCCAGGATGTTGCCGACGGATTCAAAGTAGCTCTGGCAGGGCAGCACGGACCCGTCCGGCTCGATGCACATGTTGAAATGCCCGGCGGTGCAGCGCTTCATGCCCAGCCCGTGCTCGACGGGGTCGAGCTCGCAGTAACGGGTCGGCGTGTACCAGATGAAGTTCATGCCGAGCTCGTTGGCAACCTCCACCACGCGCTCCAGCGCCTCCTCCATCTCCTGGGCCGGCACCGCGTCGGGGTTGTCGGCGCCGCGGCCCGCGTGGATCACGCCGTTCATGGCGAAGCGCCGGACGCCGAGGCCGTGCAGGAAGCGCACGGTGTCAACGAGGCCCGCGATGTTCTTGCGGCTGATCGTGGTGTTGGTCACGGTGTAGAGCCCTTGAGCGAGCGCGTTCTCGATGCCCTTGACCGTGCGCTCGAAGCCTTCGGCGCGCACCATCTGGTTGTGGACGTTCTCATCGTGCGACTCGATGGTGATCTGCGCGTGGTCCAGGCCCTCGGCAATCAGGCGCTTCAGGTAATCGGGATCGGAGAGGCGGCAGCCGTTGGTGAGGAGCCCGGTAACCAGGCCCAGGTCCTCCGCATGAGCGATCAGGTCCGGCAGGTCGTCCCGAAGCGTGGCCTCACCGCCGGTGAAACAGACGTGAGGGATGCCCACGGCAAAGAGCCGGTCCAGCACTTGTTTCCAGGCCGCGGTGTCCATCTCCTTCATCTCGCGCGGACCGCCCGCGTAGCAGTGGCCGCAGTTCAGGTCGCAGCGGTGGGTGATGGCCAGGTCCATCCGATAGGGCGCGGACACGGGCATGGAGAATGGCTCGATGCGGCCGAATTCCAGGGCCTCCACCGGGCAGACATCGTCGGAGGCGGTCAGGCACAGGATTTTATCCTTGAACTCCTTGAAGTCCGCCTCCGCCCGCTTGCGCCCCACCCGGTAGCGGGAGGCCATGGCGCGGGCCACGCCGGCGTCGTCCTTGCCGTCAATCATGAGCTTCACGTACTCGACGCCGGTCTGGTTCAGGTGCAGCACCTTGGCCGCGTTGATGACCAGCACTCCCGATCCGTCGCCCTCCACCCGGAGGTGCATCCGATAGGCGCCGCCGTCGGGCAGCGTGCCGCGGCAGGTGTGGAAGCCGCGCTCGAGCGGCCGCTTCTTCGCGTAATAATCCTTGACCCGCCCGATGATGCCCATCTATCTGCCCCCTCCCGCGCAGGCGCAGGCGCACCCGGCGCAGGCGCAGGCGCATCCGGAGCCGCCGCCGCTGCTGTAAGACCTGGCCGGAGGCGGGTTGGTGACGGAGGTGATGCCGCCGGTGAACGCGGTCAGACTGCCCACGGCGCGGTCGGCCAGGTTCTCGACGCGCGAGACCACGGAGTCGGCGAACTCGGCGCCGGAGACCCAGTTGCCGGAGGCGGTCTGGTTTACGGTGGACCAGGTGGAGGTCGGGTGATACGCGGGCCACCACACGGGCGGGGTGATCTGGCGGTCGGTCAGCGTCTCCTTGAGCCGCGTGTCCATGTGCTTGTCCACCATGAGCCAGGAGAACTGCTCATCGAGGTTTTTGGAGAGGTCGGCGGTGGACTCGGACTTCTGCACCTGCGACCAGGCCAGGCTGACGATGGACGTATAGTACTCGCGGGTCTTCTTGACGTTAAAGCCCTTCAACTTTTTCTGCACCACCTTGATCCAGTCCAGGAAAAGATTTTTCAAGGCCTTCTCGTTCAGGTGCCCGTCGGGCCCGATGGCGCGGAGGAACTGTTTTTCGTAGGGCCATATCTCCTGGGACTCCGGGTTGAGCACGGTGAGTTGGAGCCTGGGGTTGGGCTCGACGCGCGCGACTCCTTTTTTCACCAGCCCGAATATGATCATGGCCGCAACCTTGTTCAAGGGCAGCTCGAGCAGGAGCGCGGCCTCCGGCGCCGTGAGACCGCGCTTGATCTGGGCGCCCTCCACCGCCGCCGTGGGCGGGAAGTATTTCATTTTGCGCCGCCGTGCCATATAGATGTTGAGAACGATGATCCCCGCGATGATGAGGAAGGGAGAGGTGGAGATGATCAAGGCGACGATCCAGGCGAAAAGATTAATGAAGAAGCCGGCCACTCCGCCCGGCTGCGGCTTCTGGTACTCGCTCTCGGAGACCGGCTCGAACACGGTGGAGACCAGCGACTTGGGGAAGCTGACGCCGAACTTGTACTGGGATGACGGCGAGGCGTTGGGGTTGCGCCAGATATAGGTGAGCCGGCCTTTTTCGTCGGCGCCCTCCTGGTCGAACTTGCGGTAATGCCACTTGACTTGGGCTTCGTCCGCGCCCTGGGGAAAGTGGATGGCGACCTGGAGCAGGGTCTGGCCGTACGTGAACTTGGAGCCGTAATAGACCGGGTAAAACTCGACGCTGGCGTATTCCGGGTTCTCGGAGTCGGGGAAGACCATGTGCGGGTTGGTGGCGGTCACCTGGAGCGTGCCGTGCTGTCCGGGCTTGATCTCGCTCGGCCCGAGAGGGACCTCGACCCCGACCGGAATGTACGACGACTTCCGGATGTCGCTAACCTGCTTTTTGTTGATCCAGGCGCGGACCGAGGAGAGGTCGTAATAATTATTGGGCAGTCCCACGTCCACCACGTCAATGGGGTGCGCGCCCGAGGCGCAGGTGAAGGTGAGGACGTATTCGATGTCCACGCCCCCGTCTTCGCGGATGAAAATGTCCGAGCGGTTCTCGTTCACGGCGAAGCGGTAGTCCTGCCCCAGCGCCGGCGCGCTGAAAGCCATCAACCACAAGATCGGGAATATGATGCGCTTCACCATTTCGGCTCCTCCGTCACCTGGTAGTCGTTGCCGCAATAGGGGCATTTGACGAACACCGCGCCGGCCCGGACCTCGACGGACTTGCGGTCCAATTCCGCGCCGCAGTTCTTGCACTTCATCAGGTCCAGGTTGACGTCGCCGGACAGGTCAATCTTCTGCGTGACCTCGACCTTCTTCACGACCTCCGGCTTCTTCGCCAGCGTGATCCACGCCACTCCCGCGCCCATGCCGATGGCAACAAGGCCCACCAGCGCGCGAGCCCCCGGATTGGCCTTGGCCGCGGCCACGAGAAAAAGCAGGCCCAGGCCGAGCAGGACCACCGCGATAATCGTCCCTATGATTTTCGTCATGGAGCCGAGATTACAACGGAGGAGGATGAAATACAAGACATCATTGATTCCCGGTTAAGAGCGGCCTCCGATTATGGAATGCGGTGGCTTGACGCCGCTTTGACGAGCCGGGAGCTTGATCCCGGCGGAGCGCGAATGAACAAAAAAGGTGAAAGTGCGACTCCAACTCCCCGACAAGCCGGGGCTAAGAAAAGCGCAATCAAGCTTGCGCACTCCAAGGCGCTTAACCGGGAATCAAGGCAAGACATGGCATCGAGATGGCAATGAAAAATTTTCGGCGGGGATATGATATTATGAGAGAGGATCATGACGGGAAATTCCCATGAGCAAAAGGGGTAAAGTGGCATGCCGAAGTCAATGAAGCGGCGTTCGAAGAAGCGTGGCCTTCCTCCGGGCACGCTGGTCCACATCGGCGACAAAAGGACGGAGAAGGTCAAGATCACGGTGATGGACTATGATGAAAACCGTTTTGAGGAAAAGGTGGCGGCGGCGGTGGAGGACTGCCAGGTTTACAAGGACCGGAAGAGCACGACCTGGATCAACATTGACGGCATCCACCAGGTGGAGGTGATGGAGAAGTTAGGGAAGGTCTTCGGCCTGCACCCGCTGGTGATGGAGGACATCGTCAACACTGACCAGCGTCCCAAGGCGGAGGATTACGGGGACTACCTGTACATCGTGGCGCGCGAGCTCTCTTATAACGACCAGACCGGCGAGATCGGCAACGAGCAGATGAGCCTGATCCTGGGCCGGAACTTCGTGCTCTCGTTCCAGGAGACGGAGGGCGACATGTTCGACCCGATCCGCGACCGCATCCGGAACAACAAGGGCAAGGTGCGGAAATCGGGCGCGGACTACCTGGCCTACACCCTGATGGACGCGATCGTGGACAGTTATTTTTCGATCCTGGAAAAGCTCGGGGAGCGGATCGAGTCTTTGGAGGACCAGCTGGTGACCGAACCCACGCCGGCGACGCTGCGCGCGATCCATAACATGAAGCGCGACAATATCGGCCTGCGCCGGTCGGTGTGGCCGCTTCGGGAGGTCATCACCAGCCTTTACCGCGACGAGTCCGAGCTGATCAACGACACCACGCGCCTGTTCCTGCGCGACGTGTACGACCACACCATCCAGGTCATTGACACCATCGAGACCTACCGCGACCTCCTGGCGGGCATGCTCGACATCTATCTTTCCAGCCAGTCGAACCGCATGAACGAGGTCATGAAGCTGCTCACCATCATCGCCACCATCTTCATCCCGCTCACCTTCATCGCGGGGGTGTACGGGATGAACTTTAAAAACATGCCGGAGATCGAGTCGTGGAATTATGGATACGCGTTCACCTGGGCCATCATGATCGCGGCCGCCATCTCCATGCTGATCTATTTCAGAAGGAAGAAGTGGCTTTGATGCGTGCTTGCTGAAAAACCACGTTTGGCTACAGGCACTAATACATCCGTTGCCGCACCATATTTTTACTCCAGCCTCACCCTCGGGTCCAGGACGGTGTAGACCACGTCCACCACCAGGTTCATGACCACGATCAGGGCGGTGTAGACCAGGGTCACGCCCATGATCAGGGGGTAGTCGCGGTTGGTGACGGCCGTGATGAAGAACCGGCCCATGCCGGGCACGGAAAAAATCTTTTCCACGATGAACGACCCGGTGACGAGCATGGCGGTGAGCGGGCCGATCACCGTCACCACCGGCCCCATCGAGTTCCTAAGCACGTGCTTCAGGATCACGGCCGCGCCGGAGAGTCCCTTGGCCCGGGCCGTGCGCACGTAGTCCTTTTCCATGACCTCCAACATGCTCGAGCGGGTGAGCCGGGCCAGATAAGCCGCCGGCCCGAGCCCGAGCGTGAGCGCGGGCAGGACCATGTTCCACGAGGTTTCCCACAGCGCCGGCGGCAGGAGCATCAACTTATAAGAGAAGAGCCAGATCAGGAACGCGCCCAGCACGAACGACGGCAAGGCGATGCCGAGCGACGCCGCCAGGATGGAGAGGCGGTCGAAGATGGAATCGCGCTTGACCGCGGACACGATCCCGGCGGACACGCCCAGGCCCACGCCGATGATGAGGGCGATGAGCCCGAGCTGCGCGGACACGGGGAAGGTGTCGGCCAGGATGTCCTGTACCCGCCGGTTCCGGTACTTGAAGCTCGGGCCCAGGTCGCCCCGCAACAGGTCGGCCATGTAGTAATAGTATTGCAGTCTCAGAGGCTCATTGAGGTGATACTTGGCCAGGATGTTCTCCTTGATCTCGGGCGGAAAACTCTTCTCCTGGTCAAACGGCCCGCCGGGCACGTTGTGCATGATGAAAAAAGTGAGGGTCGCCACAATGAAGACCACCAGCGCCCCCGCCGCCAGCCGCTGCAGCAGGAACTTGATCATAGCCCCGGCTCCTCGATGCGCGTGCTTCTGAGGTCGAGGATGTCGAGGCCGTTCTCGGGGAAATTCTTGACCCAGGGCCGAAGCAGCATGTTGATGGTGTAGGAGTAGAGCGGGGCCACCACGGTGTCGTCGTAACAGAGGAGCTGCTGGGCGCGGTCATAGAGCTCCCGCCTTTTTTTCGGGTCCGGCTCCTGGGAGGCGTCGAGCACCAGCCGGTCGTAGGTCGCGGACTTCCAGCGGGTGTGGTTGTTGCCGCTGTTGGACAGGAACACGGTCATGATGGCGTCGGGGTCGGGGTAATCGAGGATCCAGCCCAGCCGCCACGCGTGCGGCGGATCGTATTGCAGCTCCTTTAAATACACCTTCCATTCCATGTTGGAGAGCTCGACCTTGATCCCCAGGTTCTCGCTCCACTGTTGCTGCACGAACTCCGCGATCATCTTGTGCGCTTCCTCGGTGTTGTAGCCGATGGTGATGGCGGGCAGGCCCTTTCCTCCCGGATAACCGGCCTGGGCCAGGAGCTCGCGCGCGCGCGGCAGGTCGAAGCCGCGGCCCAGCGCGGGATTAGCTCCCTCCATTCCGACCGGGATAATGGTCGCGGTGGGGATCTGGTGGCCCTTCAGGATGCTGGGGATCTGGGAGCGGTCAATGGCGTGGGCGAGCGCGGCGCGGACCAGCGGGTTGTCCACCGGCGGCCTGGTCACGTTGAAGCCGTAGTAGTAGACGGCGAAGTAGGGGAAGTTCACGTACTCCGGGCTTTTCTCGTAGGAGGGTATGGAGGGCGGGGGCATGGGCTCGGTGGCGTCGAGCTCGCCGGTCTGGTACAGGGAGAGCGCGGTGGACAGCTCGTTCACCATGTAGAAGATGACGCGGTCGAGTCCGGGCCGGGGGCCGAAATAGTCCGGGTTGCGCTCGAGCGTGATGCGGTATTCATGGCGCCATTCCTTGAGCCGGAACGGGCCGCAGGTCACGATGTTCTCCGGCTCCGTCCACTTGTCGCCGAACTTCTCCACCACGTCGCGCCGGAGCGGGAAGGTGGCCCAGAAGGTCGTGATCATGGGAAAGAACACCACCGGCCGGTTAAGCTCGACTTGCAGAGTGAGCGGATCGAGCGCGCGCACGCCGAGCGCCGCCAAGTCTTTCTCCTCCCCGGAGTTGATGGCCTCCGCGTTCTTGACCATGTAGATGAAATAGGCATACTCCGCGGCGGTGTCCGGCGCCACGAGCCTGCGCCAGGCATAGACGAACTGGTCCGCGGTCACCGGCGCCCCGTCGCTCCAGCGGGCGTCCGGCCGAAGGTGGAACACGTAGCGGCGGCCGCCATCGAGCACGTCCCAGCTCGCGGCCAGGTCGGGCACGGGGTGCAGATGTTCGTCAAAGCGGGTGAGCCCGGCCATGATGTTCACGATCACCCGCTGCGAGGCCTGGTCGGTGGCGATGGTCCAATCCAGGCTCGGCGGCTCGGTCATGATGTTGAAGCGCAGGGTCCCGGCCACGGGCTTGTGCTCGCGGCCATGGCAGCCGGAGGCGATGATCAATGCCGCCGCTATTATCGGCAGGGACCTGCTGTGCCAGGAATGCTTCATCATCACCGACGCGTCCATCCTAACGCCATTATCGGGGCCAACGTCTCACGGCGGCCCGGCGGATTCAGCGGCGATGACGCGCAAAGCCGGGATGGAGAGCGCGGCGGCGCTGACCGCGAGCCCGGGCCTGTTCATGGCGCATCAGGGAGGCTCGGGAGCGGGTGTTCCCGGACTGAAGTCTCCGCCCTGCTGGATCTTCTGCAAGCCGTCCAGGCATGGGCCATAGCCGGGAGATGCCTGCAGGCAGGCCTTGTAAGTGTCAGCGGCTGCCCCGGGCTTTTCAAGCTTAAGCTGAATCTGGGCTTTCACGGTATAAGGAAACGGGTCAACCGGGTTCAACTGGATCGCTTTATCCAGGAGTTGTATAGCTTCGTCATACTTTCCCTGTACTCCCTTATCTCCGTGTTGTGCCTTTATATCTCCCTGTTGTTCCTTGATCCGGGCCAGGTTGATGAACCCCTTGGGCAGCTCGGGGTTGTAGATGACCGCCTTCTCGTAGAACTTATCGGCCTGCTTGAGAATCTCATCCTGCTTTTTGGGGTCGGTTTCGAGTCGAAGCAGCATCATGAGGGTGGATGCCAGGTCGTTGTAACTCTCGCCGTTGGGATAGATCTGGGCGGCTCCTTTGAAAAATTCCACGGCCATGCCCAGGTGCCTCTTTGCGGCCTCGTTGTCACGGCTCATCATGTCAGCGCGCGCGTAGGTGTAGTTGATGGTCCCCAGATTGTGCCAGGCCTTGTAGTATGAACGCTCGACCCTGATGCCCCACAGGTAAAGCAGCTCGGCCCGGTTCAGGCCCTTCAGGCTGAGCTCGTCCAGGGTCTTTCTGACCTCCGGCGTGATCGGTCCCTCCGGCACGGACTGGCGGAAGGTCTGGGAGATGATCAGGCTGTCGGCCTTGTCTATCTTGCCGTCCTTTGTGATCTCGCCCCCTTCCGCCACCGCCCGGGCCGAGCGGTAGTAGGCGTTGCCCAGGTCGGACACCACCTGCGCCTTGGTCGGCGAGTTCCTGACGCTGTCGCGCCACACGGTAAGGTCGGTGTGCCAGCTCAAATTGCGGACCGCGGTCAGGGACACGAAGAAGATGATGACGGCCACGGCCAGGGCCTGCGCCGGCGCGGGCCAGGCCCCGCGCGGCCCGTCCTTCTTCGTGAAATATGCCGCGCTCTGGTCCATGAGCCCGACGATCAGCAGGCACGCGCCCAGCGACGGCAGATACAGCCGGTGCTCGTTCTTGATGGCGTTGAGCGGCATAATGGAGGTGATGGAGAGGGTGACGAAAAAATTGGCGATGGCAAAGCTGACGACCGGATGCTTCTTATACCAGGCCAGGCCCAGCCCGGCGAGTCCGGCCAGTAACGTGAGCCCGCCGAAGATCAGCGGGTCGTGAACCACGTCCTTGAACCTGTAGATGATGTTCTCATAGCTGATGTTCTGGTGGACCGGAACGAAAAGGAGGCGGAGGTAGGACACGAGAACCGGGATCTGGGTGGCGAAGTTGTCACCATAGGAACGCGGCGGCCGGCCCACCATGCTTTCCATGACCGCGGAACGGTAAATCAGATAGGCCACGTCCACGGCGATCAGCACGGCGAATTTCCGGAAATGTCGGGCCAGATAATTCCGCATGTTGGCCAACATGTTTATAATGAACGATTCGTCCTCCCGCTCATGCGCGTGCACGAAAATAAAGCCGGCCCAGAAGACCAGCGCCGGGGTCACGAAGGACATTTCCTTGGTCAGCAGCCCGAGCGCCAGGAACACGGCGGACAAAACAAGTGGCCGCCGTCCGTCCGTCTGCAGCGACCGCATGAAGAAATAAATGGAGAGCAGCATCCACAACACGCCGAAGCTCTCGGAGCGGCAGTTGATGTAGTTCACGCTTTCCGTGTTGATGGGGTGGACGGCGAAGAGGATGGCGGTGAGCAGCGCGATCCGGTGGCGGCCGGTGAGGTGGCACAGCCCGACGTAGATGATGATGGTGTTGATGAGATGGAGCAGGATGTTGAAGAGGAGCCAGCCGCGCGGATCGTAGCCGCGGTCCTTGCACCCGTTATGGAACGAGTCGCAGGCGATGGTCCCGGCCAGGTAGTTGAGGGCGAAGGTCTCCATGAGCAGGGGCCGGGGCATCCCCACCTTGGGACGCGAGCTGAAAAGCTCGGGCTGGTAAAAATAGCGGTAGAACAGGGTGCGCGATTCCGGGTTCTTGGTCCATTCCACCTGAACCCCGAAATTCTGCAGCAGCGAATGGATGTCGTCATAATGGAACCCGTTGCGCATCGAGTTCAGAAACACCACGGAAACCAGCGCCACCAGCACCATGACCCCCAGCGCCCGCGCCGGAGTGTACCCGAGCAGCGACTTGCGGGGGGCGGGCAGGCCTTCCTTGTCCCGGTCCTTTACCGCCTGGCCCGACGACTCGATGACCTCACGCACCTCCTGCGGCCTGACACCAAGCTCCCGCGCAAGGTCCTTGATGGAAACCGCCGGATAATTCTTCAAAATGTATTTGCGGTCCTTCTTGCTTATGGGCATACCACGTGCTCCGAAAGGAAAAGCAGTCCAGATATAAGCCTATTTATTTACCACACTTCTCGCTCTTTGACCACCCCCGCCGCAAAAAAATGTCGGGGGCCGTGCGCAAATTGTTTGAGTTTTCCCGATCCCTTTGCTACCTTTGCCAACAATGAACGTGAGCGCCGACGATAACGATACCATTGCCGCCATTGCCACGGCGCCCGGCCGCGGCGCCATCGGCATCATCCGGATTTCCGGGCCACGGGCCGTTCCGATCGCGGCCTCCGTTTTTCACGGGGCGCGGGGCGTTGCGGACCAGTCGGACTGGAGCGCGGCCCTGGGCTGGATCGAGCATCTTGGCGAACGTATTGACGAGGCGCTGTGCCTTTGCATGCGCGGTCCCCGGAGCTACACCCGGGAGGACGTAGTCGAGCTGCACTGCCACGGCGGGCCCGCCGCTTTGCACCGGGTCCTGGCCGCGGTCATGGAGGCCGGGGCCAGGCCGGCCGGGCCCGGAGAGTTTACCCGCCGCGCTTTCCTCTCCGGCCGCATTGACCTGGCCCAGGCCGAGGCCGTGGCCGACGTGATCGCGAGCGAGACCGCGGCGGCGGCCCGCGCGGCCGCGGCGCAGCTCGCGGGCGGCCTGTCGCGGCGGCTCGGCGCGCTCCGCGAAAACCTCGCGGACCTGCTGGCTCGCATCGAGGCCGGGATAGACTTCAGTGACGAGGAAGACGTGACGGCCATCACGCCCGCCGAGCTGTCCCGCCGCCTCGATGACGCGCGGGCCACGCTGGACGTACTGCTCGCCGATGCCGGCGCGGGCCGGCTGCTCCGGGAGGGCGCGCGGGTGGTGATCGCGGGCCGGACCAACGTGGGCAAGTCCACCTTGATGAACGCCCTGCTCCGTTCCGAGCGCGTGATCGTAACTCCCGTGCCCGGGTCCACCCGCGACGTGGTGGAGGACGCGGTTGAGATCATGGGCCTGCCCGTGCGCCTCTTCGACACCGCGGGCATCAGGGATGACGCGGACCCGGTCGAGAGCATCGGCGTGAGCATGGCGCGCGCCGCCCTCGATTCCTGCGACCTCGCCCTCATGGTGGTGGACGGCTCCAGTCCCCTCACCGCCGAGGACCGCGCCATCGCCGCAACCCTCCGCGGCCGGATGGCGCTGGTCGTCAACAAATGCGACCTGCCGCCGGCGCTTCGGCCGGATCAGGTCCAGGAACTGGCGGCGGGAGCGCCGGCCGTCGTGATCTCGGCCCTGACCGGACAGGGCATCGCTGACTTGGAACGCGAGATCGCCGCCGCCCTCGGCGCCGCCCCCTCGTCCCAGGAAGCGCCCCTGCTGACCAACTCCCGGCACATTTCCGCCCTCCGCGGCTGCCGCGAGGCGCTGCTCAGCGCGCGCGCGGCCAGGGAACAGGGGCTGTCCGACGAGTTCGCGGCCTCCGACCTGCGTGAGGCCCTCTCCGGCCTCGGCGAGATCACCGGCGAGACGGCCACCGAGGAAATCCTCGGCCTCATCTTCAGCCGCTTCTGCATAGGAAAGTGAATGGGGTTCGCAATCATCTTTTTCGCGTTCGCGGCCCTGTTCGCCTGGGCGGGCGAGGCGTGCCGCGGTTCATCGTTCATCGGCTCCGCCATAGCGGCCGCGGCCTTTTACCAGGCGGCAATGGCCGAGATGTTCACCGGCCTGATGTATCTTGGCGCCTCGCTTTTTCGGATCAATCCGGGGCTTTTATTCAAGACGCCTCGCGGCCGCGTGAAATTGCTCATCCGCTTTTTCTGCTGGCCCTACCTGATTTTTGAAATGCGGGCATGGAAGAGGTATCGCGCTCGGGGGCATGAGCCGCTGTTCGAGGAGGTGCGGCAGGGGCTGTTCCTGGGAGCACGCGTCATCTCCAGCGATGTTCCCGAGCTCAAGCGCTCCGGGATCAGCGCGGTGCTCGACATGATCGCGGAATTCAGCGCGCCGCCCGAGCTCGTCGCCGACGACGCGTTTCTTTACGCCGCCATCCCGGCGCTGGACGGGACCGCGCCTACACTTGCCGAGCTTGAACAAGGCGCGCGGTTCCTGGAAGCCGCGCTTGCCGCAGGCCGCAAGGCGCTGGTGCACTGCACCTTCGGCCACGGCCGCTCCGCCACCATGGCGGCCGCCGCGCTGATCGTGATGGGAGACGCCGGAACGCCAGAGGAAGCGCTGGGCATCCTGAAAAAATTAGAGCGGAAAATCTGGCTCAGCCGCGAGCAAAAGAGGGCGCTCGAAAATTTCGCGGCGAGGCGGGGCCGGATGAAAGTTGAAACTCCGTGATCCCAGGCGCACAATTAGTGCGTCCGGGCATGACGTTTGCTTTCGGCTCAAGACCTGACCCTGCCTGTACAGGCAAAAGGAGAGGTGAAGACATGAAGAGGACGATTATCGCGGTCCTGGTGCTGGTCCTGCTGTCCGGCTGGGCCGTGGCCGCGGGCCTCGGCGTGGGCGAGGCCGTGATCTGCAAGGACGTAAAGGACCGCACACCGGTGGAGCCGGGCGACAGCTTCCCGACCGACGTGGGCAAGCTCTACTGTTTTACCCGAATTACCGGCGCGGCGGACGCGACCACGGTGAGCCATGTGTGGTTCTTGAACGACAAACAGGTCTCGGCGGTTGATCTCAAGGTCGGCTCGTCCAATTGGCGCACCTGGAGCAGCAAGCAGATCAAGCCGTCGGATGAGGGGTCGTGGAAGGTGGAGATCCGGGACCTATCCGGCAAGGTGCTGACTGCCGTTGAGTTCAAGACATATCGGCCCGAGCCGGAGGGAAGCGAGACCAAGCCGTAAGCGGGCGCGGCCTGAGCAGTCAGCCGCCGACCAGGTCCGGGTCCGCGCTCACGCCGGAAAGCGACGTCTTCTTGAGCTCACCCCGCGACGGGCACACCTCGACCTCCCTGACGCCCGGAATCCGCCGGATTTGCGCCACGGCGTCATCAACCACTTCCTGCCCCTGGCCGTGAACCATGATGTAAACGCACCAGGGGTCGCCGTTGGGATGGGCGCGGTGGTAGCAATGGCTCACCGCCTCGATCCGTTGGCCGGCGTTTCCAACCTCGTCAATGTGGGCCTCATCGGTATGCGCGATGACCATGGCGTTCACGGAAAAGCCGATGGGCTGGTGCCGCACGGAGGCCGCGAATCGCCGCACCTTGCCCTCCGCGATCAGCCGCTTGATCCTCGCGATGACCTCGGCCTGGCTCAGGCCCAGCTTCTCAGCGAGCGGCCTGAGCGGCTGGGCCTCGATCTTTAAGCCCTTCCCGGCCAAGTCAATAAATTCTCGGTCGCTTACCATTTAAATTCCATGTTAGATTAGATAGTTATACTTCAAACTTAACGCCCAGCTTGAAGGACTTTTTCTGGGGCAGTTTTTTCACGTCGCTGAGCCGGGCCCGTTCTGTCACCTTCTTGATGATGGTGTCCATGGCGGCCTCGTTCTCCGCGATCACGGTGAACCAGAGGTTCCATTCGTGCTCGCGCAGGTAGGCGTGCGTGATCTCCGGGTGCTCGGCCACGGCGGACCGCGCGTCCTCGATCCTGTCCTCGTCCACCTTGGAGGCGACCAGGACGCCGCTCATGTCCCAGGCATGGTAGTTGATGATCGGCCCGAGCCGGCGCACAATGCCCAGGTTCCACATGCGCCGGACCCGCCCTATCATCTCGTCTTCACTCAACCCGAACTCATGTCCCAGCACGCGGAAGGGCCGCGGATCAAGCGGGACCTCCACCTGGATCCGGTTCAAGATCTTCCGGTCAAGCTCGTCGAGCTCGGGCCGGCCGTTTTCCGCTTGCTTCATAATCCCTCGCCGTACTCGCAATAAGGCTCCGCTTCCATGTCGTCGCCGGTGACGGCATAGGCGCGGGCGCGGCAGCCTCCGCAGACGCGGATGTAGCCGCATGATCCGCAGGGGTCCTTGTAGTTCTTGAAGTCGCGGAGCTTCCCGAACAGCGGCGAGCGCTCCCAGATCTCGCGGAAGCTCTGCTCGCGCACGTTGCCCGCGGCCACCGGGTAATAGCCGCAGGGGAACACGTCGCCCTTGTAACTCACGAATCCGAAGCCCATCCCCGCGAGGCAGCCTCTGGTGCGGGCGTTCAATCCGAAGTGCAGGGCGTCCACCGGGATGCCGTCAGCCTTGGCCCGCTGGCGCAGGATGCGGTAATACTGCGGCGCGCAGGTGGGCTTGATCTCCATCTGCTCGTCGCGGTTCTTCTCGTAGATGTAGTTCAGGATGCGCTCGTAGTCCGCGGAGGTGATGAGGTCGCGCGATCCGGGGTCCTCGCCGCGGCCGGTGGGCACGAGCATGAACACGTGCCAGGCGTGCGCCTTCATGCGCTTGACCAGGCGGAAGATGTTGTCGAGGTCATGCATGTTGCGCTGGGTGAGCGAGGTATTGACCTGGACGTTGATGCCGGCTTCCTGGAGCATGGCCATGCCTTTGAGGCTCGCCTCGAAGGCGCCGGGCTGCCGGCGGAAGTCGTCGTGGACCTCGGGGGTGGGGCCGTCAATGCTGATGGAGCAGGTCTTGACGCCGGCGGCGAGCAGCCGGCGGGCCACGTCGGTGGTGACCATGGTTCCGTTGGTGGACACCGCGACGGTGAGGCCGGCGCCGGTGCCGTAGGCCGCGATGTCGAAAAGGTCGGGCCGTAAGAGCGGCTCGCCGCCGGTGAGGATGAGGATGGGCTTCGCGAATGAGGCCACGTTGTCAATCAGGGCCTTGTACTCGTCAAGCGTCAGCTCTCCCTCCGGGGCTTCCATCGAGGCCACGGCGCGGCAGTGGATGCAGTTCAGGTTGCAGCGCCGCGTGAGCTCCCACGCCAGCACGCGGGGCAGGAAGGCGTCGCCTTCTCCTTTATGTCCGGGTCCGGGATGCATAAAATTCTGTCCTCGTTGAGAAGATTTTTATCACGCAAAGGCGCAAAGATCGCAAAGCAAAGAATTTATTTTTTTATTCTTTGCGATCTTTGCGCCTTTGCGTGAGAACAGACTCTCCATTAACATTTAATCCTTCAAGTATCCCTTCTCCACCGCTTCCACGGCGTAATAGGTGATGATCATGTCGGCCCCCGCCCTTTTGATGGCGGTGAGGGTCTCGCGGACGATCATGCGCTCGTCAACGAGCTTTTGCTGCGCCGCGTTCTTGATCATCGCGTACTCGCCGGAGACGGAATAGGCCGCGAGCGGGACGGCAAAGGCCTCGGAGACCTCGCGGATCACGTCGAGGTACGCGAGCGCGGGCTTGACCATGACCATGTCCGCGCCTTCCTCCAGATCGAGCGCGACCTCGCGCAGGGCCTCGCGCGCGTTCCCCGGGTCCATCTGATAGGTCTTGCGCGTGCCGTGGAAATGTCCCGAGCCCGCGGCCTCCCGAAACGGCCCGTAAAAAGCGGAGGCATACTTGGCGGCGTAGCTCATGATGGCCACGTCGGGGAAGCCCTCGGTATCGAGCGCGTCGCGGATGGCGCCGATCCTGCCGTCCATCATATCGGAGGGCGCGATGATGTCCGCGCCGGCCTCCGCATAGGTGAGCGCGATCTTGGCGAGCAGCTCCAGGGTAGCGTCGTTGTCCACGTCGTCGCCCGCGGGCGTGAGGATGCCGCAGTGGCCGGAGTCGGTGTACTCGCAGCAGCACAGGTCGCAGATCACGGCGAGCTCCGGCACTTGCTTCTTGAGCGCGCGCACGGCCCGCTGGATCAGCCCATCGTCGCGGCAGGCCTCGGACGCCTCACAGTCCTTCTTCTCGGTCACGCCGAAAAGGAGGACCGCGGGGATCTCCAGGTCGCGCACCCGCCTCGCTTCCTTCACCAACAGGTCCACCGAGAGCCGGTCCTGGCCGCTCATGCTGGAGATGGGCTCACGAACCTTTTCGCCGTCCACCACGAAGTAGGGCATGATCAGGTTCGAGGGCAGCACGCGGTGCTCGCGCACCATCCTCCTGATGGCCTCGGTCCTTCTTAATCTCCTCATCCTGGTCTGGGGAAAGCCCATCTTAAAACCTCCTAAGAGAACCAGAGAATTTTCTCACGCAAAGGCGCAAAGATCGCAGAGAAGAAATTAATAGTTTTTATTCCTAACTTTGTGAGCTTTGCGCCTTTGCGTGAAAAAAACATCTCAACTTTCCACCCTATCTCTCCGTCTCCTCCCAGGTCAAATAGCACGCCGGGTCCTCGGCCCACATGTCTCCGAACTTGGCCTCGGCCCGGGCGCGGAAGCCGCCGCGGCAGATGGCGAGGAAGCGGCAGCGACCGCACTTGCCCTTGACCAGCTCCTCGCGGCGGCGCAGGTCTTTGAGGAACTGGTTGTCCGGGTTCATCCAGATTTGTTCGAACGTGTTCTTGCGGACGTTGCCGAGGATTTTGTCGCGCCAGAACTGGTCGGGCGAGACGTCTCCGTTCCAGGAGACGCAGGAGATGCCCTGGCCGGTGCTCTGGGCGCGGTTTATGCTTATCATCTTGAAGACGCGGTCGGCGAGCTCGGGCCGGTGCTTCTTGGTCCAGAGCCAGAGATAGGGTCCGTCGGCGTGGTTGTCCACGGTGAGAACTTCCTTGGCGAGGCCGCGGGCGTGGATTTCGAGGGTCTTCGCGATGATGATGTCCATGGTCTCTCGGGTCTCGTCGTGGGTCAGGTCCTCCTCTATCATCTCCGAGCCGCGTCCGGTGTAAACCAGGTGATAGAAGCAGGCGCGCTGGATCTCACGCTCGACCAGGAGGTCGAGGATGGCGGGCACGTCCCGGTAATTGTGCCGGGTGAGCGTGATGCGGAGCCCGGTGCGCAGGCCCTCGGCCTTGCAGTTTTCCAGGCCCGAGAGCGCCTCCTGAAAGCATCCCTTGTGGCGGCGGAACTTGTCGTGGGTGTCCTCCAGCCCGTCCAGGCTGATGCCCACGTAGCCCATGCGGCAGGTCTTGAGCTCGCCCGCCAGCTCGCGCGTGATCAGGGTGCCGTTGGTCGAGAGCGTGGTGCGCATGTTCCTGGCGGCGGCGTGGCGCATGAGCTCGAACACGTCGCCGCGCATGAGCGGCTCGCCACCGGAGAAGAGCATGACCGGGCAGCCGAAGTCCGCGGCCGAGTCAATCATGGCCTTGGCCTCGGCGGTTGAGAGGATGTCCGGGGCCTCCTCGTTGGTCGCCTGCGCGTAGCAATGGATGCAGCGCAGGTTGCACCGGCGCAGGCAGTTGTAAACCACGATCGGCCGGTTCGAGGCCGCCGGCGTCTCGCCCGGGTGCCCCGCCTTGCCGTAGCGCAGCTCGTCGGAGGGCTCTTCCTTGTCAATGAGCAATTTGCTGATGCCGATCATTTTGATCTCTCTTTGGAAATGTAATGGTATTCCTCGATGGCCGCCACCAGTCCGGGGATGGTGTGCTCTTTGGACTCGATGTCCGCGGTGAGGCCGTGCTCGCTGAGCGTCTGGGCGGTGATGGGGCCGATGCAGGCTATTTTGCATCCCGCGGGGAGCGTGGCCCGCTTGAGGAAATGGTCCACGGTGGAGCTGGAGGTGAAGACGGCGATGTCCACGTTGTCGGGGACCTCGATCTTGTCCTCGGCGCCCACGGTGCGATAGGCCGGGACCACGTCCACCTTGGCGCCGCGCCGGCGCAGTCCCTCCGGCAACACCTCGCGGGCCTCCAGCGCGCGCGGGATCAGGACGCGCTTGTTGGCGAGGTCTTGCGGGAAGGCTTCGAGCAGCGACTCGGCCACGTACTTCTCGGGCATGAGGTCGCAGCTCACGTTGAATTTGGCGAGCTCGGCGGCGGTGCGCGATCCGATGCAGACGGTCGCGAGGCCGGCCAGGGACCGCGCGTCCTTTTTCAGCGCGGAGAGCCGCTCGAAGAACGCGGTGACGCCGTTCACGCTGGTGAAGACCAGGTAATGATAGTCCGCGAGCTCCGCAATAGCGCGGTCGAGCTCGGTGTAGTCGGCAAGTCCCTTGATCTCGATGGCGGGGATGGACACCACGGCGGCGCCCCGGTCGGCCAGCAGCTCGCGCAGTTCCCTGGCCTGGTGGCGCGGGCGGGTGATGAGGATAGTGAGACCGAAGAGCGGCTTTTTTTCGAACCATGAGAGCGTGTCGCGGTAGCTTACGACCTTGCCCACCACGATCACGGCGGGCGGCCGGATCCCGCTCTTTTTCGCCTCGTCAACGATGGTGGCGATGGTGCCGGTGACCACGCGCTGGCGGGGGCTCGTGCCGCGATGGATGAGCGCCACCGGCGTGTCGGCGGGCCGCCCGGCTTTAAGCAGGGCGTCGGTCACGGCCGGCAGATTTTTGATGCCCATGTAATAGACGAGCGTGTCGGCGGCGGGAGTCGGGATTTCCAGGTCGTCCTCCTTATCGCCCCGGCGGTGGCCGGTGATGAGGGCGAGGCTCGCGGAGGCGTCGCGGTGAGTGACGGGAATTCCGGCATAGGCCGGCGCGGCCACGCCGGCGGTCACTCCGGGCACGACCTCAAACGCGATGCCCGCTTCGACGCAGGCCTCGGCCTCCTCGCCTCCCCGGCCGAATACGAACGGATCGCCGCCCTTGAGCCGAACAACCATCTTCCCCGCCCGCGCCTTTTCCACGATGAGCGAGATGGTCTCATCCTGCGTCACGTAGTGGGTTCCGCCTTCCTTGCCCACGAAAATTTTTTCGGCTCTCTCCGGAAAGAACTCGCGCACGCGCTCGTCCACCAACTGATCGAAGAGGATGACCTCGGCCCTCTGGACCAGCTCGAAGCCGCGCATGGTGAGCAGGCCGGGATCGCCCGGGCCGGCGCCGACCAGATAGACCTTGCCGCTCATCCGCGCACCGCCTTTAAGATCTCTCCCGCGCCCTGCCGGAGCAGGTCATCGCTCAGGGCCTTGCCCAGCGCCTCCGCTTGGGCCGCCTTCCCTTCCGCGTCCGCCTTGATGAGCTTATTTCCCTCCGGATCGCCCACCACTCCACTCACGCTCATTCTTTCTCCATCCACCGTGGCCAGGAACCCGGCGGGCACCCGGCAGCCGGCGCCGAGCGCGGCCATGGCCGTGCGCTCCGCGGTGACGGCGGCGCGGGTGGGCGCGTGTTCGAGCAGGAAGGCGACGGCGCGGGCGGGGTCATCGCTCCGGGACTCGATGGCGAGCGCGCCCTGCCCGGCGGCGGGCAGATACCAGTCGGGAGTGAGCTGAATAAAGAGGTGTCCCCGCGGCCCCACGCCGAGCCGGTTCAGGCCGGCTTCGGCGACCACCACCGCGTCCGCCCGGCCCTCCGCGACCTTTTTCAGGCGCGTGTCCAGGTTGCCGCGCAGCGGCGCGAATTCGAGCTTGGGGAAAAGATATTTGAGCTGCATGACGCGGCGGAGGCTGGAGGTCCCGACCTTGAAGCCGTGGGGCAGCCGTGCCAGGGCCTCCCTGGCGGGCGTGGTTTTCGTGATGCCAAGCTGTTCAGCGCGCTCGGAGGTGATAATGAAGACGTCGCGGATGGACTCGCGCTCGGTGACGGCGGCGAGGGCGAGGCCCTGGCCCAGCCTGGTAGGCAGGTCCTTCAAGCTGTGCACGGCGAGGTCAATGCGCCGGTCCAGCAGGGCGCGGTCGAGCTCGGCGGTGAAGATGCCTTCCCTGCCGAAGGCCCCGGGGGACAGGTCGTGGCGGGCGTCGCCCTCGGTCTTGATGACCTGGAGTGTGATCTCCAGGTCCGGACGCAATTTCGAGAGCGCGTCGCGGACCCATCCCGCCTGCCACAGCGCGAGCTTGCTTCCTCGACTGCCGATAATGATTTTGGCCAACTTTATTACCAACATCTTGGATATGCCTCGGCCTCGCCATCGCGCCCGGGCCGGGAAATCATAGAGAGTTTTATAATGGTTTTGGTCCGCCCGGGCCGGGCCGCTTCAGCGGAAGAGTTTTACCTGAACCGTGGGTCCCAATCCCATCCCCTCACAATAATTATAATCAATCACAGGTGAATTCCAAGTGGAGCCTGGTCTTCCGTCCGCCCGCTCCTTCCTTGACAACCGGGCGGCCCGGTGTTTACATCAGGAGCGGTGAATTTCATGCGGGGAGACGATAGCGCGTGAAGAGCAAGAAGATGCTCACTCTTTGCGAGCACCTGGCCACGACCTGCATCCAGATCGGGATCGAAGCCACGGAGCGGGAGGAGGTGCTGGCGCAGCTTGCCATCGAGGCCGAGGCCACGGGCCTGGTCAGCGACCACCGCCGCTTCCTGGAAAGCTTGAAGACGCGCGAAGCGGAGATGAGCACGGGCGTGGGCCGCGGCCTCGCGGTCCCCCACGCGGAGGTGGCCGGGGCCAGGCGCACGTTCGTGATCGGGGCCACGCTGAACCGGCCGGTACCGTATCATTCCATTGACGGCCAGCCGGTGGACGTGATCTTCCTGATCGGGGGCAAGCCCGGGGAGGTCGGGCTGCATTTGCAGCTCCTGGCCCGGATCGCGCGGCTGGCCCGCCAGCCCGAGTTCCTGGCCCGCCTGCGCCGGCAGCGGACCGCGGAAGCATTTCTTTCCGTGATCGAGGAAGCGGAGCAGCAGCTTTACGATCGCTGAAGTTGCGTGCCTAGAGGCGGTTTCATAACCCCGCCAAGAATTTTTTAACAAGGATATTCAGGATGTTCAGGATTAAGAAAACCGGAAATTATCCTGGGAATCCTGAATATCCTTGTTATTAATCATTTTCATCTGAGATGGTTGTCCTGGTTATTAAACCAGTTCTAAATATCCTTTTAAAAAATCGTGCTTGCCTCCCCATCCGCTCCACCCGTTTTCATGGCATAAGCCGCCCCGCCCTTCTCGCGGACATCCGATGCCGCTCACGAACAATAGTTGACAGCCATCTATTCGATGGGCATGATTTTAACAGGGAGCGCGGCATTCCTTAAAGGGCCGGCGCGCCTGTTTGAACCTTAATTCAGGGAGGTCCGGCCATGGCGGGACAGATCGAGATCAAGGAAAGTGACGCCCTGATCGCGGTGGACGTGCAGAACGATTTTATTCCGGGCGGCTCGCTCGCGGTCAAGGACGGGGACCAGGTGGTTCCGGTGCTGAACGGACTGATGGATAAATTCAAGACGCGGGTCTTCACGCGGGACTGGCACCCGGAGGGGCATGTCTCGTTTTCGGGCGCGCCCGAATTCTCGGACCTGAGCTGGCCGCGGCACTGCGTGCAGAACACTCCGGGCGGCGAGTTCCACGCCTGCCTGAACGTCCCTAAGGACGCGATCATCGTGAGCAAGGGGGCGGTCAAGGAGCAAGAGGCCTACAGCGGGTTCCAGGGCACGGGCCTGGCCCAGGGCCTGAAAGCGCGGGGGGTGAAGAGGGTGTTCGTGGGCGGGCTGGCCACGGATTATTGCGTGAAGGCCACGGTGCTGGACGCGCTCAAGAACGGGTTCGAGGCGGCGCTGATCGAGGACGCGGCGCGGGGCGTGGACATTCCGCCCGGCACGGCGCGGGCGGCGGTGGAACAGATGCGCAACGCCGGCGCCGAGATTGTGAGATCTACGGATTTTTGAGGAGTGGGGCCTTGGGGCTTGAGGCTTGAGGCTTGGGGCTTGAGGCTTGGGGCTTGAGGCTTGAGGAGGAGTGGAGCGCGTGGCTGAGCTTCTTCCTCAAGCCTCACGCCTCACGCCTCTTCTAGCGAATTGCGAGGTGGTATCTGATGGTGAAAGATTCCGATCCGCTTGCGGGCTGGGTCCGGCGCGAGAACATGGCCCTGATGACCGACCTCTACCAGCTCACCATGGTGGCTGGCTATTTCAAGAACCAGGTCCACGAAAAGCGCGCCTGCTTCGAATATTTCTTCCGCGAGCTGCCTCCGCACTCCGGGTTCGCCGTGTTCGCGGGGCTGGAGCAGATGCTGGACGGCGTGAGCGCCATGCGTTTCTCGCGCTCCGACCTCGACTACCTTTCCGAGACGGTGGGGTTTTCCGCGGACGTTATTGATTTCCTCTCCGGGTTTCATCCCGAGCTCGACGTGTTCGCCATGGCGGAGGGCGAGATCGTGTTCCCGCACGAGCCGGTGGTGCGGGTGGAGGGGCCGCTGTTCGCGGCGCAGCTCGTGGAGACGTATCTTTTGAACGCGCTCAATTATCCGACGCTGATCGCGACCAAGGCGGCGCGGGTGTGCCTGGCGGCGGAGGGCGACCCGGTGCTGGAGTTCGGGCTCCGGCGCGCGCAGGGCCCGGACGGCGGGCTCAGCGGCGCGCGCGCGGCCTACATCGGCGGCGCCGCGGCTACGTCCAACGTGCTGGCGGGCAAGGTGTACGGCATCCCGGTGAAGGGCACCCACGCGCACTCTTGGGTGATGAGCCACGCCTCCGAGCTGGAGTCGTTCCTCGCCTATGCCCGGGCCTTCCCCAACGCCACCGTGCTCCTGGTTGACACCTACGACACCCTGGGCAGCGGCGTGCCTAACGCCATCACGGCGTTCAAGGAGCTGCGCAAGAAGAACCCGAACGTGCGCGCGGCCATCCGTCTGGATTCCGGCGACCTGGCCCGGCTGTCCAAGGAGGCGTACAAGATGCTCACGGCGGCCGGGTTCAACGATCCCCAGATCGTGGGGTCGAACGACCTGAACGAGGACCTGATCGCGGACCTGAAGCGGCAGGGCGCCAAGATCAATGCCTGGGGCGTGGGCACGCAGTTGATCACCGGCTACGACTTCCCGGCGCTGGGCGGCGTGTACAAGGTGGTGGCAATGGAGGATGACGGAGAGTGGCGGCCGCGGCTCAAGGTCGCGGGCAACCCGGAGAAGACCACCGACCCGGACCGCAAGCAGGTATACCGCCTCTACAACGGACAGGGCGCTCCGGAGGCCGACGTGCTTTGCCCGGTTGACGCGCCGGCGCCGGGCCCGGGCCGGGTGGCCGCCATGGACCGCGAGCGGTTTTATCGCCAGCACGAATTCGAGCCGGAGCGCGTCGTGCCGCTATTGCAAAAGGTCATGGAGAAAGGCCGGATCGTGAGCGATCATCCCGGCCTGGACCAGGTCCGCGACCGCGCCCAGGCCGGCATCGCCGCCCTGCCCGACGAGATGAAGCGCCTGCGCAACCCGGACCGGTACCAGGTGCTGCTCTGCCGCGAGCTCGCGGCCACCAAGCAGAGGCTGCTCCGGGAAGGATCCAAGTAGCGCCCTCTAAAATCATGAAGACCTTTCGGGACAGGATCAACAGGATTTACAGGATGAAAAAAAGCCTATTCCGAGAATCCTGTAAATCCTGTTGATCCTGTCTCCAAATTCTTTTCGCAGGAGTATGACGCCAGTGAGAACATCTGGTCCGAAACAACTGACCGGCACTTCCCGCATCCTGCCGCAGCACGACCCTGACGTCCTGGAGACGAGGAGCGGCGGCGGATGCCTATCCCTGTTCGGCCTGCCCTTTTTGCTGGCCGGGCTGTTCACCATGCAGATACCGCTCCGCCTCGTACCGGTGGAGAACTCCGACAACATGCCGTGGTTCTTTTTCTTCCTGTTCGGGCTGGTGTTCGCAACGGCGGGGGGCGTGCTGGTCTTCGGCCGGAGTGGATTGATCCTGGACCGGCGCACCGGCATGGCCGTCAAGTGGTGGGGCCTGCTCCTGCCCATGAAGCGCCGGGAATACCCGCTCGACACGCTCAAGACCGTCTCCATCCACAAGAACGTGGGCGACAGCGACTCGCCGACCACGTACCCGGTGCAGATCACGGGCGAGGACGGCGGGAAACGGATCAGCGTCACCAATCCAACCGACTACGCCCAGGCCCGCTGCGAAGCCGAGCAACTGGCCAAGTTCCTGGGCCTGCCCGTGGCCGACACCTCGTCAGGAAAGAAAGTGGTGCGCGAGGCCGGCGAGCTTGACGAATCCGTCCGCGACCGGGCCCGCCGCACCGGCGAAAAAAGCGGCTATCTTCCCGATCCGCCTTTTAACATGCGGACCAGGGTCCAGGAAACCGGCGACGGCGTGGTCCTGGAAATCCCCGGCCCTCCCCTCAACGTGACCCACTACCTTTCCCTGGGAGCAGCGACGGTGGTCAGCCTGATCGCGCTCTTCTTCCTCTTTTCCAATCTCGAACCCTCCGATCTCGCCTGGCCGCCATCCCCGCAAGACGCCGCCATCGCCGGCCTCATCCTCATCTTTTTCGTGGCCGCCCCCATCCTCTCCGCCCTGGCCCACGTCCGCCGCGACCGGAACCGGTCCACCCGCGTCATTGCCTCGCCCGCCCTGCTCCGGGTCGAGGAAAGAGTCAAGGGCAAGCTCGTCACCACCGAGATCCCCGGCGATCAGCTCGAAGAACTTACCCTCCCCACTCTAACAGACGCCACTGCCGCTATGAATGCCCAGTCCAAGCGCCCCGCCTATGAGCTCGGCGACACCGGCGTCATGCGCATGCCCGATGGACGGCCCATGCCCGGCATCCTGGTGACGATCCTCAAGATGGCCGGGTCTCCCGGCATCGTCGCCCGCAGCGATACGGCCACGGTCACCTTCGGCGCCGGGCTCAGCGAGGCCGAGCTGCGATACCTGCAGGCCTTGATATTGAAGGCCATGACGCAATAAAATGGGGAACTGATGATCAAGGGTTTTTTCCGGCCTTGCGCTTGCCCGAAGGGCCGGGACCGGATGCGCGATAATAATGCTAGCGCCGCAGGATCTATTAATACACCGCTTCAGGGCAAATATCATCGGCGCCGGGACGGCTGAAACACAAAAGGTAAAGGGGAAATCAGCGTGAGCGTCAAGGACGAGATCGAAGAGCTGCGACGCCTCATCAACTACCACAACATCCGCTACTACCGCGACGATGATCCCGAGATCTCCGACGCCGAGTACGACCAGCTCATGCGCCGCCTCGCTGACCTCGAAGCCAAGCACCCCGAACTCGTCACTCCCGACTCGCCCACCCAGCGCGTCGGCGCCGCCCCCCTCGAAAAATTCGAGAAGCGGAAGCACCTCCGGCCCATGTTCAGCCTGGGCAACGCCATGGACGAGGCCGAGGTCCGCGAGTTCGACGCCCGCGTCAAACGCATGATCGGGACCGACAAAAATATCGAGTACGTGGCCGAGCCGAAAATTGACGGGCTCGGCGTGAACCTGGTTTACGAAAAGGGCCGACTCCAATGGGGCGCCACCCGCGGCGACGGCGAGACCGGCGAGAACGTCACCCGGAACCTGCTCACCATCAGAGAGGTCCCGGCCCGGCTCCACGACAAAAATCCGCCATCGGTGGTCGAGGTCCGCGGCGAGGTGTACATGAGCGTGGCCGCCTTCCGCGAGCTGAACCAGGGCCGCGAGAAGGCCCATGAGCCGCTCTTCGCCAATCCTCGGAACGCCGCGGCCGGGTCTCTACGCCAGCTCGACTCCAAGATCACCGCCTCCCGCAAGCTCTCCCTGTTCTGCTACCAGCTCGGCGAGATCGAGGGCGGAACGAAGCTCGCGGCCCACGAGGAGGTATTGGCGCGGCTCAAGGCGTGGGGTTTTCCCGTCAATCCCCGCATCAAGTTGTGCCGCGGCGTGGACGAGGCCGTGGAGTTCCACCGCCGCCTGCTCGATGACCGCGACCAGCTCGAGTACGAGGCCGACGGCGTGGTGCTCAAGGTAAACCGGATGGACTGGCAGCGCGAGCTCGGCGAGCGCTCGCGCGAGCCACGCTGGGCCATCGCCGTCAAGTTCCCGGCGCGGCAGGAGACGACGGTGGTATTGAACATCACTCCCAACGTCGGCCGCACCGGCGCCATCACGCCGACCGCCGAGCTCGAGCCGGCCCTGGTGAGCGGAGTGATCGTGAAGCGGGCCACCCTGCACAACCAGGACGAGATAGACCGAAAGGACGTGCGCGTCGGCGACCGCGTCCTGATCCAGCGCGCCGGCGACGTGATCCCGGAGGTCGTCAAGGTCATTGACGACGGCAAGCACGACCAGCGCCCGCGCTACAAGCTGCCGGACAAGTGCCCGGTCTGCGGCGCCGACGCGGTCAGGCCGGAGGGCGAGGTCGTGCTCCGCTGCGTCAATATCAACTGCCCGGCCCAGATCAAGGAGCGCATCTTCCACTTCGCGTCCCGCGACGCCATGGACATCGAGGGGCTGGGCGAGAAAAAGGTCGAGCAATATTATGAGCGCGGATTGCTGAGCAGTGTCGCCGATATTTATAAATTGAAAAAGGCCGATCTTCTCAAGCTGGGCAAGGACGTGGAGGTCAGCGCGGAGAAGTTGCTGGCGGCGATCGAAAAAAGCAAGGACACCACCCTGCCCCGCTTCCTCTACGCGCTGGGCATCCGGCACGTGGGCGAACACGTAGCCAGGCTCCTGGCCGATGCTTGCGGGTCGCTCGACAAGCTGATGGCGGCGGGCGTTGACGAGCTTACCGAAATTCCCGGGATCGGGCCGGAGGTCGCTGGATCGGTCCGCGATTTCTTCGAGCGGCCAGAGAACCGGAAGTTGGTCAACGACCTTCTGCACGCCGGCGTGAAACCGAAAAGCGTGGTGAAAAAGGTCCCCAAGGACTCGCCCTTCGCCGGCAAGACCGTGGTGCTCACCGGCGGGCTCGATACCATTTCCAGAAACGAGGCGGGAGCGAAAATCCAGGAGCTCGGCGGCCGCGTGAGCTCGAGCGTGAGCAAGAAGACCGACTTCGTGGTCGCGGGATCGGACCCCGGCAGCAAGTACGACAAGGCCCGGGAGCTGGGCGTGAAGATCCTCGACGAGAAGGAATTCCTGAAGATGCTGGGAGGCAAATGATGGCGCAGGCCCGGGCGCATCTGATCATCACGGGCATGGTGCAGGGCGTGATGTTCCGCTACAGCACCCAGGACGAGGCGCAGATGCTCGGTCTCACCGGCTGGGTGCGCAACCGCCGCGACGGCACGGTGGAGGCCGTGGCGGAGGGCGAGAAGAAGAAGGTGGAGCAACTGGTCGAGTGGTGCCACCACGGCCCGCCCCACGCCCGCGTCACCCGCGTGGACGTGGATTGGGAGCAGCCGACCCACGAGTTCGAGGGCTTCAAGATCGCGTGGACCGCTTGATCGGACCGCATGAAAGGCGCGGCGAATTGTGTTAACATCGCGACTGACAACTTAATGAAGAAGGTGCAATCACATGCCGCTGTATGAATTCCATTGTTCGAGATGTACCCGTGACTTCGAGGAGCTTGTAATGGGAGGGGCGACGGGTGTAAAGTGTCCTTCCTGCGGGAGCAAGAGGGTGAAGAAGCTGATGAGCGCGTGCGCGCACAAGTCGGGCGGCAAGTTCGTGTCGAGCCAGGGCGGGTCGGGATGTTCGAGCTGCTCGGGCGGGAGCTGCTCCACCTGCGGACACTAAAAGTAAAAAGGAAAAAGTAAAAAGGCAAAAAGAAGAAGTCAAAGGCCGAACTTTTTCCTTTTTACTTTTTACTTGATCCGATGAGCACCAGATATATAGCAATTGAAGGACCGATCGGGGTCGGCAAGACCAGCCTCTGCAAGCTGCTGGCGGAGGACCTCGACGCCCGGCTGTTTCTGGAGAACGTCGAGGACAACCCGTTCCTCAAGAAATTCTACGAGGCCCGGGCCGACCTCGCCTTTCAGACCCAGGTCTTCTTCCTCCTCTCCCGCTACCGCCAGCAGCTCGAGCTCCACCAGCAGGACCTGTTCCATCAGCACACTGTCGCCGACTACCTCTTTGACAAGGACCGCATCTTCGCCTCCGTCAACCTGACCGACGACGAGCTCGTGCTCTACGACCAGGTTTACTCTTTGCTCGACAACCGCATCGTCCGGCCCGACCTCGTCCTCTTCCTCCAGGCCAGCCCCCGCGTGCTGATGGAGCGCATCCGGCGCCGCGGCAAGGACTATGAAAACGGACTGGACGCCAACTATCTCAAGAAGCTCAGCGAGGCCTATAACGATTATTTCTTCTACTACAACGCGACCCCGCTCCTGGTGATCAACACGGACAAGATAGACTTCATCAAGAACCGGGGCGATTTCGAGGAGCTGAAAAAGGAGATCGTCCGGGTCCGCCGCGGGACCCAGTATTTTGTTCCGCTTGGATCCAGGTGACTGGACCGAGACGGGGGAAACTTACGCTGCCTTTTTTACCGGCGTCACGGCCTGCCCGTTCATTGACGCCGCCAGGAGAGAGGAGTATGTAAGCCTTCCGGACCGGTCCGGGGGGCTTTTTTATTGGGCGCAGGCGGCCGGCCGCGACCAAAGTCGGTCCCACGGTTGTGGGGAAAGGAGAAGTAAGATGTCCGGGAAAGTAACCATTCTGGAAATCCAGGGCATGAAAGCCCGGGGGGAAAGGATCGTGATGCTGACGGCGTACGATTATCCGTCGGCCATGATCGCGGACGCCTGCGGGATTGACATGATCCTGGTGGGCGACTCCGTGGGCACGGTCATCCAGGGCGTGTCCACCACCCTGCCCGTCACCATGGAGCAGATGCTCTACCATACCGAGCTGGTGGCGAGGGCCCGGAAGCGCGCCATGGTCGTGTTCGACATGCCCTTCATGAGCTACCAGGAGAGCCTCGAGCAGGCCCGGCATAACGCGGGCCTGGCCGTCAAGGTTGCGGGAGCGGAGGCGGTCAAGCTGGAGGGCGGGGCCAACATGGCGCCCGTGATCGAGGCCATCGCGGGCATTGACATCCCGGTGGTCGCTCACATCGGTCTCACCCCCCAGAGCATCCACCGCATGGGCGGCTACAAGGTGCAGGGCAAGGGCAAGGACCAGGGGAGGAAGCTCCTGGCCGACGCTCGGGCCGTGGAGCGCGCCGGCGCGTTCTGCCTGGTCATGGAGTGCATCCCGGCGCCGCTGGCCAGGGAGATCACGGCGGCTTTGAAAATCCCGACCATCGGGATCGGCTGCGGGCCGCACTGCTCCGGCCAGGTCCTGGTCTGGCACGACATCCTCGGGGTGTACCCCGGCCGCAAGATGACCATGGTCAAGAAATACGCTGATCTGCACGCGGTGATCTCCGACGCCGTGAGCGCGTATGCCAAAGAGGTCAGGGAAGGCAGCTTCCCGGGGCCGGAGCACTGCTTCGGGCCGGCGCCGGCCAAACCGGAAGAAAAGAAAAAGGCAAGCAGGAAGAAATAGGGCGGGAGCGAAGATGGCGGCGAAGATCAAGGTAATAAAGACCGTGGCCGCGATGCAGTCGTGGTCCGAGGCGCAGAAGCGGGCGGGCCGGAGCGTGGGCTGCGTGCCGACCATGGGGTATCTGCACGACGGCCACGTGGCCCTGATCCGCGAGTGCGCGAAGCTCTCGGACCGGGTGGTGATGACCCTGTTCGTGAACCCCGCGCAGTTCGGTCCGCGCGAGGACCTGGCGCGGTATCCGCGCGACTTCGAGGGCGACTGCAAGAAGGCGGCGGCCGGCGGCGCGCATGCGGTGTTTTATCCGTCGGTGTCCGAGATGTACCCGGAGGGCTATCAGACCTACGTGACGGTGGAGGAGGTGACGCGGGACTTGGAGGGCGCGTTCCGGCCGATCCATTTCCGGGGCGTGGCCACGGTCTGCGCCAAGCTCTTCAACGCGGTGCGGCCCACGGTTGCGGTGTTCGGGGAAAAAGACTACCAGCAGCTCAAGACGGTGGAGCGCATGGCGCGGGACCTGAACCTGGGCCTCAGGATCATCGGCCTGCCCACGGTCCGCGAGCCGGACGGGCTCGCCATGTCCAGCCGCAACGTCTACCTGTCCGCTGATGAGCGGCGGCGGGCCTTGTCCATCAGCCGCGCGCTGTTCGCGGCCAGGGACGCCGTGAAAAACGGAGAGGACCGGCCCTATGTCCTGGCGAAGCGGGCCTTGAAGACCATCGCGGCAGAGGGCCTCATCCCGGATTACGTGGAGGTACGAGACGCCGAGACCCTGGCGCCGATCAAAAAGATCGCGGCCGCGGCGCGCATGCTGATCGCGGCCCGGGTGGGAAAGACCAGGCTGATAGATAACGTGGCGCTCTGATTTGCACCGCGCCAAGTTTTCTGCTGCAAAGATAAAAATTTTTTGCAACTCGCGCGGGATTTGATATAATAGATTTTGGCGTTGACGCCGGTATCGGCGCAGCGACCCAAGGAGGTAAGATCATGACGCGGAATATGCTGAAGTCCAAGATTCACCGCGCCACGGTCACCCAAGCGGATCTCGACTACGTAGGCTCGATAGAGATTGACCAAGATCTCATGGAAGCCGCCGACTTCCTGGTGAACGAACAGGTTCACGTCTGGAACGTCACCACCGGAGACCGCTTTGTGACCTATGCCGTTCCCGGCCCCCGCAAGTCCGGGGTCATCTGCGTGAACGGCGCCGCGGCGCACCTGGCCAATGCCGGCGATCTGGTGATCATCGCGAGCTTCACCGAGATGCCCGACGAGGCGGCGCGCAAGTGGGAGCCGCGACTGGTCTTCGTGGACGCCGACAACCGGATCATTCCGGAAGAGCGCCTCGCGGTCTGCGCCAGATAAATAAGGCTTAGGGCTTGAGGCTCGGGTCTTGAGGCCGCTCATCGCGCGCGGTTCTTCTCAAGCCCCAAGCCTCACGCCTCAAGCCTTTTGCTTACCAGGCGGCAATGTGCTAAAATTTTGATGTTTGCTGCTCCTTGCCCCTCCAGGGGCTATTTAACCCGAAAGGAGACCGTGAATGAACAAGTACGAGACCCTTTTCCTCATCAAGCCCGACCTGCCGGAAGACCAGGTCCAGGCCGTTCTGGACCGCCTGCAATCACGCATCGAAGGCGCCCAGGGCAAGCTCGCCGTGATTGAGCACTGGGGCAACCGTCCGCTGGCCTACGCGGTGCAGTACCGGGGCGAAAAACTCTGGCGCGGCTACTACGTACTGCTCACCTACGGCGGCGGCGGCCAGACGGTTGACGAGGTCGAGCGCAACATCAAGATCCTCGACCACACCTTCCGCTACCTGACGGTGAAGCTGGAGCACGGGATTGATCCCGCCGCCTTGGGAGAAGAAGTCCAGGTGATCAAGCGCTCGGAACATGCAGCAAGGTCCCACGGGCCCGCCCGCGAAGGCGAAGAACCCGCCGCCCATGAGTACGGCGGCAAGCCCCCGGCCGAGGCGGCTGGCGATCAAGCCGCGCCCGCCGATGACGGAAAAATTCCGGCCGAGACGGCTGGCGATCAAGCCGCCGGCGACGCGGAGCCAAAGCCCGAGGAAGCCGCGCCCGCCGATGACGGCAACGCCCCGGCCGAGACGGCCGATGAAGCACCGGACAGCCCCGGCCCGGATGAGCCCGCCGGCGAGAGAGAGGAGTAAGCCATGGCCACCAACAAACCCACGCGGCGCAAGCCCTACGCCCGGCGCAAAGTCTGCCGCTTCTGCGCGGACAGCCAGATCAAAATTGACTACAAGGACGTGGACCTGCTGAACATGTATATGTCCGAGCGCGGCAAGATCGTGCCCCGCCGCATCACCGGCACCTGCGCCCGGCACCAGCGCGAGCTGGCGGCGGCCATCAAGCGCGCCCGTTACATCGCCCTCATGCCTTTCGGACCGCCGGAAGCCGAGGAAATGAGATAAGCGGGTGGCAGCCATGAAAATCATACTTCGCGAAGACGTGGACAATCTGGGAAAAAGCGGGCAGATCGTGGAGGTGAAGGACGGCTACGGCCGCAATTTCCTCCTGCCCCGCAAGCTGGCCGTCGAGGCCACCGGCAAGAACCTTAGGCAGCTCGAGCATGAGAAGCGCATCATCGGCGACCACTCCAAGAAAAAGCACAGCAAGGCCGAGCAGCTCTCCGAGGCCCTGACCCAGCACTCCTGCACTATCCTGTGCCAGGTGGGAGAGCAGGACAAGCTCTTCGGCGCGGTCACGGCCATGGACATCGCCGACCAGCTCCGCCGTGACGGCTTCAACGTGGACCGCCGCCAGATCGCCCTGGCCGAGCCGCTCAAGCAGCTCGGGGTGTTCACCGTGGCCGTGAAACTGGGAGAGGGAGTCGAGGCCAGCCTCAAGGTGTGGCTGGTCCGCAAATAGCGGCTATAATCATTTCGAGGCCCATGAAAAAATTCTCCCCATTGCTGCCGTGTCTCCTGCTCGCCATCCTGGCCCTCGCGGGGTGCAAGGAGGCCACGGGGGAAGCCACCGGAACGATCTCGCTTACCGGGAGTAGCGCCCTGGTGCTGCCTCCCGGCCATCCCGGCAAAATCTCCGGCTCGACCATGCTCCTGCCCGCGGAGGCCACGCCCCCCATGGTCCATTACGCCAACTGTTTCGCGGGCGTTCCCGACCTATACGATTTCGGCATCGGCTCCAGCGCCGGCGCCACCAAGACCTACCGCGGCTACGCCATCCTGCCGGTGAACGTCAACCTGGGCGACACCGTGCTCGGCGCATACCGCGTGAGGGTGGACGTCACCGACCCCGCGCTCCTGATTGACATCCCCAACATCTCCGGCTCTAACCCGCGGCTCGGCGCCGGCAGTTGCGTGCTGCGCGGCTGCCCCTACGGCTGCGAGCAACGGCCGGACTTTTATCCGCCCGATGAGTTCTCGCCCGCGCAGGGATTCGAGACCGCGCCGGACGTGAGCGTGACCGCCGCCGGAGTCATCATCGAAGCAGTGGACGGCGACACGGCCCACCCGACCAGCGGCATCGTCAACCTCTGCAACGTCCGCATCAACGTGGTGGGCGACCTGCCCGCCCTCGGCACGCCGGTTAACTTCACCGTGGACCTGCTCGAGACCGCGGCCGGAGACACGATCGCGGCCAATCCCCTCTCCGGCCTCTTCATCGAACATTTCCAGATCCAATGACCGGGGTTCGGCGTGGCGGGCGGCTTTAACTCCGGGCTCTGGCTGCTCCGCGCCGCTTACCAGTACAACCGGCTCCGCTTCTCGATGCTCCGCCGCGGACTCCGGGGCCGGGCCGAGTTCGGGCCGCGCTGCGATGTCTGGGCCTCCTGCTTCAACTTCGTGGGCCAGGGCCGGGCGGTGTTCGGGCCCGGATGCATCGTGGAAAGAGGGCCTTTCCCCCTGGTCCTGGAGATCGCCGCCGGAGGGCTGGTGCAATTTCGCGAGGACGTGTGGGTCCGCGGCAAGTACCGGCCCAACGTCATCACCTGCTTCGAGGGCGCCGCCGTCAGCATCGGCGCGGGCTCACTCATCAACGGCGCCATCATCTCGGCCCGGACCCAAGTCACCATCGGCAAAAAGGCCATGCTCTCCTGGAACACCACCATCATTGACTCCAACCACCATCCCCTTGACAATGACGAGCCGCTCGCGGCCCGGCCCGTGGCCATCGGCGATTACGTGATGATCGGCGCCGGGGCCACCGTGCTGGCCGGCGCCACCATCGGTGGGCACAGCGTGATCGGCGCGGGGAGCGTGGTGGCGGGGGATATCCCTGACCACGCCGTGGCCGCGGGCTCTCCGGCCCGGGTCATCCGGCGAATCGGCGACCGCGACCAGTGCCTTTAGTCCTGGCCCCGGCCATGATATATTTTCGCGGGGTCCCGGTTGCAAACATTTCAGATCCGGGTAATCTAATAATTGAAGGGACCGGTTCGGAACGAAAAGGAAGGGATGCGGCCCGGTAGCGCGCAGGCGGAAAACGGGGCCGCGGGCGGAAAAATGGCCCGGCAAGCCTAAGGAGGTCTCATAATGCCCTATTGTCCGAAATGCGGATACGAGTACGAGGAAGGGGTCGCCGTGTGCGCGGATTGCGAGGTCAAGCTGGTTGACCACTTGACCGAGGAGAGCTTTGTCGGCGAGATGACGGAAGTCTACTCCAGCTTTTCCGTGGCGGAGGCCGGCATGGTCAAGGAGCTGCTCTACAACGAGGGCATCTTCTCGGCCTTGACCAACGAGATGGGCTCATCCATTTTCGGCGGGGTCCCCTCCGACGCCGGCGAGGTCAAGGTGTTCGTGTCCGAGACCGACGAGGCCCGCGCCCGCGAGCTGATCGAGACGTACATGGAGGACAACCCACTCGACGAGCCGGACGAGTACTCCATCTGCGGCCACTGCGGGGGCAAGGTGGACGAAGGAGAGGAAAACTGCCCCTTCTGCGGAGAGCCCATGGAGGAGTGAGACCCTTTCTTTGGCCCCCTATTACAAGCGAGGCCAGTCTTTATCAGCATGGGTTCAAAAAGTAACCGCAGATGAACGCGGATGAACGCAGATGAAAAAGAAAGATCTTTAATTGTTTTTTCATCCGCGTTCATCTGTGTTCATCTGCGGCAAATAAATAAAAATCGGGCAGGACCAGAAACGCAGTTGATCACATTGGCAACTTTATAATCTCAATTCAAGGGAGTATGCCAGCCCGGACCCGGGCACCCAGCTTCCCGCGGGAGCTGGGTATTTTTTTATCAACAAGATGGGGTAAAATGGAAAACAAGGATGAAGTGTGAAGGTTGAAGGATGAAAATACGCCTTACATTCGAGGATGAGTTCATCCTTCATCATTTCCTTGACCACCATGCTTGATCCTTGAGGTGAGGTCGGCGTGCGGATCCTGATGATAGATAATTACGATTCCTTCACCTACAACCTGGTCCAGGCCCTGGGGGCGATGGGCCATGAGCTCATGGTGTTCCGGAACGACCGGATCACGGTGGACGAAATCCGGCCGCTTCGCCCCGAGCGCATCGTCATCTCGCCGGGTCCGGGCCGGCCGGAGCAGTCCGGGGCGGCGATGGACGTGATCCGGGCGTTTTCCCCCGAGATTTGGACCCTGGGCGTGTGCCTGGGCCACCAATGCATCGGCTCGGTGTTCGGCATGCCGGTGGTCCAGGCCCCGGAGATCATGCATGGCAAGACCTCCTGGGTCGTCCACGACGGCCAGGACATTCACCAGGGCGTGGCCAACCCGTTCCAGGCCATGCGCTATCATTCGCTGGCTCTGCGGGAGGAGGACCTGCCGGAGTTCCTGGCGCCCACCGCCCGCACCCTGGAGGGCACGCTCATGGGCGTGCGCCATAAGATCTGGAAGCTGGCCGGGGTACAATACCATCCCGAGTCCTTCCTCACCGGCCAGGGTTTGAGGGTCCTCCGGAATTTCATGGAGTTGCCCGGATGAGGCCCTCCAACTCAGAGCGCCAGCCGGTCTACAAGGGGCGCAGCCGGGTCCGGCTGCTCGACCTCGACGCCTCCCCCGCCTCCCTCTTCGCGCCGCTGGCCGCGCGGCCCGGAAGCATCTTCCTCGACTCCGCGCTGACCGACCGCTACGGGCTCGGCCGCTGGTCCTTCATCATGTACGACCCGCTCTTCACCCTCTCCGACCGCGACGACACCATCGTCTTCCGGATCGGGAACCGGCTGCGCTGGGAGCGCATCAATTTCTTCGAGGCCCTGCGCCAGTCCCTGGCCCTCTTTTCCGTCAAGGGCGAGCCCTCATGGATCCCCTTCCGCGGCGGCGCCGCAGGCTATTTCGCCTACGAGCTCGGCCGCCAGACCGAGCGCCTCCCCGCCGCCGCCGTGGATGACCTCAATCTCCCCGAGGCCTGCCTGGGCTTTTACGACATTGTCCTCGCCTTCGACCATCTCATGGAGCAGTGGTTCCTCTGCCACATTGACTTCGGGCTCAAGCGGCCCGACCTGGAAGCCAGGTTCCGCGAGGTCAAGATCCTGGTCGCCAAGGCCAAGATGGGACCGGGCGAGCGCGCCGAGCTGCATGCCGGTCCCCTCCAATCAAACTTCGAGCCGGAGCAATACCTCGAAGCCATCGCCCGGGCCCGGCGCTACATCGAGGCCGGCGACATCTACCAGGCGAACGTCTCCCAGCGCTTCTCGGCCGTGATCGAGCAGGGAGAACCGTGGCAGGTGTACGAGCGGCTCCGGGAGAAGAACGCCGCGCCCTTTGCCGCGTTCCTCCAGTTCGGCGCGTTCCAGGTCCTCTCCAGCTCTCCCGAGCGCTTCCTGCTGGCCCGCGGCGACCGGGTGGAGACGCGGCCGATCAAGGGCACCCGCCCCCGCGGCGAAAGCCCCCGCGAGGACGCCTGGTACAAGGCCCAGCTCCTGGCCAGCATAAAGGACCGGGCCGAGCTCAACATGATCGTGGACCTCGAACGCAACGACCTCGGCCGCGTCTGCCGCTACGGCACCGTCGCCGTAACCCGGCACGCCCAGTGCGAGAGCTACGCCCGCGTCCACCACCTGGTCAGCACCGTGGAGGGGATGCTCCGGCCCGACTGCGACGTGGCCGACCTCATGCTCGCCGCCTTCCCCGGCGGCAGCATCACCGGCGCGCCCAAGATCCGGGCCATGGAGATCATTGACGAGCTCGAGCCCAACGTCCGCAGCGTCTACACCGGGTCCATCGGCTACATCGGGTTTGACGGCGACCTCGACCTCAATATCGCCATCCGCACCATGATCATATCCGGCCGCCGGGTATGCTTCGGCTCCGGCGGAGGCATCGTCTATGATTCCGACCCGCAAATGGAATACGATGAAACCTACGACAAGGCCCGGGCATTGATCGAGGCGCTGGGGGGAAGGGTCGGAGGGTTCTAAGGCGATGCCGCGGCCTCGAAACCGTCTCATCCTGCTCAGAAAAACGATCGAGCGGCGAGGAGCGAGGGGTTCCGGAAAATTACCTCGATTCCCGCTCCTCGATCCTCGCTCCTTTTCATGATTTCCGGGCTCCGCCTCGGGGCATGAGGAATTGTCTGGGAGATCCTCCCAACCATTACACTAGAAGGGCGTGCGCGTGGACTCCAGGGCCTTCTCGGCCTCGCCTGATTTCTTCTTCTGGTTATCCTCGATGATTCGGACGAACACTTCCACGATGCCGGCGTCGAACTGCGTGCCGGAAAAGCGGCGCAGCTCCTTGATCGCCTTTTGCTGATTCATGGCCTTGCGGTAGGGGCGATCCGAGGTCATGGCGTCGTAAGAGTCCGCCACCGCCAGGATACGGGCGCCCAGCGGAATTTTATCGCCCCGGATCCCGTCCGGATACCCCTCGCCGTCGTACCACTCGTGGTGGAAATACACCAGCGGAACGATGTCGCGCAGGAAATGGATGGACTCGAGAATCTGCTTGCCCATCACGCAGTGGTCCTTGAACATCTCGTGCTCTTCCCGCGTGATCTTCTCCGGCTTGTTCAGGGCCTCCAGCTTGATCCCGATCTTGCCGATGTCGTGCAGGAGGCCCGCCCATTCGATCTTCTCGAGCTCCTCCGGCGATAGCTTGAGCTCGCGCGCGATCATCACCGCCAGCTCGGTCACCCGCCGCGAGTGGCCCGAGGTGTACTTGTCCTTGGCCTCCAGCGTGCTCACCAGGCCCTGGATCGTCTCCCGGAACGTCCGCTGCAGGTTCTCGAACAGGCGAGCGTTCTCGATCGCCTGCGCCGCCCGGGAGGCCAGGATGATGAGCAGCTTGGCCTGCCCCTCCGTGTACTTGAAGTTGCGCATGTACGAATAGACATTGATGGTGCCCACGATCTTGTCCCGCACCTTGAGCGGCACCGACAGCAAAGAGGAAAGTCCCTTGCGCTCGGGAGGGGACTTGAAGAACCTCCGCCCCTTCGCTCCCGGCACGATCAGGAACGGGTTGTCCTTGAGCCAGCCCAGCAGCGAGCCGTAATCCAGGTCGCCCAAAAGCTCGTCCCGGTCATCGGCGTTGCACAGCGTGTGCGAAATGTTGATCGTCGGCTGGCTCGGATAGTCCCGCTCCTCCTCCAGGATCAGGTTCACCGCGTCGGCCTCCAACTCGCTCTTGGTCGTCTCCAGAATGAGCTGAAGAATATGCTCAAGGCTCAACGAAGTGGTCATGGCCTCGCTCACCTTGTAGAGGCTCATCACCTCCTTGAGCTTCACGTTCTCCTGCTCCAGACGCTGCTTCTCCAGCGCCCGCTTGATGATCTGCAAAAGCTCGTCCATCTTGAACGGCTTCAGGATGTAATCGTAAGCCCCCTGCTTCATGGCCTGGATCGCCGTCTCCACCGTGCCGAACCCGGTCATGATGATCGTGATCAGCTCGAACTTCCGCTTCCTCACTTCCTTGAGCAGGTCAATGCCCCCCATCTGCGGCATCATCAGGTCCGTGATCATGAGGTCAAAGGGGTGCGTCTCCAACTCCGTGAGCGCCGCCAGGCCGTCTTCAACCGACTTGACCACGCACCCTTCCGAGGAAAGAAAATCGGAGAGAATGGACCGGATCACTTTCTCGTCGTCCACCACCAGGATTCGGGGGTTTTCCTTGCCATAAATATATTCCATCTCTTTGCTTCCCCCTATAAATCTAGAGAATCCGGGGGAAAATGTCAAAGGACCATGAGTCGCGGATGATTTTCCGAACCATGGAAAATACCAGCCGCCGCCCGGAAGCAATAGAGTCTTCATTCGTTCTTATCGCTCAAGATGAGTCCTTGCCCCGCTCCCGCCCTTGGCGAAGAAGATGCCCTTGAAGTTGTCCCGCACGAACGTCCCGGCCTTGGGGTTGTCGGCCAGCAGCGCCTCCAGCTCGTCGTCCGAGAGCCGGACCTTGTCGTTCTCGATGATCGCCCGCGCCGCGTGGTAGCAGTAGCGCAGCCGGTCGTTGGCCATGACATTGAGGCCCTTGGTCTTATACATGTAGGCCACGGCCGCAGACCCGGAGAAGGCATCCAGCGCCGACTCCACGCCCTCCGGCGTATGCTTCCAAATCCAGTCCACCAGCTTCTGCTTGGAGCCGATGTAGTTGGTGATGTACTTGGGGCGCTCTTCCGAATGCGGAATGGCGAATGCGGATTGAGGAATTTCATCAGCACCCTCTTCCAATTCCGCATTCCGCATTCCGCGTTCCGCAATCCAAAGGGCCGCGTCGGTCTCCAGCAGGAACGCCAACCGTTCGTAATCAGTAGCAAAAAGCTCCATTCACATCCTCGCGGGAGCTTTGGTCCAGGCAGGTCGTCCAGGCCCATGACAAGCTCCTGCGGGATATATACCGGCGGAAAGTGAAAAGTGTCGGAAAAAAGTTGAAAAAAATTTATGAGGCGGACTTCAGGGTAGTTAAACTGGCCTGTTTCGCACGTTGTTAAAAGAAAAATTCTTTGGCTTTTGAAATGATTAGTTCACTCCTGGCCTTACAGAACTCCTCAAACTTGTTGTGTTTCCAAAGTTCACGGTTCATGGGGATAAGCTGCTGTTCCAGGGACGCAATGCCACCTTCCGTACTGGCAATCTCTGCAAGATAGTCAGAAGGCAGACGGTTCCCTATCTGTATGTTTGTTCGAGGAGTCAAAAAAGCTAAGTTAGCCACCGAGGTAATCTTATCTTCCAAGACTCGTATTGCTTCTTCAATCTCCTGGCTAAGTGAAACCTCTCCTTCGGCTTGAGCTTCTTCGAGCATATTACGCAAATCAGCCCTCTGCCCATCAAAGGTTTCATCGGGGAAAATATGATGGAAATGCCAAGGGCTATTATCAATTGGCAAGGGGTCTCCCACCCTGAATTCCGATTGCTTCCAATCAACCGCATTGGTCTTTCGACAAATCATATATAGCAGAGTCACATATGCAGATCTAAAACCTGCAACACGTAATTTATCTGGGGAAAGATGATGACTCGCTGTCTCCAAGTCAAGGGCGTTCTTGTGCTTGAAAAGTGCGGATATGTCTTTATTTTGTCTTGTTGCCCTAATATCAGCGCCATATTTGCTCAAGGCCCGTTCATGGTATCTTCCAGATACAAGACTGAGTATGAGCCATCGCTTGAGTTTGTCCTTTTCCTCATCGGTTGCTTTGATATGAGTTGCTAGATAATAAGCGGCAACGCTGAGCGGATAGTATGATCTGATAAACCTAAAATTGGTTAGGTCCAATTCGTCCCGCATGAGAGAAATCAGTTTGTCTATTCCATGAGTTGTAATTTTCCAGGATGATTCGTAAAGTTCTGACCTCATCATTCCATAATATTTTGATTTTGGGCTTTCGGGGGCTAAATGCTTCACGAGATGCTGTTCTGTATGAACAGCGGTCCATACTTGAAAGACAAAAGTTGGGTCTTCGATTTGATCAAATCCCATTTCCAAATTCATTTTCTTTAAGAGCTCATAAGTCCTCCGAAAAACTCCAGGCCAACAGCGGGATATGCCTGCCATTGTGAGTTGAGCTTCGCTAAGCTCCAACCCGGCAATGTTTGATCTCTTAAAAATGTCAAGAACAGTTGAATACTCAGAGTGGCGAATAGTTTGATTGGGTATCTCGCGATTTGATAAAATCCCTTTGAGACGATTGATCTGCTTTGCATAGGTTTTTTTCTGCGACTCGCTTGCGTGGTACTCAAAATACAAGGACTCCCCGGCCTCATCAAAACTCCTCTTGTTGCCCTCTGCATCTCTGAGTATATCAAGGCGAAGACTGTCAGGGCCATCACTGTAGGTAAACTTTTCCTCTCTTAAATCAAACTTCAGCGGAACGTTTCCATTTAAAACAAGCTGCAATGCTGTAAGGCGTTGTTGACCATCAATTATCGCCACAACGTTTTTGCTTGGCTTTACTTCTTCTTGGCTATACCCAAGGGAGCGCATTGGAAAGTCAACTTCATCCGGTTCCCAAAGCATTATTTGTCCAATCGGATAGCCGTTGTATAAGCTATCCCAAAGCTTCAGTATTCGCTCATTGTCCCAAACAAACGTGCGCTGAAATTCTGGAAGTTGATAATCGCCCCTATCAACGCGCAGGAGATGGGTCTCGATCTTAGGGGTTTCTGCCTTGACGTCAAGTATAGCTACAACCATGATTGTCTCCTTGGTATCTGCGCATAACCTTCACATTGAATCTAGCCTTATACCACACTGATCTTAGTGAGGCAACTCGACCTTGACGCAAGCTTCTATCGAGAAGAATTCATCCGTCTCGATTACTGGCCCGCGCATGCCGCGATAGGGGGAGAGCGTGGTCTGGTGGTAGTCAAGAAAATCCTCGAGTAGCGACTTGATCCCCTTCTCCACCAGCCGGTTGATAATCCAGTCGGCCTCTTCCTGGGCCTCGGGGTTGCCGGGGAGGTACTCGATGACCAGGTCCAGCCCGGGGCCGGGCCCTTGGACCCAGACGCCGATGGGTTCTTAGTGGGGATCGCGGAGGCGGTCGCGGAGCGTAACTCGATCATGTAGCGGAGCTTGAGTCCGTGACTCTTCATTCCCACTCCTCCGCGATCCGGAAGTGTTCTTCGAGGATGCTCTGATCGGCTTCATCGAATCTCTCTTTGTTCTCGGCCTTGTACTTCTGCCAGGTATTCCAGTCCTCGATCATCCCCGGCTCCGACGCCTCCATGATCAACTCCGCGTGGAAGCGCCGGTCCCGGTCATCGAAGAGGTCAATGAGGCGGGTGTCGTCCGTCTCCAGCGCTCACTGAATTGCCTGCGAACCAGGGAGGACGAATAGACTCCGCCCCCATGCGGTGCTAAAATATTTTCCGGTCCGAGCGCTGTCCCCTGGGCGGGAAGTTTCCCATATTCTATCAGTGTCAGATGCATATTCTCGACCAATTAACATTACGGGAGGTGTTGAGATGAAGGAAGCAGTTATCGTATCCGGTGTGCGCACGGCCATCGGCAAGTTCGGCGGGAGCTTGAAGGACGTTCCCGCGCCCGACCTGATGGGCATGGTGATCAAGGAGGCGGTCAAGCGATCCAAGACCGCGCCCGAGACCGTCGGCGACGTGATCGTGGGCCAGTGCATGCAGCGCACCGACGAGCTGGTTACCGCGCGGCTGGCCGCGCTCAAGGCCGGCCTGCCCATCAGCGTCCCCGGCGTCACCATCCAGCGCAACTGCGCCTCCGGCATGCAGGCCGTGATCTACGCGGCGCAGCAGATAATGCTGGGCGACGAGGACGTGATGGTGGCGGGCGGCGTCGAGGTCATGAGCCGCGTGCCCTACAGCCTCAGCGACGCGCGGTGGGGCAAGCGTCTCCAGCACGGCGAGATGCGCGACGGCGTCTGGGACGGGCTCACCGACGCCTGGTCCGGACTTATCATGGGCCTCACCGCCGAGAACCTCGCCGCCAAGTACAACATCTCCCGCGAGGAGCAGGACGAGGTGTCGCTCCGCTCCCACCATAACGCCGAGGCCGCCACCAAGGCCGGCAGGTTCAAGGACGAGATCATGCCCGTCGAGATGCCCTCGAAAAAAGGACCGCCCACCTTCTTCGACACCGACGAGCACTTCCGCCCCGGAATGAAAATGGAGGACCTGTCCCGCCTCAAGCCGAGCTTTAAAAAGGACGGCACCGTCACCGCCGGCAATGCCTCCGGCATTAACGACGCCGCCGCCGCCCTCGTCCTCATGAGCGCCGACAAGGCCAAGGAGCTGGGCGCAGCTCCCGTCGCCCGCCTCCGCGGCTACGCCGTCGCCGGCGTCGAGCCCGAGCTCATGGGATACGGGCCGGTGCCCGCCACCAAAAAAGCGCTCGCGCGCGCGGGAATGAAACTCGAAGACATGGAGCTCATCGAGTGCAACGAGGCCTTCGCCGCCCAGTACCTCACCTGCGAAAAACTGCTCGGACTCAAGCGCGACATCACCAACGTCAACGGCTCCGGCATCGCCCTCGGCCATCCCGTCGGCTGCACCGGCGCCCGCATCATCGTCACCCTGTTGAACGAGATGAAGCGCCGCGGCAATACCCTGGGCCTCGCCACCCTCTGCGTCGGCGGAGGCATGGGCGCGACAACCATCTGGGAAATGATGTAAGCGAAGGGCATCTTGCAAGGCGGAGCAGAATAATTAAGCCGCAGATGAACGCAGATTAACGCAGATAAATATTATAATCCTAATTATCTGCGTTAATCTGCGTTCATCTGCGGCTAAAATCTTTTTCCCTCTTTTTATTACTCCCGGCAAATTTGCTAGACTATAATCGCATGGCACCGAAAACCACCGGCAAGCCGGGCAAGAAGCAGCGCGGCGATGCGCGCAAGGCCCCTCCTCAACCAGCAGTTCGGCCCGCCGTGGCCGGGACGCCGTGGGGCCCGCAACAGACCTGGATGGTTTTCATTCTCATCCTGGCCTTCTCCGTGCTCCTCGGCGTCATCGCCGTGGCCCAGTTCCGCGAAAGTCCCTTCTTCAATCTGCCCATCATTGACGAGGAAAGCTACGTGAACTGGGCCGACCAGATCGCCGGGGGCGACGTCATCGGCAAGACCATATTTTACCAGGACCCGCTCTACCCGTACTTCCTGGCATTCCTCTTCACCGTCTTCGGCAAGAGCTTCCTCATGGTGCGCCTTTGCCAGGTCGCGCTCGGCGCCATGAGCGTGGCGCTGGTGTTCTGGACCGCCCGGAAGCTGCTGGGCGACGTTCCCGCCCTGCTGGCCGCCGCCATCGTGGCGGGTTACGGCGCCATGTACTTCTTCGAGCTGCAGCTCGAAAAGGGCGTGCTCATCATCTTCCTCTCCGCGCTCTCCTGCGCGCTGGGGGTGGCCGCCGCCGACCGGCCGCGCTCGCCGTGGCGCTTTGCCGCCGTCGGCGTGAGCATCGGACTCCTCACCCTGCTCCGCGGCAACTTCATCCCCATGATCCCCTTCATCGTGCTGTGGGCCGCCGCCATCCCGTGGAAGTCAGCCCTTTCCCAACGCCTGCTCCGCGCCGGTCTGCTCTCCGCCGGCATCGGCCTCATCATCCTGCCCGTGAGCATCAGGAACTACGTGGTCGGCGGAGAGTTCGTCATGACCACCAGCCAGGGAGGAGCCAACTTCTTTATCGGCAACAACGAGCGCGCCAACGGCCGCTACGTGACCCTGCCCTTCGTGCGCGCCAACCCCCAGTTCGAGGCAGGCGATTTCAAGGCCGAGGCCGAGAAGCGTGTGGGCCACCCGCTCCTGCCGGCGGAGGTCTCGGGGTTCTGGTTCCACGAGAGCATGAAGTGGATCGAGGCCAACCCGGAAAAGGCGCTGCTGCTCTTCCTGCACAAGGCCCGGCTCATGATCCACGAGCACGAGATCCCGGACAACCACAGCTTATATCTCACCCGCGACGTTTTCGTGAGCGCGCTCTGGCTCCCGTTTTTGCGCCTGGGCCTGCTCTGGGGAGCCGCAGTGGTAGGCATCATTGTACTTGTAAAGAAAGATGAGCGTTCCATCTATCCGGCTTTATTCGCCGTGCTCTACGCCGGTTCCATCATTCCCTTCTTCATTGTGGACCGCTACCGCCTGCCGGTCGTGCCATCGCTGGCCGTCTTTTCATCCGCCTTCTTTTTCTGGGCCCACGAAAAATGGCGGGAACGGAACAAAAAACCACTCGCCGCGGCCGGGATCTTCATCGCCATCGCGCTGCTCCTCGGCTTGCTCCCCACCTCCGAGTCCCGCGCGCCCATGGGAGCGGAGTATTACCTCCTCGGCAACGGATACCTCAAGACCGACCAGCCCGACAAGGCCGTGCCCTGGTACGACAAGGCCATCGCGGCGCTCCCCGACAACGAAGACGCCATGCGCAACCGCGCCGAGGCCTTGCGGCGCCTCAACGGCGGCGAGCTGTCCCTGCTCGTGGCGGAGGCGCAAAAACCAGAGACCACCGCTCCCGAGCTCCTGGACCTCGGCAAACAATTCGAGCAGCTCGGCCAGATCAAGCTCGCCGTGGAAGCCTATGAGAAGGCCGCGGCCAAGGACCCCGACCTCTTCTCGGCCCACGCCCGGCTCGGCTATCTCTACACCACACGGCCGGAGGTCAAAAACATGGACAAGGCGCTCCGCCATTTGCAGCGTGCGCTGGAAATCCAGCCCGACAATCTCGACACCCTGAACGCCATCGGCAACTGCCAGTTCATGGCCGGCAACACCGTCGAGGCCAGAAAAGCCTGGGAGCAGATCATCCTCAAGCAGCCGGATAATGGGGCCGCGAAACAGAACCTGGAGATGATGGAAAAAAGCAGGGCGAGTGGAGAAAAATGAGCAATGACGTCTCTCGCCCAGTTCATCATGCCGCGAGGCGGCGCCCTGAAATCATGAGAATTCTCAAGACAGGATTAACAGGATTTACAGGATAAAGAAAAAGCAAGTGGCGTCTTCCGAAAATCCTGTTAATCCTGTTGATCCTGTCTGTAAATTCTCTGAGCAGGGTCACAGAGAACTCCGAGAAGAAGGTGTAAGGTATTATTTCTTCGGCGCCAGCGGGTCTTCCTTGATCAATCGGTAGGCCTCTTCCTTCCGGCCGGAGGCCATGAGCAACTGGGCCAGCGTCATCCGGGCCTGCCGGAACTCGGGCTTGTGCGCGATGGCCCGCCGATAAAGAGTCTCCGCCCTGGCCGTGTCCCCTTGTTTCTGCGCCAGCACGCCCAAGTTGAATTCAGCCTCCGGATATTCCGGCCGCTCCTGAAGGGCCTTCTCGTAATGCGCCATGGCGTCCGCTTCGTTGCCCTGGCCCGCCAGCGCGTTTCCCAGGATGAAGTGAGCGAGCGCCGCGTCAGGCTGATGCGCCAGCACCGTGCGCATCAGCGTGGCGTCGTCGCGCCAGGCCGGCGCCCGGAGGAAGGTGATTACCGTGTAGGCCGCGATGAACGGGACCAGCACGAGCGCGTTAAGAGGCACGCTCATCCCGCCAATGGTCACGCGGCGAGGCGTCTTGTCCAGCATTAGCCCCGCCGCCAACAAGAAAAAAAAGCCCGGGATGAGCAGGAACCTGACCGCGAACACAACGCCGATGGGTATCACGCCCGAGACGGGCAGCAGTGCGATCAAGCCGGAGCCGAGCGCGAACGCCACCGCCTTCTCGCGCTTCCATAAGGCAACGCCCATGCCCGCGAGGCACGCCGCGAGCGGGAGGAGGACGGCGGCAAGATGCAGGCCCTGCGGAATGGCAAAATCCCTGGCCGCCTGTTCCCGGGTCGCCGTCACCAGGTACTGGAACCCGCCGGGCGCGAGCGAGTACCAGATGCCAAGCCCCAGGTTGCGCAGCACGTTAAGCACATACGACGCGGGCGTGGTGTAGATGTTCTCGGGCTGAATGTGCGGCGCGGCCAGCGAGTGCAGGACCCAGAACACGGCGGCCGCGCCGGCAAAGGGCAGAGTGCGCAGGACCGCGCGCCGGGAAAGGCCGTGCCCCAACCACTGGTGCAGCCCGACCACGGCAATTAACGTGATGCTCATCTCCTTCCCGAACAGGGACAACAGGAAGAGCGCAACCGACGCCACCCACCACCCCGTCCGGTCCGTCTCATCGGCGATGAGATACGCGAGCATGGCCGCGAACATGAAAGCCGCGCACATGAGGTCGGTCCGTCCCGAGATCCAGCACACGTTCTCCGTGTGCGCGGGCAGCGCCGCGAAAACCAGGCCCAGCAAGAGCGCGAGCAAGGACGACCCCGCCATGCGCTTGAACAGCAGATAGGCCAGTCCGCACACCACGCTGTAAATCAGAATGTTGGTGAAATGATACCCGCGCGCGCTGCCGTCGTGAAGCGCATAATCCAGCATGAAGCTCGAATTGGTGAGCGGCCGATAATATTCGGAATGATTGCTGGAGCGGTCCGTCTGCCAGAAGTCGCTGCTCCAGGCCTTGACGAAGTCCGCCGCCGAGTGCCGGCTCGCGTTCATCTGCACCAGCAGATGATCGTCCCACACAAAGCCCGCGTTAAGAGTGTCAACATATAAAAGCCAGGGCAGGAGCATCACGGCGAGCAGGGGCCACGGGAATGCGCGCCGCTGGAGTGGCGGAGGCGGGGCCTCCTTTTTCTTTCTGGTCCGCTTGCCCATCCTGGCTCCGATTATAAGCGGATACTCCGCTAGATGAAAAGCCCTGGACCGCGCCCACGCCCGGCACGAAATCCAAGTATAGACTTTTCAAGGCGCATAAAATATGATGGGCTTGGCCGGGGCGATAATAACTGATGACGCGCACGTTACCATGGGGAAAGGGCCAAGGCATCGGCCTCATGGTCCCCGATACCTGGAAGATCATCGTGGACCACAAGGCTATTGGCCGGCCCGCCATCGCCGATGTATCCGCCGCCCTTGCCGGCGCCCTCGCCCGCCCGGACGCCGGGCCCCCGCTCGCCGAGCTCGCCGCTGGCGCCAGGGACGCCGTGATCGTCATTGACGACGTTGGCCGGCCCACTCCCGCGCGCCTGCTTGCCCCCGCGGTCCTGGAAACGCTTCTATCCTCCGGCCTGGCCGCGGACCGGATCAAGGTCGTCTTCGCGCTCGGCACCCACCGGCCCATGACCGAAGCCGAGATGCGCGCCAAAGCGGGAGAGGACGTTTTCAGCCGGGTGCGGTGTGAAAACCATAACTGCCGCGACCCGGATAATCTCCTCGATATCGGGACCACTTCCTTCCATACCCCGGTGCTGATCAACCGCGCCGTGGCGGAGGCGGGACTGCGCGTGCTCATCGGGACCATCGAGCCCCACCCGCAGGCCGGCTTCGGCGGCGGCGGGAAGCTCATCCTGCCCGGCTGCGCCGGTGCGAGGTCCATCGGCCATAATCATCTCATCATGCCCTCGCCGGATCGTTACAACATGATCGGCACCCTCCCCGACGACAATCCCATGCGCCAAGACATCGAGCAAGCCGCCGCCATGCTCCCCGGCAAGACCTTTATCGTCAACACCGTGCTCGGCACCGACCTCGCTCCCGTCGCCCTGGTCGCCGGCGAGCCCGTGGCCGCGCACGAGAAGGGCGTGGCCATCGCCCGCGAGCTCTACGGTGTCCCCCTCCCCCGCCGGCTCGATGCCGCTATCGTCTCCAGCTTCCCCATGGACGTGGACCTGCGGCAGGGAGTCAAGGGCGTGGCCAACTTTCCCGGCGCCATCAAAAAAGGCGGCGCGATCTTGTGCTTCCTGTCCTGCGAGCGCGGGCTCGATGGCATCAGGGCCCCGCGCACGGTCCCGCCGCTCGGCCCCGTCCGCCTCCTGCTCAAGCTCCTCGGCGCGCGCGGCATCTATGCCATTACTAAAAGATTACCGAAAAAAGTGCCGGTCGAGGCCCGCTTCATCATCAACTTCGGCCTCCAGGTGCTCAAGGATTATCACGTCCTGATTTTCTCGCCGAAGCTGGCCGCGGAAACCGGCGGCAGGCTCGGGCAATTCATTTTCGACGACCAGGCCCGCATGTTTCGCCGCGCCGAAGAACTCCTGGGCACGTCCGCGCCGGAGGCCTGCATCGTGGCAGAGGGAGGCGTGAGCTTCCCGGTGGTGGACCCATGAGACATCTCGTTACCGGCGGATCTGGTTTCCTGGGATGGCGGCTCGCCCGCGCCATCATCAGAGCCGGCGATTCCGTCCGCGTCTATGACCTCAACCCCTCTGACAGCCTGCCCGAACGGGCGGAGTTCGTCAAAGGCGACATCCGCGACCGCGATAAACTCTTCGAGGCGGCCAGGAGCGTTGACGTCATCCACCATCTCGCGGGCCTCATGCCGCAGGCCCGGGCCTCCGATGAAGTAATGCGGGAGGTCAATGTGGAGGGAACCAGGAACGCGCTCGACGCCGCGGTCCGGGCCGGAGCGCGCCGCTTCGTGTTCCTCTCCAGCATGGAGGTCTACGGTTTTCCCGAGCGCGCGCCTTTTAATGAAGACCACCCTAAAAACCCCATCGGGACTTACGGCCACAACAAGCTCGAGGCCGAAGAGATGTGCATCGCTTATTGGAAAGAGCATGGACTCGAAACCGTGTCCCTCCGTCCCTCCACCCTGGTCGGGCCCGGCATCAACGAGCCCACCTTCCTCGACCTCCTCGGCTTCATTGACCGTCCGCCGCCTCTCTTCCCTCTCCCCGGCGGCGGAAAATCGCGCTTCCAGATGACGGAGGTCATGGACTGCGTCTCGGCCTGTCTTCATGCCGCCGAAAAACCAGGCGTGGCCGGCGAGGCATTCAATATCGGCGCCGACAACACGCTGACCATGAAAGACCAGGTCATTGCGATGTTCACCAGCCTCGGGAAAAAGCCGCCGCGTTTCCTCTCCGTGCCTTCCGGGATCGCCCGCGGCGCGCTGCTGCTCGCGTACAAGCTGGGACTCTCCAAGCTGGAGCCCGACCACATCCGGCTCATGGACACGGACATGATGATGGACTGCCAAAAAGCCGCGCGCGTGCTCGGATGGCGCCCGCTAAAAACAAACATTGACATGATCAAGGAAACCTATGAATGGCTTGGAAAGGAGAGAAAAGATGGTGCGGTCAGATGAGAAAATCAAGAAAGCCATGGAGCTGGCCGGGGCC
>DATKZS010000103.1:0-70182 GCA_035527835.1 bacterium
CCGGCTTGGCGAACCGGCCGACGGGAGCGCCAAGCCAGAAACATTCGCACCCAAGCCCTCTTAAAATCGTGTTTAAAAATAATCCTTGGCGCTCTTGGCGTCTTGGCGGTTCTCCGGTCCGTTTATTTTGGACAGCACTGAAATCGCATGAAAGATTTTTTTTCAGCGCAAAGACGCAAAGAGCGCAAAGGTTTTTGTTTTATCTGTACGTTGGGAGAGGCAGCGTTTTATCAGCCTCATTTCCGGAGTTATTGGAAACTAGGTTACCCTGCTTGGCTTTTTGCCTCCCCCTGGAAAAAACGCGATTTTGCTTTGCGTTCTTTGCGCCTTTGCGCTGATAAAAATCTATTTGGGACAAGAGTGACTTATTTTCTTTCATCCGGTTCATCCTGTTAATCCTGTCAAAAATTATTTTCTGAACAGAAAGTCGGGGCGGAAAAAATCAGTGGCGGGCCGCGCCAATTCCTGATATAATTGGATAGATGGCGGGGAAAAGCAAAGCTCCTATCATTATCATCGCCGGCGTCCTCACGGCGGGCGTCATCGCGGCCGCGGTAATCGCCTACGTGGAGCTGCGCGATCCGATCAAGGCCCTGGAGTCAGGCCGCCGTCCGGCCTGGGCCGCGAAGGAGCTCGCGGTCATGGCGCTCGCCAATCCGGACGATTACCGGGTGCAGAGCTGGCTGATCCGCCTTGACCTGGAGGCCGGCCGGATGGGCCCGGCCTCGTCGCGGCTGGACATGATGATCATCAAGGCGCCGGACAATTATTATACCTTCCACGGCTCCTGCCTTCTCGACATGAAGAAAAGAAATTTTTCGGCGGCGGCTAAAAGCTGCCAGCGGGCGCTTGACATGTCTCCGGCCCGGACCACGGAGGACGTGCACCTGGCCGCCAGTTCTTTTCTCGAGACCGGCCAGCTTGAGGCGTCCCTGCCCCTGCTCCAGGAGCTTTGGAAAAGAACGCCCGATGATCCCAAGGTCATCAACAACCTGGGCTATAACTACATGCAGTTGAGCCGCAACGAACAGGCCCTGGAGCTTTTCCAGCAGGCCCTCAAACTGGACCCCGGCATGGCCACGGCCCGCCGCAACCTGGCCCGCACCTGTCTGAAAATGGGAAAATACCCGGAAGCCATTGACGCCTTCAAGTCACTGCTCACCACCTTCCCCGCCGACCTCGAAGCCATGGCCGCGCTCAGCTCCATTTACGCCACCCAAGTGAAAGACGCCAAGACCGCCCGCTACTACTATGACCTCGCCGTGAAAAACGGCCTTGACAAAAACCGGGCCATACTCCTGAACGCCAAAATCAGTGGCGCCGGGACCACCGGCAAAAGTCAGCAAAGCCAGCCATCCGAACCGGCCCCGCGCTGAACCCGCCGCCGGTCCGCGAAGTCCCCGCATAATGTTTCCTTATCCCGGCCTCTCCCTTATTGCTTATATCCGGTTCCGGTGATAAATTCGAGGTTCCGGAGGGGGAGTAAAATGTCTCAGTTGAAGCGCACGCCGCTTTTCCCGGTGTATGGGAAGTATCGCGGCCGGGTGGTGGATTTCGCGGGGTGGGAGCTGCCGGTGCAGTTCTCCGGGATCAACGACGAGCACCTGGCGGTCAGGAATCGCGCCGGGATTTTTGACGTGAGCCACATGGGCGAGGTGTTCGCGCGGGGGCCGGGCGCGCTGGATTTTTTGCAGCGGGCCTCGATGAACGACGCTTCCCGCCTCTACCCGGGCAAGGCCCAGTACGCGGCGCTGCTCAACGAGGCGGGCGGGATCATTGACGACATCTACATTTATTGCCTTAAGGAGCGGGAGTACCTGATCTGCGTGAACGCGTCGAACGCGGACAAGGACTTCGCGTGGCTTTGCTCGCTTGCGCATCCTGACTGCGAGCTCAAGAACGAGAGCGCACAGTGGGCGCAGATCGCGGTGCAGGGACCGAAGGCGGTGAGGATCGTGGAGCGCGCGGCGGGCGGATCGCTCGCCGAGATCAAGCGCTATCACATCGGCCGGGCCCGGGTGGCGGGCGTGGACGTGCTCCCCGCGCGCAGCGGCTACACCGGGGAGGACGGGTTCGAGCTGTTCACGCCCGCGGCGGACGCGGTCAAGGTGTGGGAGGCGCTGATGGACGCGGGCCAGGATGACGGGCTGCTGCCGTGCGGGCTGGGCGCGCGCGACACCCTGCGGCTGGAGATGGGTTATCCGCTCCACGGGCACGACATCAAGGAGGACACCACGCCGCTGGAGGCCGGACTCGACCGGTTCGTGGCGCTTGGGAAGCCCGAATTCGTGGGCAAGCCCGCGCTCATCAGGCAAAAGCAGGAGGGCCTGAAGAAGGCGCGGGCGGGAATGGTCATGGCCGAGCCGGGCGTGCCCCGCGACGGCCATAAGATCGTGGCGCCGCACGGCGAGGGCAGGGTCACCAGCGGCACCAAGACGCCGTGCCTGCCCTCGGCCATCGCCCTGGGCTACCTGCCCGCGGCCGACGCGGCGGCCGGGACCGAGGTGAAGATAGAGATCAGGGGCAAGCTGAAAAAGGCCCGGGTCGAGCCGCTGCCCTTTTATCATCCGTCCAAGTAAAGGGGAATGATTCCATGCCCTACACGCCCCATACTGAAGATGATGTCAAGGAGATGCTCCGGCGCATCGGCGCGGAGCGGCTCGAGGACTTGTGGAAGGCGGTGCCGGAGCGCATCCGTCTGAAGCGCCCGCTCGATCTGCCGCCGTCGCTGGGGGAGGCCGAGCTCATGCGCGCGGTGAAGAAGCTCGCGGCCGAGAACACTGACGCGGGCCGGGCGGCCTGTTTCCTTGGAGGCGGCACGTATCACCATTACATCCCGCCGGCCATAGACCAGCTCATCTCCCGCGCCGAGTTCTACACGGCCTATACCCCGTACCAGCCGGAGATCAGCCAGGGCACGCTCCAGGCCATCTTCGAGTTCCAGACCATGGTGTGCGAGCTGACCGGCATGGGGACCGCCAACGCCAGCATGTACGACGGCGCGGAGGCCACGGCCGAGGCCGTGCTCATGGCCGAGCGGCTGCGTCCCAAGAACCAGGCCGGCGCCGTGGTGCTGGCCGGGGCGCTGAACCCGCTCTACCGCATGACCGTGAACACCTATCTTAAGCATTGCGGCCGGCCGCTCGTCACTGCGGACCATGACTTGACCGGCGCGCTGGACCTGGCCGCGCTGAAAAAGACGGCCACGGGCGCGCTGTGCGTGGTGGTCCAGCACCCCAATTATTTCGGCTGCCTGGAAAACATGGAGGACGTGGCCGCGGTCTGCCATGAGGCCGGCGCGCTGCTGATCGTGGTGGTGACGGAGGCCTTGAGTCTGGCCATGCTCGAGCCGCCCGGCTCGTTCGGGGCCGCCATCGTGGCGGGGGAGGGCCAGAGCCTGGGCATCCCCATGGGCTACGGCGGACCGCACCTCGGCCTGTTCGCGTGCCGGGAGGACGACGTGCGCAAGATGCCGGGACGGCTGGCGGGAGAGACCGTGGACGCCGACGGCCGGCGCGGCTTCGTGCTCACTCTGGCCACCCGCGAGCAGCACATCCGCCGGGCCAAGGCCACCTCCAACATCTGCACCAACCAGGGACTGCTCGCCTTGGCCGCCACCATCTACCTGAGCCTGATGGGCCCGCGCGGACTCGCCCAGACCGCCGCCGTCAACCGCGGCCGCTCGGAATACCTGAAACAAAAGCTCCAGGAGCAGGGCGCCGGCCGGCCCGTGTTCTCCGCGCCGACCTTCAACGAGTTCGCGCTCGATATCGGCCGCCCGCCCGGGCCCGTGCTCCGGGCCATGCGCCAGCGCGGCTGGCTGGCCGGCATACCGCTGGGCAGGGATTACCCCGCCCTCAAGAACGCCGTGCTGATCACGGTGACCGAGATGCTCGCGCGCGACGACCTGGACGCCTACGCGCGCGTGCTCGCCGATCTGCTTTCCGGAAACGAATGCGGACAGGGGACGGACTATGAGTGGTGAAGAGACATCCTCGAAGCGGCTGGGGATGACCTGGGACGAGCCGCTGATCTTCGAGCGGAGCAGGAAGGGCCGGCCCGGACTCAGAGCGTCGCGGCCGGACGTGGAGGATAAGCTTGCGGGGACCGGCCTGCCCGCGGGACTGGCCCGCAAGAACGCGCCGCGGCTTCCCGAGGTCACGGAGCGCGACGCGGTGCAGCACTTCACGCGGCTGTCCACCTGGAACTTCGGCCTGGACCACGGCTTTTATCCGCTCGGCTCGTGCACCATGAAGTATAACCCCAAGATCAACGAGGCCCTGGCCGCGCTCCCCGGCTTGCGCGACCTCCATCCCGCCCAGTCGCCCGAGTCGGTTCCGGGCGCGCTCCGCCTCATGCTCGAGCTTAAAAAGATGCTCGAGGAAATTTCCGGCATGGCCCACGTGTGCCTGCAGCCGGCGGCGGGGGCGCAGGGAGAGCTGACCGGCATGCTCATGGTCCGCGCCTATCACGAGGCGAGGGGCGGCGCGCGCAAGGTCGTGCTCATTCCCGACACCGCGCACGGCACCAATCCCGCCAGCTCCGCCCTGGCCGGCTATGAGGTAAAGGAAATCCCCACCGCCAAGAACGGCGTCCTCGAGGCCGCCACCGTGCGCGAGAACCTCTCCGAGGACGTGGCCGCCCTGATGATGACCAACCCCAATACGCTGGGCCTGTTCGAGACCAACGTGGCCGAGATCGCCGACGCGCTGCACGAAGCCGGCGCGCTCCTCTATTGCGACGGCGCCAACCTGAACGCCATCATGGGCATCACCCGGCCCGGCGACATGGGGGTGGACGTGATCCAGCTCAACCTGCACAAGACCTTTTCCACGCCCCACGGCGGCGGCGGACCCGGCGCCGGCCCGGTGGGCGTGTGCGACCAGCTCGCGCCCTTCCTGCCGGCGCCGGTGCTGGCGGAGGCGGACGGCCGTCCCGTTCTGCAATGGGAGAGGCCGCTATCCATCGGCAAGGTCACGGCGTATTACGGCCATTTCCTGATCATGGTCCGTGCGTACGCGTATCTTCTCAGCCTGGGACCGGAGGGGGTGCGCCGGGCCGCCGCGCTGGCCGTGCTCAACGCCAATTACATCCGGGCCTGTCTTAAGGACACGTATCACCTGCCGCACCCGGACCGGTGCATGCACGAGGTCGTGTTCTCGGACAAGGGACTGCCCAACGGCGTCATCACCATGGACGTGGCGAAGAGGCTGATGGACTACGGCTTCCACCCGCCCACCATCTACTTCCCGCTGGTGGTCCACGGATCGCTCATGATCGAGCCGACCGAGACCGAGAGCAGGGAGACGCTGGACCGGTTCATCGCGGCGCTCACGGCCATCGCGGCGGAGGCCGCGTCCGACCCGGACGCGGTGAAGGGAGCTCCGTGCTCCACGCCGCTTTCGCGGCTGGACGAGGTCCGGGCCGCGCGCAAGCCCGTGCTCCGCTACCGCTTCCCCGGGGACGCCGGTGAGTGAGGCCGGCAAGTGCGCGGCGGCTGGAGGCGCACCGGGGGGCAGGGCGCGCGCGGCGACCGCGCCCGCCTATGAAAACAGCGCTCCGGCCGGACGCGGCGACGCCGTGGCGGCGTATCTTTGCCGGCGCTTTCCCGGCTTTGCCCCCGACGCCGGCTGGGTGGAGGCCGCAGGCGTATACCCGCCGAACGCCGCGCCCGAATACCTCTCATTAATCCGCAGCCCCGCCGATCACGACCCCGTGTTCCGGCAGGTCGCGCCGAGCGCGGCCGAGCTCGACAACGGCGGCGGCGACGACCCGGTCCGCGAATCCGACTGGTCCCCGGTCCCCGGCCTCATTCGGCGCTATCCGGACCGCGCCTTGGTCATGCCCACCTCCGGCTGCTTCATGCGCTGCCGGCACTGCATGAGGAAGCGGAGCTGGGGCGCGCCCGACGCGGCCACGGAAACCATGGAGGCCTGGCGCGACTGGCTCCGGTCAAATCCCGGCATCACGGAGGTCATCATCTCCGGCGGCGACCCGCTCACGCTCGCGGACGACCGGCTCGCGCGGCTCCTCGATCTCCTGCTCACGGCAAAGAGTGTCAAGGAGCTGCGCGTGCACAGCCGGGCGGTGGTGGCGGCGCCGTCGCGCATCACTCCCCGCCTGGCCGCGCTGCTCGCCGGGAGAAAAGTGCGGCGCCTGGTCACGCAGGCAAACCATCCCGTCGAGGTCACGGCGGCGGCAGGGGCCGCGGCGCACACGCTCACGCGGGCCGGGATCGCGGTGGAGAACCAGGCGGTGCTGCTTCGCGGAGTCAACGACCGGCCCGAGACGCTGGCCCAGTTGTTCCGGAGCGTCCGCGCGATCGGCGTGCGGCCCTATTACCTCCACCACCCCGACCGGGTGCGGGGGGCCATGCATTTTACGCTCGGGCTGGAAGAGGGATGGAGCATTTACCAAAAGGCCCGGCGCCTGGCGGGGGACCCCGTCCCGGCTTACGTGGTGGACCGGCCGGGGAGCGAGGGCAAGGTCAGGGTGGAAGAGCTGATATGGGCTTGAGGCTTGGGGCTTGAGGGGAGGATGACTCGATAATGTTTGCTCAAGCCTCAAGCCTCACTTCCCACGCCTCGTATTGACATAGATTCCGGTATCAGGTTATATAGATCACGGAGGGGGGGAGACCGCACAATGCACAGAGGCCGCATCCTGGTGGTGGACGACGACCAGTTTTACCAGGAATTTTGCGCCGAGATCCTGGGCGAGGAAGGCTACCAGATCAAATCCACCTACACCGGCGAGGAGGCCCTCGAGATCCTCAAGCGCGAGAAGTTCGACATCATGCTCCTCGACCTGATCATGCCCGGGGCCGACGGGGTCGAGATCCTGGAGGCCACCAAGCAGATCAACCCGCAGATGGACGTGATCATGATGACCGGCTACGCCTCCGTGGAAAGCGCCGTGCGCAGCCTGAAAAGCGGCGCCGCCGATTACCTCACCAAGCCGCTGAACCCCGAGGAGCTCAAGCTCACCATCAAGCGCACCATCGAGCTCCGCCACCTCTTTGACGAGAACGCCGAGCTCAGGAACCTCCTCACCCTTTACGAGACCTGCCAGCGGGTCAGCCTCTGCCTCGATCTCGACAAGCTTTACCGGCTGTCCCTCGACGCCGTGATCCAGGCGCTGCAGGGCGACTTGGGCCTCTCGTTTTTCCGCCAAAACGGCGACTGGACCATGAAGGCGCACCGGGGCATGGAAGAGGAGGAGGCGGACGCGATGATGCGCGAGCTCCTGGACCACGAGCTCGACATCATGCCCAACCGCATCATGACCGTGGACTCGCCGTCGGTGGGAAGGGAGGGCGCCAGCGGCCATCACCTGCGCATCCGCTCCGGGCTCATCATGCCCATCACCATCCCGCACTCCCTGGAAGGCATTTTCGTGATCTTCAAGAAGGACCCCAACCAGCCCTTCGACCGCATGGACCTGGGAACCGCCCGCTTCATCGCCGAGCAGGTCCACCTCTCCTTCGAGAACGCCTTCAAGTACATGGACGCCCAGCGCCTCGTCTTTATTGACGACCTCACCGGACTCTTCAACACCAGATACCTCGACCTCAGCCTCCAGACCGAGCTGAAAAGGGCCAAGCGCTTCAAGACCCACCTCTCGCTCTTGTTCATTGATCTCGACTTCTTCAAGAACGTGAACGACGCCCACGGCCACCTCGCCGGCTCCAAGCTCCTGATCGAGATCGCCGAGGTGCTCAAGACCTGCGTGCGCGAGATTGACGTGGTCGTCCGCTACGGCGGCGACGAGTTCATCATCATCCTGGTCGAGACCGACCGCGTCGGCGCCGACAAGGTGGCCGAGCGCATCAGAAAGAGCATCGAGGACGAAACCTACCCGGTCAAGGAAGGCCTGACCATCAACATCACCTGCTGCGTCGGCATCGCCACCTTCCCCGACGACGCCGAGTCCAAGTCCGAGCTCATCCACCTGGCCGACAGGGCCATGTACCGCGGCAAGGAAACAACCAGGAACGTGGTCTACGCCGCCTCCGCCCTCTGACCATCATGAATATCGCCCTGATCGGATACCGCGGCACCGGCAAGAGCACCATCGGTAAAATCATCGCCGAATGCGCCGGAATGGCCCTCAAAAACCTCGACGCCATGATCGCGGAACGAGCCGGAATGAGCATCCCCGGGATCGTCGGGCGATTCGGCTGGGAGAAATTCCGCGACCGGGAAAGCGAAGTCCTGGCATCCGCCGCCGCCGGCGATAACCAGGTCCTCGACTGCGGCGGAGGCATCATCCTCCGCGAGCAAAACCGCGTCAAGCTCAAGGCCGCCGGACCGGTGGTCTGGCTTACCGCCTCCGTGCCCGCCATCGTCGCCCGCATCCAGGGCGACACCCAGCGGCCGTCCCTTACCGGCAAGTCATTTACCGAAGAGGTGGAGGAAGTAATGATCGTGCGCGAGCCGCTCTACCGCGCCTGCGCCACCTACGTCATTGATACCGAGGCCATGGGCCCGGAAGAGTCCGCCCGGGAGATCATCAGGCTGGTGCAATACTGCCCTGAATAAAAGGATCAGAAAACCGCCACGGCGCCAAGAACGCCAAGAATTATTATTTTTATCCTGAATATCCTGTTCATCCCTGTTAGAAATATTTTCCTTCCGGTGTCTGCTCATCAGTCCTTGGTCCACTTGCCGCCCGACTCGATTCTTTTTTTCACGTTGGCGGCCACGGCGGGGAGGTCGCGGGAGGTCAGGTAGTCCTGGATGAACCCCGGGACCTTGACCCCGGTGTCCACCTTGGTCGCGGCATAGGAGAAGAGCGTGCGCTTCTCGTCAATCTTCTCGAACAGGAAGAAGCCGGCGGTGTCATTTATGTCGTGGGGGTACTTGGGGTCGAGCTGGAAGTCAACGCGGCGGGCCTGCTCGTCAATCTTGTAATCAATGGTGTATTGCATCTCGATCACGTAAAAGTCAAAGACCTTTTTCACCACCGCCCGGCCGGGCGACGACTCGATGACCTCGCTTAGCTTCTTGCGCGGGAAATAAAGCTGCATCTCATCGAAGCGGGTGAAGATCTTCCAGCACTCGGCCACCGGCGCGGCGATGATCACGTAGGATTCGCCGTGGCCGTGCGTGACCCCGTCCGCGTCCTGGGTCTTCACCTGCTCGTAGACGGCCTCGCCGGCCAGGAGCTTTTGCCGCTGCTCCGCTGAAAAGCGGTCCAGCGGCGACTTCGCGCCCGCCTGGGCCTGCCCCTCGCCGGCCCCGCCCGCGGCCAAGGCCGCGAGCAACACCGCCAGTAAAACGAATAATGAAAATTTTCCTTCCCTCATCGGCTGCCCTCCTTGTCCACGCGATCCATATCTATGTTGACATGGAGGGTGGATGAAAACAACCGGCGGGTCCGGCCAGGGTGTGGGGGGCATCCCGCCGGCCCCTGGTTGCGGCGCAGTCTGAGTTTATTTATAATGAGTACCAGTATGGAAAAGGGCCGGATATGACCGGGGACAGGATTGACCGGACCGCGTTTGATGTTGTCTCCTTGCGGGAAGCCGACGACTCGGACTATTGGCTGGACCGCACCCCGGAGGAACGCCTGAACGCCATGGAATTCATGCGGAGGGTGATGTACGGCCGTGATCGAGTTTCCGAAAGACTTCAAAGAATTCTTGAGATTGCTGAACTCAAGGAAGGTTGAGTACCTGATCATCGGCGGCTACGCGGTGTCTTGAAATCATGAAAAGAATTCAGACAGGATTAACAGGATTTACAGGATGAAAAGAAATAGAAGGTCTATTCAGAAAATCTTGTTGATCCTGTTAATCCTGTCTCCAAATTTTCTGACCATAAATTAACGCTTCCCCCCCATTTTATTCCGATTGGTCCTTGAGCTTGGACCACCGGTACTGGAAGGTGGAGCGGGGGATGGAGAGGAGCTGGGCGGCTTTGCCCTGATTGCCCTGGGATTTGTCCAGGGCCCAGGCGAGCAGGCGTTTCTCGAACTCGGCCAGGGCGTCGTCGAGGTTGATGGACTCCTTGCCGCTCAGGTTGAGGGTAAAGAGGGGATTTTGCCCGGTGATTTTGAGGCGCTCGGGCAGGTCCTCGACGCGGATTTGCTCGCCCGGATGAATGGCGACCAGGCTGTCCACCATGTGCTCCAGCTCGCGGATGTTGCCGGGCCAGATGAAATTCTTCATGGCCGTCAGGGCCGCGGGCGTGAACTGCTTGGGCGGCCGGCCCATGCGGGCGACGCTCCTTTTGAGGAAATATTCTGCGAGCACGGCGATCTCGTCGCGGCGCTCGCGGAGCGGCGGGATCTCGATCTGCACGACCTTGAGGCGGTACATGAGGTCGTCGCGAAAGCGGCCCAGGGCCACCAGCTCTTCGAGGTTTTTCTTGGTGGCGGCGACGAAGCGGACGTCGGCCTTGATCCGTTCGGACCCTCCCACTCTTTCGTAAGTCGAGTCCTCCAGCACGCGCAGGAGCTTGGCCTGGACCTCCAGCGGGATGTCGTCCACGTCGTCGAGGAACAGGGTGCCGCCGGCGGCCGCGTACAGCCGTCCCTCCCGGCGGGCGCCGGCGCCGGTGAACGACCCTTTCTCATGGCCGAAGAGCTCGGACTCGACCACGCCGGGGGCGAGCGCGGCGCAGGACACGGCCACGAACGGACCCGCGGCGCGGCGGGAGCGGGAATGGAGGAAGCGGGCGCAGACCTCTTTTCCGGTCCCGGTTTCTCCGACCACCAGCACGGTGGCCTCGGTCTCGGCGGCGCGGCGGAACTTTTCGAGCACCGCGCGCATTTTTTCGGAGGCGGCCACGGGTTCCCGCGGCCCGCTCAGTCGCTCCATCTCGTCTCGAAGCCGCTGGTAGTCGTGGCTCATCCGGGACAGGGCAAAGGCGCGTTCGAGGCGGACCAGGATTTCCTCGGCCGACACCGGCTTCATCATGTAGTCCTCGGCGCCCGCCCGCATGGCCCGGACCGCGTCCTCCACCGCGCCGTAGCCGGTCATCACCAGGACCGGCCGCGACGGGTCGAGCTCCTTGGACTTTTCCAGGAGCGTGAGCCCGCTCACCCCGGGCATGCGTACGTCGGTGACGATGGCGTGCACCTCCTGGCTGGCCAGCATGTCCAGGGCCGTCTGGCCGTCGGTGGCGGTGATGACGTTGAGCCCCGCCTTGTTGAGACGGCTCTTGAGCGTCATCAGCTTCAAGATTTCGTCGTCCGCTATTAAAACCGTTCTCTTCATTCTCGCTGTCCTTTCACGTCGCAGCCTTTTAAGATAATTTCAAGACAGGATTAACAGGATTTACAGGATTTTCGGAATATGCCTCTTGTCTAATAATCCTGTAAATCCTGTCTGAAAAAATTTTCATGATTTCTAGGCTTCGCCTCGCGACATAATAAGTTGTCCGGTTATACGTTGGCCCTGGTCCCGTCCCAGGGGAGATGGACCGTGAAGCGCGCTCCCCAGGGCGGGGCTTGGTTCATGAACTCGATGGCTCCGCCGAACTGTTCCACGATGTTCTTGCTGATGGCCAGGCCCAATCCGGTGCCTTTTCCGACCTCCTTGGTGGTGAAGAAGGGGGTGAAGAGCCGGCGCTCGGCCTCCTCCGGAATGCCGGGGCCCTGGTCAATGACGGCGATGTCCACCCTGCCGTCGTGTTCCTCGACCTCGATCCTGATCACTCCGCCCGCCGGGCTCGCGTCAATGGCGTTGCCGAGCAGGTTCACGAAGATCTGGGAGAGCTCCAGGGCCGCGCCGCCGATGACCTGCAACATGGCCTTGGCGTCGGGCACTTCAATGCTCAGGCCGGAGTTTTTGAGGCGGTAGCGGACCAGCTCGACGGCCTCGGTGATCGAGGTCTCGAGCCGGGTCGAGCCCTGCCGGGCCTGCTCCATGCGGGAGAAGGTGAGGAGCCGGTAGATGATGGCGGCGATGCGCTCGAGCGCGGTGCGCTGGGCCCGGGCGAACTCCCGGACCTCTTCCGGGTCCATGTCTCCTCTCTCGATGATGCGGGCGGCCTCGATGGCGCCGTCGAGGGGGGAGTTGATCTCGTGGGCCATGCCGGCGGCGAGCTGGCCGACCACGTTCAATTTCTCGGCGTGGGCCAGGGCGCGGGTGGACGCGACCTGCTCGGTGATGTCGGCGCTGATCTCGATGGTTCCCAAGAACCCTCTTCCCTCGCGGACAAGCGGCGAGATAAAGAGGTCGAGGGTGCGGTCGCCGCGCTTGACCTGGAGCCGCCGGCTGAACTCCTGGTCCCGGGCGGCGGATTCGAGGGCGTTCATCACCTCGGTCTGCCCGGCGTGGAGCGTTTCCATGGTCGTGGGCCCGTCCTCTTTGATGCCCCAGTTTTTCCGCGCGGTCTGGTTCCAGTAACCCACGGAGCCGTCGGGCTCGTAAAAGACCACGCCGTGCATCATGCCGTCGAGGATGGCCTGGACCCTGGCCTTTTCATCGGCCAGGTCGCGTTGCGAGCGGGTCAGCTCGGTGACCTTTTCCTGGAGCTGGTCGGCCATGCGGTTGAAGGCCTGGGCCAGTAGGCCCACCTCGTCCTCGGTGCTCGCGTCGTGGGCCACGCGGCGGGTCAAGTTGCCGGCGCCGAACTCGGCCGCGGCGCTGGTGAGCTCGCTGATGGGCTGGGCCATGCGGCGGTACACCAGCCCGCCGGCGAGGGCGGAGAGCAAGAGGCCCACGGACATGGAGCTGATCAGGTGCCGCGCGGTGATGCGCAGCTTGGAGGTGATGGGTTCCAGGGAGAAGCCGAGGTGCAGATACCCGCCGGGCCTGCCCTCCAGCGGAAACACCAGGTGGAACACGTCGCCCTCCTGGGTGCGCAGGAAATACTCGCGCTCGCCGCCGCCGGTTTGGACGTGTTGCCGGGCGAGGCGCTGGAGGTCGCCGGGCACGCCGGCGGGCAGGGTGCGGCTGTGGGCCACCGGGTTGCCCCTGGCGTCGGTGACGAAGCCGTAACGGATGTCGGGATTGGCCAGGTGGGCGTTGTCGAGCAGGTCCGGGATCTCGTGGATGTTGTAAGTGAGCATGACCTCGATCAGGGACGAGGCCAGGGAGGCCGCGGCCAGCTCGGAGTTCTGCCGGAACTCGCGCTCGAGCTGAATCTTGGCGAACCATACCCCGGCGAGCATGTAGCCGAGCGCTAAAAAGCTCGCGATGCCGGCGGCGACCAGGGTGAGCCGTCGGCCGAGGAGCAGCCGGGGGGCGGGCCGGCGCCGGGTTTTCATGGCGAGGCCTCCAGCGGCTCCACCGCGAGGTAATCGGAATTGCGCGCGGGCACGAATCCGTCAATGCCCAGGTCCTTGAGAATGGCCCGGCCGTCCCGGCTATCGGCGAGGTTGACCAGGGTGTTGGCCAGGCGGTTTCTTTGGGACACGGGCATGGAGGTCCGGACCACGACCGGCGGGGAGGGGTAGGGGGGCGAGGTCTCGATGATCCGGATGCGCCGGGCGAGGGACGGGTCGTTGTGGGTCATCAGGCGGTAGATGATGCTGGAGACGCAGGCGCCGTCGGCAATGTGCTGGGCCACGGCGGTGATCGAGTGGTCGTGGCTGCCGGTCCAGGAGACCTGGGCAAAGAAGGTTTCGGGGGAGTGGCCCAGCTCCCTGATCCTTTGCGCCATGTACCAGTAGCCGGTGGCGGACTCCGGGTCCACGTACAGGAACCGCTTGCCCTTGAGGTCAATCAGGGCCTGGGCGGGGCCGTCGGCGGGGACGATAATCAGGGAGTTGAACCGGGCCTGGCCGTCAATCACCGGCGATGCGATGACGTCCATGTCCGAGCGGGCCGAGGCGAACCCGCCCACGCACACGAACGCCAGGTCCACCTTGCTCTCGCGCAGCATGGTGTTGACCTCGGAATAGGACTCGGCGGTGACCAGCTCCAGCGGGAGCCCGAACTCATGGGCCAGGAGGTCGGCCAGGTCCTCGTAGTGCTGGTAGCCTTTCATCGGGGAAAGCATGTTGGCCACGGCGACCCGGAAGCTGGGACCTTCGTGAAGAGACTGGGCCGTCACGGGAAGCGGCGGGGACGACAGGTCCACCGCAGCATCAATGTGACGGTAGGTCAGCCCGAGATAAGAGGCGCAGGTCAATCCGATGAACAGGATGGCGGCCAAGATGACGATGAGGTTCCTGGGGAAATTTTTATTAAACATTTGCCCGATTCCAGTTGCGGAATAGATATTATTATGTGCCAAAAAGTTGGCCGAATCTCTTAATTTTAAGTTAGCCAGGAAATTGGAAATTGCAAGCTCAATTCCAAAAATTCAACACGCGCCGAAAATTTGGAAGGACTCGGTGAGCGCGCAAAATAGTTTTACATGGGATGCAAAGGCCGTATAAAAAATTATCATTGATATTCGAGGAGTTGAGTGATAATGGATCGCCGCGGGCCAGGATTTCGGGCAAATACGAGGAGTCTGAAGGTTATTTTCCGATGCACATTCGTGGTTTTTGGGGCTTGACTATTTAACCGGAATGATTAAGATTTGTGCCTGGATATTAGCATGATTGACCAATATTTCGGCAAGGTATGAGGCTTCAATGGGCCCATTAACATGTTTCGTACCATCCATCGCCTTGGCAGGCGTTAAAATCGTAATTTATTGAATTGTCGGCACGTGGATTAAGTTCTTAATAAACAATTATTTATAAAGATGAAGCTGCCTCGGCTGGTTGAATATCAGGGCATGGCCAAGCATTTGGCTTCCTGCGGCATAAGACTTGCTGTCAATTATAACGATAATCATGCGCTATCGCTTCAGCTTTTTTTCCTGGTACGTAGGAATTGATGATAATGGCAAGCTCAGGTTGCGCTGAAGATTGCAGGTTGGAGCATCGGCATTGCGGCAATGCATCCTGGCTTTTAACGAAATTCAGGAACGATGGAGGACAGCGAGTTATGGCAAAACGTGAAAACAGCGGGTGGCTGTTCCGGGTCGGGCTCTTGGCCCTGGTGGCGGCCGTGACGGTGATGCTCGGGTGTCAGCCCGGCTCGGACGAGGAGCTCAAGTTCCACAACATCATTTCCAAGACCCCGCCGGCCCTGGTGGCGGCGGTCGGAATTGACGTGTGCGGCTTCTGCCATACCCGGCAGGTGGATGAGTGGCTGCTGGGCCAGCACGGGACCGCCTTCGGCGACCTGGACAGCGTGGGCCATCCCACTTACGCCCAGTTCCTGGACTCCAACGGGGACCCCAGCATGACTTCCACCGGCCATTACTGCTACGAGTGCCATGATCCGCAGGGCGACGGCCGCCGTCTCGAGCCCGGCTACACCGGCAACGTGGACCGGCCGGTTATCGGCTGCGAAGCCTGCCACGGCGGCGGCGCCGAGCACTATGGCGCGGGCAACATCCCGTTCGCCAAGCCCGACGCCGAGCGCTGCGGCCAGTGCCATAACCAGGAATTCGACCATAACACTTACCATCCCAACGGCGACAACATCTACGAAGATTACTCGATGAGCGGCCATTCCCATTCCATCAACTCCCACAACCTGGCCGCCAACGGCAAGGACGTGAGGGCCACCTGCGGCCGCTGTCATACCGATGAGGGATTCAGAAAGTACATAAGCCAGGTCCCCGGCACCACCGGCCACGACTCCATCGAGGACTTCTTCACGGGTCTTCCGGACCTGGCCGACTCCTCCGACGTCACCTGCCGCACCTGCCACAACCCGCACGAGGCCACCGGGGATAACCTGACCCGGATCGCGGCCACCAACGTCAACGGCGATACCCAGTCATCCGAGTTCAATACCTGCACCTCGTGCCACCAGTTGGTTAATGTGGATGGCGGCTTGCTGGCCGGCGCCACCATCATCTGGGCCGGAACCGTCGGCGACTCCGCCATCCTGAACGGCGACTCCTTCGGTTACCACGACCCCATGATCAACAGCCATGGCAACTATGACGAAATCATCCCCGACACTCACGCGGCGGTCCCCGGCGACACCCGGCTCAACACCGGCGCCAACGCCAAGTCCCTCTACTTCGTGAAAAAGGGCAGCAATAACGCCTGTGCTGATTGCCACAGCCCGCACCAGGGCCAGGCGGTGATCAACAAGCAATACGCGCGGTCCGGCCACGGCGAGCCCCTGGCCGATCCCTGGATCCATTACGACTGGAAGCACTCGGGGCGGGCGGACTGCCAGCGCTGCCATACCTCCACCGGCTTCGCCAACTACGCCGACAGCCTGATCATGGGCACCGTATATGATTCCGCGGCCAACGATTACAGCTACCTGCTCGGAAATGATGATCCCGGGGCGCGAGTGGACACCAACGATCAGAGCGAGACCTTGTATTGCTGGGCCTGCCACGCCTCGGTGAACGTGGTACACGGCAACACGGTCATCACCAACAGCTACAGCGGCCAGCTCCGCAACCCCGGCCCCATCACCGCTCCTTACGCGGCAATGGACGGCTCCACCATCGAGTTCCCCGACGTTTCCGGGTCCAACGTGTGCATGGCCTGCCATAACGGGCGCGCGAGCGGCGGCAGCATCGCCGCCTCAGCGGCGGACTTCTCCAACACGAGCTTCATTAATTCGCATTACCTGACCGCGGGCGCGATCATTTTCACCGCCGGCGGCTATGAGTATCCGGGCCTGGATTACTCGAACGTGCCCTATTATGAGCATGACATCATCGGCCTGCCGGCGGCGGGGGCCACGGTCGAGGCCGCGATGGGGATCAATGGCCCGTGCGTGGGCTGCCACATGCATTCCAATCCTGAAAAGCACCTCTTCCTGCCGGTTTCCAGGGACGGCGACACGGTAACGGGCATCACCAGCACCGGCTGTTCGGCCTGCCACAGCGGCGAGCACGAGTTGACCCTGACCGAACTCGAGGAACAGGATGAGCTGTTCAAAGCAGCCATGGAGTTCTTCAAGACCCTGCTCGGCGGCCACGGGTTTAATTTCCGGCCCTCTAATCCTTATTTCTTCACCCTTCCGGTAGGCGGGTCCGGCGTGACCAATTGGACCGAAGGGACCGCGGCCTGGGGAAAGCCCAACATGGGCGCCTGCTTCAACTTCAACCTGTTGGAGCACGATCCCGGCGCCTTTGCCCATAACCGCTACTACGCCAAGCGTTTGATCTATGACTCCATGGACTGGATGGACGATAAAGCCTTGAACGATTCCGTGGCGGCCAGGCTGACCGCCCTGGCAGCGGCCAACCCGGGCGTCCTGGACGGGGAAACCCTGACCAGAGCCCAGGAATACCTCCTGAGCGCCACCAATGGCCGGCCCTGAGGCCAAGCATGGATTGGGCCATGGTTCAGACCGATAATCGGACGCGGAGCGGGAGTAAATCGTGAAGGCAAAAGAATACGCAAGGGGAGCAAGGCCGGGTCTGCCCCTCCCGAGAACGGCAACGGCGATACTCGTGCTGCTCGCGTTCGCGGCGGCCGGGTATTGCCCCCCGGCGCTGGCCCAGGGCATGGACTTGAGCGGGTTCCTGACCACCAGGTACCGCCTGCGCGCCACGGCCAATGCCCGGGACCAGGACCTGTATCAATACCTGGGTCTGGACTTAGGCAATCCGCTGTCGAGCAAGGTGAGCGCCCATCTTCTGACGCGCGGCACCGTTGACCTGGACGGACACCAGAATGAGCGCGGCTACTACGTGTTCGACAGCATCACCGACACCTACGACAGCCAGTACAACGGCAGGATCTATTACGCCTACGCCGACGTGAACCGGATCCCGGGCATGGAGGTGGTGCGGCTCGGCCGCCAGCTCATCTACGATGCGCCGGTGGTCCTGTACCTGGACGGCGCGCGGGCGGAGACGGCGGAGAACAAGGACCTGATGGGCCTGAAATTCGGCGCGTACGGCGGCCTGCCGGTGCACCTCTACGAGCCGGACCCCGAGGGCAACGCCATGTACGGCGCCCTGGCCCAACTCCGGCCGTGGCCGGGCGCTAAGGTCCGGCTGGACTGGACCCACGCCGACAACAAGTACCTCTACGGCGCCGAGAACGACGATTTTTACGGGCTGGGCTGGTGGCAGACCGTGAACGAGCGCTGCCGCTTCAACGTGAACTACACCAGGCTCGAAGACAAGGACCGGGACCTGCGGGCCGGCGCGGTCTATTACAACCCTGCAAAGGACGTGCTGATCCAGGTCCGCTACTATGAGCTTCTGGAGCCGCAGAAGATTTATGCCATTGACTTTGACCCGTTCTACGCGCCGCTCGGCGAGTACGCGCCCTACTGGCAGGTGAGCGCGCTCATTTACAAGGGCCTGGGCGACAAGTACGGGGTGGAGGCCGGGGTTGACGGCCGCAAGCTTAAAGAAGCGAATGACGAGAGCAAGTTCAACCACGAGTTCCTGCATTATTACGTTACCCTGCTCCTGAATAATGCGGCCCGGGAGGGCTGGCAGGCGTCGGTCACGGGCGAGGTCTGGGACTCGTACACCAACGAGGACCTGGTCCAGACCTACGGGGCGGACCTGACCTACAAATCGCCGAAGAAGATGAAATTCTCGGTGGGCACGGACTACTCCCTGTACAAATTCGATTTTTACCTGGACACGGAGCAGGAGCAGGTGCGGACCTACTACGCAAGGCTGCGTTATTCGCTGACCGACAATTTCAAGGCCGACCTGCAATACCGGTACGAGGACGGCGAATTTGATGATTTCAACTGGCTGGAAATCGGCGCAACCTACGAATTCGGGAAGAGCAATGAAAAGTAAAATCTGGAATAACCTGAAGGCGGCCTCGGTATCGCTCTCCATCGCGATCGCGGGGTGCGTGGCGGCCGGTCAGTTCTCGGTGCTCTCGAGGCTCGGTCTGGACCAGCAGATGCCCATTTACAAGACGCGGCCCGTCAAGTTCAGCCACGACACGCACGTGGTGAAGCAGGAGCTGGACTGCGACGGCTGCCACACCAAGGCCCTGGAATCCGACCAGGCGGGCATGCCGAGCATCGCGGTGTGCCGGAACTGCCACGATACCGAGGAGCAGGTGAACCAGTACCTGAAGCCGTTCGCCGTGGACAACAAGGTGGTTTGGACCCGGGCCACCAGGATCTCGGACGACGTCAAGTTCTCGCACCAGACCCACCTCGACCAGGGCAAGCTCAAGTGCGAGGACTGCCACCCCGGCGTGAAGAAGAGCGAGGGCGTGACCGTGGCCGGCTTCAAGGTGGCGAAGGACGACTGCTTGAATTGCCACGCCCAAAAGGGCGTGAGCGTGGAGTGCTCAACCTGTCACAACACCATCAACCAGGACTGGGCGCCCAAGACCCACCAGGCGAACTGGAAGCGCTACCACGGCCAGGTGGTCCGGCAGAACGAGAAGATGCCCTACGACAATCGCTGCTCGCTGTGCCATACCGACTCCACCTGCAACCGCTGCCACCAGGACGAGGAGCCGCAAAGCCATACCAACCAGTGGCGCGAGCGCGGCCACGGCATCATGGCCCAGATGGACCGCGATAGTTGCGCCACCTGCCACCGCACCGACTATTGCGACCGCTGCCATAAGGACACCGAGCCGCGAAGTCACAACGCGGGATGGGGCGCTCCCCGCGACCGGCACTGCATGACCTGCCACCTGCCGCTCAACAGTCAGGGCTGCGGCGCGTGCCACCAGATCAATGCGGGCCATCTCCTGGCCCCGCCCCGGCCGGACAACATCACGCACGATACGGCCTCCGAAAACGCCTGCCGCACGTGCCATGTCCTCAACATCCCGCATTACGACAACGGAGACAGTTGCCGGGCTTGCCATAGATAAAATGATGCTTACATAAAGAGGTGTTATCTTTCCCGGGAAAACAGAGGAGGTTATAAATGAAAAGGACGATAATCAAGATGGCGGTGTTGGCCCTGTTGCTGGCCGCGGGCGCGGTCAGCGTGGTGTTCGCCCAGGCTTCCGGCAACAAGTACGTGGGCGCCGAAAAGTGCAAGAACTGCCACAGCTCGGCGGCCAAGGGCGACCAGTACGGGAACTGGAAAAAGGAAAAACACGCCGTGGCCGTGGAGACCCTGTCCACCGACAAGGCCAAGGAAGCCGGGAAGGCCAAGGGCGTGGCCGACCCCGCCACCGACCCCAAGTGCCTGAAGTGCCACGTCACGGCCTACTCCGAGCCGGCCGGCATGAAGGACCCCAAGTTCGATCCCAAGCAGGGCGTGCAGTGCGAATCCTGCCATGGCCCGGGCGGCAATCACGTCAAGGCCCGCCTCATGGCCGCGGCCAATGAGGAAGAGGGAGACGTGTTCGGCGGCGGAGGTGATGACAAGCCCAAGCAGATCCCCGCGGGCGAGATCAACGCCAAGCCGGACGCCAAGGTCTGCACCACTTGCCATAACTCCGAAAGCCCGAGCTACAAGGAATTCAAGTACGACGAGTTCGTCAAGAAGATCGCGCATCCTGATCCGCGCAAGTCCAAGTAAGACTTTGATTGCGTTATTGCAGCGTGACTTGGCACCATGCGTTGTGGCCGCGGCCCGGAAGGGCCGCGGCCATGACCGGAACCCGGAGCCGATGGAGAAGGAGGAAATGAGATTGAAGGGAGGCTTGGCCAAACGATATGTCCACTTTAGAGGAAAAAGCACTCTTGTCCAAAATAGGCCGTAAGAAAACCGCCAAGACGCCAAGAGCGCCAAGGATCGCCAAGTAAATCATGATGTTCCTTTGCGGCCCAGCAAAGAACGGCTCCGGAGCGTCGGCCCCAACCGGCTTGGCGGACCGGCCGACGGGAGCGCCAAGCAAGAAACATTCGCACCCCAGCCCTCTTAAAATCTTGTTTAAAAATAATCCTTGGCGCTCTTGGCGTCTTGGCGGTTCTCCGGTCCGTTTATTTTGGACAGCGCTGAGGAAAAAGATATGATAAAAAATTCCGCCACCATCAAAGCGCCGCCTCCCGGAATTTCCTCATGTTTGCTTTACATCGCGTCGTATTGGGTTGCGCTGCTCATCCTGGGCCGGCTCTTGGCCCGGCCTGAACTCAAAACCTTTGTTTCCTCCTGGCCAGGCCAAGGGGCGGCCGTCGCCACGGCCGCCATCCTTGGCCTGGCTTTTTGGGTGTTCCGGGGACCGCTCTACCGCACCCTGACCTCGCTCTCCTTTGCCGTGGCCACGATGATCGCCATTATCATCTCCACGGCCCTCGGCACCTTCATCCTGCAGGGGACGCCCGCCGAGCTCAGCGCGGCCTACGGCGCGACTCTCACCAGGCTCTTCACCGGCTTCGGGATCAACGACCTGTTCCATACCCTGTGGTTTCAGGGCTTCCTCGTTCTCCTGGCGTCATGCCTGGTGCTGGCGGCGGTGAAGAAGAGGATGTGGCGGGTCCGCAAGTGGGGACATCTGCTCGCGCACTTCGGGGTGGCCGTGGTCCTGTTCGGCGGACTCGTCGGCTCCATCCGGGGCTTCAAGGGCTTCATGGACCTGAACCAAGGCAAGCAGGTCTCGTCGGTCCGGGCCATGGCCGGAGGCGGAGCGGGCATCGTGCTGCCCGGCTTCGCCATCGAGCTCGAAAAGTTCGAGATCGAACATTACTCCCCCGAGTACCGCATCTACCTGTACCAGAACCAGGATGGGAACTTCACGGCCGTAAAGTTCTACGGGCTCAAGGACGCCGCGGACTGGCATAGCGCGGGCGGCCTCGAATTCCGGCTGACCAGGACGTATCCCGACTTCGCGATGCATTCTGACCTCGTGGCCGCGGCCCCGGGACAGGGACGGCCGGCGCTGGGACTGGACTTTGTCCACGGCGCCACCGTGGAGAGCGTGAACCTGTTCGCGGGCGACCCGGAGCGCCGGCAGATTGACCTCTCCCCCGCGGCCCCGCCGGCAAGGTTCGTCTGGGACCCTCCGGACGAGGCCGAGCTTGCCGCCACGGCCGAGGCCCGGCCCGAGTCGCACGTGGTGACGATCACCGACCCCGCCACCGGCCAAAGCCAGGACGTGGACGCGGCGCCCGGCGGGTCATACCAGGTCCTCGATGGAAAGTACCGACTGCGCGTGCTCAATTACCTCCCGGATTTCGTTTACGACATGGACACCCATGCGCCGGGCACCCGCTCGCCGAATCCCAACAACCCGGCCCTCCAGGTCGAGCTTACGAAAAACGGCTCCGCCGCCGGGCAGACGAGCTGGCTCTTCGCCAAGATGCCGGACTTTTCCATGAGCCACGGCAATACCGACATCGGCCCCAAAATGGTCTATAAGCTCACCCCCGCCTCCGCCCCGCTCGCCCGCGCCATCATCATCGCCGGCAAGACCCGCGAGCTGATCGAGGTGGAGAACGGCAAGATGGCGAAGCGCTCGCCGCTCGGGCCGGAGAGCGCGGGCATCCCCGAGCTCCACGCCTCCGCTTTCCGCATCCTGGAATCGGCCCGGGAGAAAGACGTTTACGTAAGCAGGTCCAACGAGTGGAATAACCCGGTCGCGGAGCTCGAGCTCAGAGAGGCCGGCGGGGTCCGGACCGTGCTCCTGCCCAGCTCGCACGCCGAGCCGCTCCGGCTGCCCGACGGCAAGACCATCCTGACCTTCGAGGAAAAGCCGGACGACGTCAAGGCCTTTCGCAGCACGCTGGCGGTGATCGAGAACGGGAACAAGGCCCTGGAGAAGACCATCGCGGTGAACAATCCTCTTTCCTACCGGGGTTTCAGCTTTTACCAGTCGTCGTTCAGCAAGGATGACCCGACCTATTCCGGGATCGAGGTGGTGAAGGACCCGGGCCTGCCGCTGATCTGGCTGGGCTTCGTGATGGTCTCTCTCGGCGTGGTGTTCACCTATTACATCCGGCCCCGGATCGCAAGCGGGAGGGAAAATCATGCCGGTTGAAAACCTGAGCGGCCATTACTCCCTGGTCATCATCATGACCCTGATCTACGCGGCGGCCTTTGCCGTGTCCACGCCCGCCGCCATCAAGAAAAACGGGAAGCTCGCGCGCGTGGGCCTCGTCCTGATGGCGGCGGCGTTCGCGCTCAACACCTACGTGATCGCGGCGCGGTGGCTCGAGGCCGGCCGGCCGCCGTTCAAGACCATGTACGAGACGCTGCTTTTTTATCCGTGGTGCGTGTCGCTGGTCACGTTCGCGCTCATCTACCTGCACCGGCTCAATGTGCTCACGCCTTTTTCCACCGGCGTGAACGTGTTCGGCCTGGCCTTCGCGCTCTACCGGCCGGACATGGAGATCATCTCGATGCCGCCCGCGCTGCAGAGCGGGTGGTTCGTGCCGCACGTGGTCACCTATTTCGTGGCCTACGCCGCGCTGTTCGTGTCGTTCGCTCTGGCCGCGCTGGCGCTCGGCCTGCCCTGGTGGAGAGAGCGCAAGGGCTCAGACGAGGCACAGACGGCCCGGGAGGCGGCGGAATTCGAGCGCTACGCGCATGAGGCGGCGGTGTTCGGGATCGTGGCGCTGACGCTGGGGCTGGTGATGGGCGCGGTGTGGGGCAAGGCGGCGTGGGGCGATTACTGGACCTGGGACCCCAAAGAGAACTGGGCCCTGGTAAGCTGGCTCGCGTACATGATTTACCTGCACCTCCGCCTCATGGGCCCGGAGTATCGGGGAAGGAAAGCCATGTGGGTGCTGGCCCTGGCCTTCGGCGCCGTGGTCTTCACATACCTCGGGATGAGCCTCCTGCCCACCGCGGGAGGGAGCCTCCACGTATATCAATAAATAATCAGATCCATCCGGGCGAGCGGGGAACGGCGTTCGCCCGCCGGGAAGTGTATCCAGGTGGGGAGGTTTGATGTCACCCGTCAGCCGGAAAGCGCAAATTGACATGCCGGCCCAAGCCAAGGCGACCACGCATCCGGAGTCCGCGCGCAGGCTCGCGATCCTGGCCTTGATGCTCACGGTCATCCTGCTCATGGTCCGCGGCCTGGCCTTGGGCCAAGAGGCCGGGCCCGCGCCCGCCGCCGAGCCCGCGGCCGCTGCGGGCGGGGCCGCCGAGCCGGCGGCCATGGTGACGGTGCCGCCATACGGCGCGCACGCCGGCCTTCAATGCTCGGAGTGCCACGCTGACCAGGAGGCCCCGACGGCGCCGCTATCGGCCCCGGCGGCCGGTTGCAAGCTCTGCCACGATGACGAGGTGACGGACCTGGGAAAATCGAGCCACGGCAAGGCCATGCTCGAGTACTTCAAGAAGACTGGGGGATCGCCCACTCTCAAGGACATCTGCCTTTCCTGTCACGGAGAGGACGTGCACACGGTGCGCAAGCACGACGACCCGGAAGCTCCGGCCTTTCGCGGCCACGTGGTCCAGACCTGCCAGGCCTGCCACGACAAGCTGCCCGACTACAAGCCCGACATCTATCTGCGCAGCGTGCACGCCGCGGTGGCTGAGGGGAAGACCGGACCGGCCGCCGTCTGCACCGATTGCCACGGCAACCACGCCATCAACGGGCCCGAGGCCCCGGGCTCGCCGGTGAGCCGCCAGCTCGTTGACAAGACCTGCGGCAAATGCCACAAGGACGAGATCTTCGATTTCGAGAACAGCATCCACTTCAACGCGCTCGAACAAAACGACCCCGACGTCCCGACCTGCACCCGCTGCCACGGCGCCCACGACGTCCTGCCGCCGTCGGACCCGACCTCCAAGACCAACCGCTTGCAGGCCGACCTCATCTGCATGGGATGCCACACCGACCCCGGCGTGGCCAAGCGCCATCCCAACCTGCCCCCGCCGGAATTCATCAAGAACTACACCCAGTCGGTCCACGGACGAGGCGTCCACGTCCTCGGACTCCTGGTCTCCGCCACCTGCATTGACTGTCACGCCACCCACCGCATCCGGCCCAAGAACGACCCGACCTCGACCGTCTACCGCGAGAACGTGCCCAATACCTGCGAAAAATGCCACCTGGGCATTTTCGACACCTTCGTCAACAGCTCGCACGGCAAGCTATGGGAGGAAAAGGATAAGAAGGGGCCGGTCTGCACCACCTGCCACAGCTCGCACTCCATCCAGGCGCCGGCCCTCCAGCTCTTCACCATCTTCAAAATAGACACGGAGTGCGGAGGCTGCCACCTCAAGTCCGAGCAGACCTACAGCAACACCTTCCACGGCAAGACCACCTCCATGGGATTTTTCGCCGCAGCCAAGTGCTCCGACTGCCACACCGCGCACGATAACCTGCCCCCGAACGACCCCGACTCCACCGTCAATCCGGCGCACCTGCAGGAAACCTGCGGCCACTGCCACGGCAAGGTCTCCGCCAACTTCATAAAATATGACCCGCACCCCGATCCGGAAGACAAGAAAAAATCGGCGCTGCTTTACTACACCAACATCTTCATGAAACTCCTCATCTTCGGGGTCTTCGGGTTCTTCGGGGCGCACACCCTGCTCTGGCTCCAGCGCTCGATCGTGGCCTTCATGCGCGGCGAAAAATACGCGACCCTGCACCTGGACTCCCAAAAGCACGTGCGCCGCTGGTCCACCTCCGCCGTGGTCATGCACATCGTCATCGTGACCTCGTTCCTGGGACTCGTCGCCACCGGGCTGCCCCTGCGCTATCACTTCACCGAGTGGGCCCAGGTGCTCGGCAGCATCTACGGCGGAGTGGAGGTCTCACGTTTGATTCACCGCTTCTGCGCTTTTGTCACCATCGGTTATGCCCTCTTTCACGTCGGCACCCTGATTAAGCGCATTCTCATCAAAAAGGAGTACCACCTCTTCTACGGACCCGACACCATGGTCCCCCGCTGGAAAGACCTGGTGGACCTCTACCATAACTTCAAGTTCTTCTTCTACCTGGGCCCGCCCCCGCGCTGGGGCAAATGGACCTATTACGAGAAGTTCGACTACTTCGCGCTGTTCTGGGGCGTGCCCATCGTCGTGATCACCGGGCTGGTCATGCTCTTCCCCAACTTCTTCTCGCGCTTCATGCCGGGGAGCTGGCTCAACGTGGCGTCGCTGGTGCACAGCGAGGAGGCGCTGTTGGCCGCGGGCTTTATTTTCACGTTCCATTTCTTCCACAACCACCTCCGGCCGGGCGTGATCCCGATGGACATCAACATCTTCACCGGGACCATGCCGCTCCCGCGCCTGATCCAGGAGCGGCCGGAGGAGTACGAGCGCCTGAAGAGCGGGGGGCTCCTGGACCAGCTGGTGGTGGACGCCCCCAACTCCCGCATCATGCTGGAGAGCAAGCTCTTCGGACTGGCCGCGCTCTCCATCGGGCTGTTCCTGATCGTGGCCATTTTCGTGAGTTACGTCTTGAGTCATTGATCCGGTGCGGCCTTGGGGCCGCTACTTAAGTATCAGGAGGATTAATGAGCCGCAGATGAACGCAGATTAACGCAGATAATCTTTTACTTTCTTTCTTAATCTGTGTTCATCCGCGTTCATCTGCGGCGAAAAAAACAACCAACTTATGCGTATTGAATGTTGGCAATAGAGGACAGCAATGATCGGCAACATGCAACCTGAAGACACATCAGCGGGGCGGCGAGGCCCCGGAGGCAAGCCATGAAAAGGATGTTGATACTGGTTGGAGCGGTTTTTCTGGCCACGGCCGCGGCCGCCCGGGCGGAGGACTGCATGGAGTGCCATTACGGGGGCAAGGACAAGAAGGCCCCCATCATCTCGGTGCTGGGCAACTCCGCCCACGCCGGCCTGTCCTGCTCGGAGTGCCATCCGGGGGACGACTTTCCGCCCTGTCCGCCCCAGACGCCGCCGGTGAAGTGCACCATGTGCCACGAGGACCAGGTGAAGGCGGTGGGCAGCTCGAGCCACGGCAAGAAGATGCAGACCTACATCAAGGACCAGACCGGGGAGGTAAAGCTCCAGGACATCTGCATGTCGTGCCACGGCAAGGACATCCATCATCTTCGGCAAAAGAGCGACGCGCTCAGCCCCGTGAACCGGACCAACGTGTACAAGACCTGTCTCACCTGCCACGACAAGGTCCAGCCCATCGCCATTGACGGCTACATTGACAGCATCCACGGCGTGGCGGCCTCCGGGGGCAACCTGCGCTCCGCCGTGTGCACCGATTGCCACGGCAGCCACTTCATCGAGGGCATGGGCCTGTCCGACTCCAGCGTGTTTTACGCGACCATCCCGGAGACCTGCGGCAAGTGCCATCCCAAGGAGTATTCCGAGTACGTGGACAGCAAGCACTGGAAGACCGTGCAGAACGGATACCGCGAGGCGCCCGTGTGCACCAACTGCCACGGCGAGCACAACATCCGCTCCCGCCGCGACCCCATGTCCCCGTCCTGGGTCGGCAACATCACCCAGACCTGCGGCAGCTGCCACCAGTCCGAGGTCATCAACGCCAAGTTCATGATGCCCAAGGGCATGGTCAAGTCCTTCCTCGATTCCTACCACGGACTGTCCGGCACGCTCGGCGACGTGCGCGTGGCCAACTGCGCCTCCTGCCACGGCAACCACGCCATCCTCCCGTCCTCCGACCCCCGCTCCACCGTCAACCCCAAGAACCTCGGCAAGACCTGCGGCGGATGCCACCCCGGGGCCGAGAAGCGATTCATCTACGAGCCCATCCACAAGATCGCCAAGACCGAGTCCCACTGGATCGTGGGACTGGTCAAGAACATCTACATCCTGCTCATCATCGGCACCATCGGAGGCATGCTCGCCCATAACCTCTTTGACCTCTTCTATAAGTCCACCAAGGGAGTGCCTTACCAAAAGGAGCAGTTGTTCGATCCGCGCCTTACCGGCAACGAGCGCATCCAGCACGCGCTCCTCACCCTGTCATTCATCTGTCTCGCCGTGAGCGGGTTCGCGCTCAGCTTCCCTGATTCCCTGATCGCCCAGCCCTTCCAGTGGATCACCACCGGCGCCGACGTGCGCCGCTGGATCCACCGCGGCGCCGCCGCCGTGTTCGGAGCGGTGTCGCTGTACCACCTCTTGTACCTGGCGCTCACCGCGCGCGGCCGGGCCCAGCTCCAGGCCCTCAAGCCCGGGTTCGCCGACGTCAAGAACGCCTGGGCCGTGATGATGAAATACCTGGGCCGGAACCCGGACCCCCTCACGCTCCCCCATTACGGCTACGTGGAAAAGGCCGAGTACTGGGCCCTGATCTGGGGCGGAGTCGTCATGAGCATCACCGGCGTGGTCCTGCTCCTCACCGACTTCATCCTGGCGTTCATGCCCCTGTGGGTCGTGAACCTGGCCGACACCATCCACTTCCTCGAAGCGGTGCTGGCCGTGTCCGCCATCATCGTCTGGCACGGGTACTGGGTGATCTTCGATCCCGAGTATTACCCCATCAACCTGACCTTCCTCTTCGGCAGGCCGCGCCGGCTTAAAAAAGAGGGCTAGGAGCAAAAGGCCGGGGAGATCGAGCAACTGCACAAGGCCGAAGTATAATAGGGCCGGTTTCATAACCATTGCCGGAATAAAAAACAAGGATGTCAAGGATGAACAGGATAAGAAAAATCCCGTAGTTATCCTTATTATCCTTAACATCCTTGTTCCGAATCTTCTGGTCGGGATGCTGGTCCGGGTTATGAAACCAGTTGTAGGGACGGAATGGAGAACCACATGAAAACAAGGCTGGTTACCTTATGTCTTGCGGGGCTGCTTGCGGCCCTGCCCGGGGCGGCGGCCCGGGCGGAGGAACAGTCTTCGTGCGCGGCCTGCCATCTCCAGGAACCAGGGCAATACCACGTTGACGAGAACGATTCCATGCACCTCGGGGCGGGCATCGGCTGCGTGGACTGCCACGGCGGCGACGCCAAGGCCGGGGACAAGGACGCGGCCCATGCCGCGGCCGCCGGGTTCACCGGAAAAATCGGGAAGGCCAGGATCCCGGAGGCCTGCGGCGACTGCCACGCCGACGTGCGCCGCATGAACCCCTACGGCCTGCCCACCGACCAGCTCGCCCAGTACCGGACCTCACACCACGGCGAGCAACTCTTCGGCAAGGGCGACCCGGACGTGGCCACCTGCGTGGACTGCCACGGGGCCCACGGCATCATTGACATCCGCGCCCCCGCGAGCCCTGTCTATGCGAAGAACGTCCCCTCCACCTGCGGCCGCTGCCACGGCGACGAGCAAAAGATGGCCCGGCACGGCCTCGAAACCAACCAGGAGGCCGACTACCAGAAGAGCGTGCACGCGCACCTGCTCTTTGACCAGGACGACCTCTCCGCCCCCACCTGCGCCACCTGCCACGGCAACCACGGCGCGGTCCCGCCCGGCTTCGCCAAGGTGGAGGCCGTCTGCGGCAAGTGCCACGTCAAGCAGAAGGAATTCTTTGACCAGGGCCCGCACGCCGCGCCGGCCAACGAGGGCAAGATCGAGGCCTGCGTCACCTGCCACTCGAACCACAAGGTGCTCCCGGCCGGCCTCAAACTATTCCGCGTCTGCACGCTTTGCCACAGCGAGGGCGAGAAGCCTTATGAGCGGGCCAAGAAAATCTATACGCTGCTCGATGACACCCGGAAGACCTACGCCGCGGCCGAGGACACGGTCAACGCCGCCACCAAGGCCGGCTTCGAGACCGAGGACGAAGAGGTCATGATGGCCGACGCCAAGACCTATTTGACCCAGCTCGCGCCGCTGCAACACACCATGGACCTCAAGCGGCTCTCCGAGGTCTCCGGCCAGGTGAAAAAAACCTCGGCCGGCGTGGAGAGCGCCATCGCCCACATCAAAAAGGCGGCCCGGCTCAGGAAACTGGCCCTCATCCCGCTGTCCGCCTTCATGCTCGCCATGAGCTTCGGCTTCTGGCTGAAAAAGCGGGGACTGCATAAGGATGACGATGATTGATCGGTGCAAGGGCAAAGACATACTTGATGGTGGTGGAGGGGACACTCTTGTCCCCTCTGTCCGGGCCGACAGGAGTGTCGGCCCCACCTTCCGCGGCAACTCTACATTTAAAAAGACAAATAAATGAGTCTCCAACGGGGGGAGCAATGGCACCGGATGAAAAAGAACAGCCGGAAAAAAAGATGACGCGGCGCGGCGCGCTCGACTTGCTTTTGGCCATGGGCGGCGCCATCTGGGGACTGGGAATGGCCGTGCCCGCGGCCGTGTACCTGTGGCCCGCGCGCTCGTCCGGCCCGGCCGAGGCCGTGGTCAAGGTCGGCGCCGTGAACGACCTCGCGGTGGGCGCCGCCAAGATGGTGCAGAGCCGGGGCCGGCCCATCATCGTGCTGCGCCTGGGCGCGGACGAGTTCAAGGCCTTTTCCGCGATCTGCACGCACCTGGGCTGCGTGGTCGAGTGGGACCCGGCGCGCACGGTCATCTCCTGTCCCTGCCACGCCGGCGTGTTCTCGCCCGACGGCCAGGTGGTTTCCGGACCGCCCCCGGCGCCGCTCAAGGCCTATCCGGTCATGGTGGTCGGCGGCGAAGTCCGCGTCAAGGTGAGTTGAGGTGCGGCCATGATTCAGCAAGCGATCAGCACCGTCAGAAATTGGCTCTCCGACCGCTACCCGCTCGCCGAGGCCGAGGAGTTCCTCGAAGGCCAGGCCCAAAAGCCCCTGCCCGCGCACGTCAGCTACCTGCACACCTTCGGCAGCCTCGCCCTCTTCCTCATGGCCAACCAGATCATCACCGGCATCCTGCTCATGGTCTATTACCGGCCCACCGGGAACGCCGCCTTCGAGAGCGTCAAGTTCATCATGACCAAGGCCCAGCTCGGATGGCTCATCCGCGGGCTCCACGCCTGGGGCGCCAACATCATGATCGCAACCCTGGTCCTGCATATGCTCCGGACCTTCATGATGGGGTCCTTCAAAAAGCCGCGCGAGCTCACCTGGGTCCTCGGATGCTTCATCTTCTTCACCGTCCTCGGATTTGGCTTCACCGGATACCTCCTCCCCTGGAACCAGCTCTCATACTGGGCCACCACCGTGGGGACCGAGGTCGCCGGCGCCATCCCCTGGTTCGGGTCCTTCATCAAGTACCTGCTCCGCGGCGGCGAGGCCGTCGGCGAGGAGACCCTGTCCCGCTTCTACGTGGCCCACGTCGTGGTCCTGCCCTGGGTCCTGGTCGGAATGGTCAGCCTCCATATCATCCTGATGCGGGTGCAGGGCCTCGCCCCGCTCGACCCGGTGGGAGAGGGCGAGCACGTGCCCGCGGGCCAGGGCATCCCCTTCTACCCGGACCACGTCTTCAAGGAGCTGGTGGTGTTCCCGCTCTTCTTCGTCTTCCTGCTCGGGATCGTCATCCTGTTCCCGGTCGAGCTGGGCGAGAAGGCCAATCCCTTCGTCACCCCGGAGGGCATCAAGCCCGAATGGTATTTCCTGCCCAGCTACCAGCTCCTTAAATATTTCCCCAAGCTCCTGGGCATCCTCGTCTCCGGCATCCCCATGATGCTCCTCCTGTTCTGGCCCTTCCTCGACCGCAGCCGCGAGCGCCGGCCCCTGAAGAGGCCCGTGAGCGTCATGATCGGGACCGTGGGGTTGCTGCTCGCCCTCTTCTTCGGTATCGTCGGCTCCATGTCCGAACGCAACGTCACTTGGCGCGGCCGGCCCTATCACATAGACCTCTACGGCATCCCGCATAATCTGGAAAAGAGCGAGGATAAGGCTGCCTCGGAGCAGGGAGCGCCCGACCCCGCGGGTGAAAACCAAAAACCGTATCCGGAAAAGGGAGAGGGCGGATAGGCGCGCATTCATGGACTTGAGCGTAAAGATCGCGGCGGCCGCGGCCAGGCTGGCCGGGGGCATCAAGTGGGTGGCCCTGCCGGAAAAACTCGCGGAGCCGGAAGCGGCCGCGGCCAAAGGGGCCGCACGACGGCCGTTCTGGCGCTGGCTGCTCCTGCCCGAAGGGACGCCATCGGATGCTGCGCGGGCGGCGGCTCCCGCCAAGGGCCTGCTTCGTTTCATCTTCGAGGCCGAACCCCTGGGCCGCGAAGAACCGCCGGCTGACGGCGCTGCGCCCCGACCCGGATTCGTGAAAAATCTGCTGGCCTTCGAGTCCCTGCCGCGCGAGGAAACGGAAGCGCCGCGCCGGCCCTCCCTGCTCCGCTGGCTGGCGAGTCCGGAAGAACTCGAGGCCCCGGCGGCTAAGGCCCGTGAAGGGAAAATAAAAACAGACAAGGAAGGCTAAATGGAACACTCAAAACACATCTGGAGGGTATTCATCCTGCTGGCCGTCGGGGTCGTCTTCGTGGTCAGCGGCCGGCACTTCCTGGTCCCGGCATCGTTCGGAAAGATGGGCCATTTCCGTTTCGACAGCATCGGCGAGTACATGGCGAAGCCGGTGATGCACGGTAACGACGCCTCGTGCCGGAAGTGCCATCAGGACAAGTACGATGCGCACGAGATGGGCAAGCACGCGGCGGTGCGGTGCGAGAACTGCCATGGCCCGCTAGCGTTGCACGTGGCCAACGGCGAGAAGTCGGCGGACGCGCAGGTGGTCAGGTCCTGGGAGCTGTGCGCATGGTGTCATCAGCCGCTCCAGGCCCGGCCCAAGGATTTTCCGCAGGTGGATTTCCGGGAGCACCTGATCAGCGAGGACATACCGGTCAAGGGCACGATCCCCCCAAAGATCTGCTTCATGTGCCACGATCCGCACGATCCGTTGCAGGAATAAGGCAACCGAGGAGACCGACATGAGAGAAAACGACATCAAGCAAGCACCGGCGCAGGCCGCGGCGGCCCAGGGCGGGCGCCGGGACTTCTTCAAGCAGGCGGCCGCGGGTATGGGCGGCGCGGCCATGATTCTCGCGTTCGGGAGGGAAGGGGCGGTATGGCTCGCCGGCCGGCCGGCAAAGGCCCAGGAGGTCCCGGTCGAGTCGGGCTATGACATCACCCGGCACGACTACCTCTACCTAATTGATATCAACAAGTGCATCGGCTGCGGCTCCTGCGTGCGGGCCTGCAAGGCCGAGAACGACGTGCCCCCGCTCCATTTCCGGACCTGGGTCGAGCGCTACCTGGTCTCGCGCACCGGCGAGACGTATATAGACTCGCCCCACGGCGGCCTGGAGAGCTTCCCCCCGGTGGACACCGGCATGGACATCACCAAGGCCTTTTTCGTGCCCAAGCTGTGCAACCATTGCACGCATACGCCGTGCGTGCAGTTGTGCCCGGTCGGAGCGTCGTACCGGACCAGGGATGGCGTGGTGCTAGTGGACGAGAAGCGCTGCATCGGCTGCGGCTATTGCGTGCAGGCCTGCCCCTACGGCTCGCGCTTCATCCATCCGGTCACGCACACCGCCACCAAGTGCACCCTGTGCTACCACCGCATCACCAAGGGCCTGCTCCCCATGTGCGTCCAGGCCTGTCCCACCGGCACCCGGATGTTCGGAGACCGCAAGCGGCCCGGCGATCCCGTGGTCGAAATGGTGGCCACGATGCAGGTCCGCCGCCTCAAGCCGGAGCTGCTGACCGAGCCGAACTGTTACTACTTGGGCATGGGCCAGGAGGTGCGCTGATGAACCCGGAACTCGCCAACTTCTCGTTTCCCAACGACGTCCATATTCTGTGGAGCCTGATGATCGTGATGTACCCGTACATCACCGGACTCGTCGCCGGCGCCTTTATCGTCTCATCCCTCTACCACGTCTTCGGCAGGGAGGAGCTCAGGCCCGTGTCGCGCCTATCCATGGTGGCGTCCCTGGCCTTCCTTCTGGTCGCGACCTTGCCCCTGCTCAATCACCTGGGCCATCCCGAGCGCGCCTTCAACATCATGATCACGCCGAACTTCTCCTCCGCCATGGCCGCGTTCGGTCTGATCTACGCAATTTACCTCGTGCTGGTCAGCCTGGAAATTTGGCTCATCTACCGCCGCGAGATCATCATCACCGCGCGCCAGAGCCGGGGACTCAAGCGCTGGATCTTCGCCATCCTCGCGCTGGGCGTCTACGACACCTCCGAGGAGTCGGCGGAGCTGGACCACCGCATCATCTTGGTGCTGGCTGCCATCGGCATCCCCGCCGCCTGCATCCTCCACGGCTACGTCGGATTCATGTTCGGCTCGGTCAAGGCCAACGTCTGGTGGTCAACGCCCCTCATGCCCATCATCTTTCTCTTCTCCGCCGTGACCTCCGGAATCGCCATGATCATCGTCCTCTACCAGGCCCTCATGAAGCTCTCCCAAAAGCCCATCGAGGGGCCGTGCGTCCAGTCGCTCTGCCAGTGGCTCTGGCTCTTCATTATCGTCACCGTGTCCCTCGAATTGCTCGAGATCATCAACCTGGCCTACGAGCGCAACGAGGAGTGGATCGTCATCGCCCATCTCTTGAGCTCCAAGCTCGCCTTCAGCTTCATCGGGGGACAGATGGTGTTCGGCGCCTTGATCCCCATCCTGCTGCTCGGCATCGTCGTGCTCCTCCGGCCCTATCTCACCGACCCCTTGCGCAACACCATCGCCATGGTCGCCTCCCTGATCCTCCTCATCCAGGTCATCGCCATGCGTTGGAATGTCGTGATTGGAGGACAGATGTTTTCCAAGAGCCTCGCCGGTTTCCGTGAATCATACACCCCGGGGCTCTTCGAGAAGGAGGGAATAGCCGTCGCTGTAGTCATCTTCATCATCCCCTTCATCTTCATGGGCATTTTCAACCATTTCCTGACACTCTCCGCGGACGCCAAGCCCGAGGGGGAATGAAGGGACGGATATTAATGATATACTTGATCACCCGGCCGGCCCGGGCCATCGGGCCGGCGGAGTGAGGCCGATATGATTTTTCCGGAAGTGGAGTATTGAGCTGATGGACGAAAAAAAACCATCCGCCCCGGCCGAGGTCAATAAACCCCGGTCATTCGTGGCCCGGGCCCTGGCCTTTTTCGGGATCGAGGTCAGCACCGAAAGCTTCTTTCTGTTCTCGCTCCGGCCCCGGCTCTTGTATTTCATCCTGGGCTTCATCCTGCTCGGCCTGGCCTCGCTCGGCGGCCTGACCGTGTACTCGACCAAGCCCGCCTTCTGCAACACCTGCCACATCATGGCGCCGTATTACAACGCCTGGAACACCTCCAGCCACAACTTCGTCTCCTGCGTGGACTGCCACTATCCGCCGGCCCCCGCCGGGACCCACATCTGGCACAAGTTCCAGGCGCTGTCCCAGGTGGTGAAGTACATCACCCGCACCTATTCGTCGCGGCCCTACGCCGAGATCCCGGACGAGTCCTGCCTCCGCGGCGGCTGCCACTCCACGCGGCTGTTACAGGGCCGGGCGGTAAGCTCGGAGGGCATCCTGTTCAACCACCAGCCGCACCTGGAGCATGAACGCTACGGCCAGCAGCTCCGCTGCGTGTCGTGCCACTCCCAGCTCGTGGTGGGCAAGCACATGGAGGTAACCTGGGACACCTGCTACCTGTGCCATCTCAAGGGACACGTGGGCGAGCGCGGGCTTGAGCCCATGGGCGGGTGCCAGGGCTGCCACTTCGTGCCGGAAAAGGAGATCGGAGTCGGCAACATCAGCATCATCCACAAGGACTTCATCAGCTTCGGCAAGGTTGACTGCCAGGCCTGCCACCGCGACGCGGCCTCGGGCGAGGGCGAGGTGGACAAGGACCGCTGCTACGTATGCCACAACCAGCCCGAGAAGCTTGCCCGCTTCGGCGAGACCGATTTCATCCACTACAACCACGTCACCTTGCACAACACCGCCTGCTTCCACTGCCACCGCGAGATCCGCCACGGACTCACCATCAGGAAGGACCCCAAGATGCTCATCTCCGAGTGCGGCAAGTGCCACAGCAGCACCCATGACCTCCAGGGCCAGCTCTACGCCGGGACCGGCGCGCTAGGCGTCCCCGAGATGCCCAGCCCCATGTTCCTGGCCCGAGTGGACTGCGTCGGCTGCCATCTTCAGCGGGAGCAGTTGGCGAACGCCCTGAGCCACGCTGCCACCTACACCGGCTCCGAGATCGGATGCTCCAACTGCCACGGCGACGAGTACCTCGGCATGGTCCCCGGCGCCCAGGCCATGGTGGACGAGACCGTGCAAAAGCTCAGCGTCAAGCTCACCGCCGTGAATCAGGCCATGAAGCAGAACCCGCCCGCCCCGGACCTGGCCGCCAAAATGCGCGAAAAGCTCGACGAGACCTCCCATAACCTCGAGTTCATCAGCTCCACCAGGTCCGCCCACAACATCTATTATGCCTCCGAGTCCCTGAACTACGCCGACGTCATCATCAGCGCCGCCGCCAACCGGCTCGGGCTGAAGGACGCGCAGAACACCTCCAACCTGCCCATCGTCTCCGGAGGCTATTGCGCCGCCCTGTGCCACAACCGCCTGGGAGTTGAAGTTCCCCCCAAAATGGTTAACTTTAATGGCAAGGAAATACCGCATTACAAGCACATTGACGCCGGCCTCTCCTGCCGGATGTGCCATACGTTCGGGGCCCACAAAGAAGTGAAATTCAAGGGCCAGGAAGTCTGCACCAAATGCCACAGCGAGGACCAGCTCAAATGACAGATGACGGACGCCGCGACCCGGCCCGGCAAAGGCCCGGGGAAAACGCCCGCCGCTTCCGCCTCACCGACGTGTTCGGCGCCTTCCGGCGGCCGGGCGCCGAGGCGCTTTCCATCCTGGCCGCCGGCAAGACCGGGTCCGGCCCCCAGGATAATCAAGCCGGCGCACCCATCATGCCTCCCGCCCCCGCGGAGCCGGAGGAGAAAACGGGATGACCATATTGCCATTCACTTACCTCGCCGTCTTCAGCGCCACCCTCGCCGGCGCCGCCTACATCGTGACCAAGAGGCCCGCCGTGCTCAAGGCCTCCACCTATCTGGCCGCGGCCGCCGTGGTGGTCGAGCTGGCCTGGCTCATGCAAGCAGGAATGAAATTCCATTACTGCGTGCTGCTCGACCCCTGGGGCGTGGCCGGCGTGCTGACCATGGCCCTGATCATCGGAGGCGTCGCCGCCAACCTGCGCTACGACTCGCCCCGCATCATGGTGGGGACCCTGGCCCTGGCCTCGCTCCTGCTCTCCCTCGGATACTTCATCTTCCCCGCGCCCGGCAGGGCCTCCATGCCCATGCACTGGCTCCTCGCCTTCCACATCTTTATCGTCTCGTTGGGCATCTCCGTGCTGGGCGTGGGCTTCGTCATCGGCGTGCTCATCCTGCTCCGCTCGCGCCTGCTCAAGTCCGACTGGTGGGGCACCGGCGACGGCGCCCGCTGGCCGTCCCTCACCACCCTCGACCGCATGTTCGTCAAGACCCTCGGATGGGGAATCGCCATCATGACCGCGGGCATCATTCTCGGCATCGCCTATAGTTCCGAGGCCTCGCTCAAGGCCCCCTGGTACGACGACCTCAAGGTCATCCTCACCTTCGCCAGCATCATCCTCTATTCCGTGGTCCTGGTGCTCCGGAGGAGGCAGGGCTTCTGCACCATGCCGGTGGTCGGGCTCTCCACCCTGGGATTTGCCTTCATCTTTATCGGGCTCCTGATCTCCGGGCTCTTTAATATCGGGTTCCATAAGTTTTAATCCCGATAAGGCAGGAATATTTTTTATGAGCGCAAAGACGCAAAGAACGCAAAGTTATTTTATGAGAGTTAAATTAATCATGAAATTGCAGTCAGGACAAAAAGAAGATTTCGCGCTTGACGAAAAACATTATCAGTCCTTTGCGCTCTTTGCGCCTTTGCGCTTAAAAGAAAATTTTAACTGCTTCATCCAGGCGTTATGGGTCACGATATGTCGAGGGAGTTAATGGAAATGGCCGGCCAGGCAGGCAAAACGGGGGAATGCAGCCCCCTCGTGGCCGAGCTGCGCATGGCCGGCTTGAACCACAAGACCGCGCCCGTCTCCGTCCGCGAAAAAGCGGCCCTGCCCAGGGGCGCCGGCGACGCGCTCGCCGAGCTCCGCGACAAGATGGGCCTTAGCGAGGTCGTCGCCCTCTCCACCTGCAACCGCACCGAGTTTTACTGGACCGGCGCGCCCGCCGCCACCCCCCTCGCCATCTTCCAGGACCTGCTCGGACTCGATCCCGACGACCTCAAACAACTGAGCCCCTGCCTCTACGCCAAGAACGGAATGGACGTGGCCCGCCACCTCTTCCAGGTGGCCTGCGGAATGGACTCCATGGTCCTAGGCGAAACCCAGATCCTGAACCAGGTCAAAAGGGCGTACGAGCGGTCCCGCGAGCGCGGACTAACCGACACCGCCTTGAACCTCCTCTTTCAGAAGACCTTCGAGGTCTCCAAAAAAGTCCACACCCAGACCCGGCTCTCCGCCCAGCGGCCCTCAGTGCCCTCCGCCGCCCTCAAGCTCACCGAGGCCATCTTCGACGACCTCACCTCCACCCCCATCCTCGTCATCGGCACCGGAGAGATCGCCCAGGTCACCGTCGAGTCCCTCAAAAAACGCGGGGCCAGGAACATCTTCTTCGTCACCCGCTCCGCCTCGCGCGCCAAGATCTGGGAGGAAAAGCACCCGGGAGCCGAGGTCAGCACCATTGACAACCTGGATACGGTCCTGGCCAAGGCCGACATCGTCATCTCCTGCACTCATACCGACGAGCCCCTGATCACCGCCGAAAAGGTCAAGCTCGCCATGACCCAGCGCGCCCACCGCAACCACCCCTTCCTCCTCCTCGACCTCGGAATCCCCCGGAACATCGCCCCCGAAGCCGGGCGCCTGGGAAACGTCTATCTCCACGACATTGACCATCTCCAGAAGGTCGTCGAGAAGGACCGCTCCCGCCTCGAAGCCGAAGTGGCCAAGGCCGGGGTCATCATTGGCCAGGTCCTCGATAACTACGCCGCCGGCTGCCGCGAGGCCGAGGCCGGCGCCGCCATCCGCGAGGTCAGGTCCAGAGCCCAGGCCATCGCCGACCTGGAGCTGGAGCGCACCCTCAAACGTCTCCCCGACCTCACTCCCAAGCAGCAGCAGGAGGTCGCCACCCTGGTCCACCGCATCATGGGAAAGCTCCTCCACGCCCCCGCCGAAGAGCTCCGCACCGCCTCCAAAAACGGAAAAGGCGACGAAGCCACCCACTGGGCCCGCCGCCTCTTCGGAATCGCCCCCGCCGACAATGACTCCGAAACCGATTGAGCCGGAAGGAACAAGGAAAAGAAAGCTAAATAGGTATGGATGTCCCCCGATTTTTCCTGTCCTTCCTCTCCCGTCTCGCCGTCTTTCTTGCCATTTCCTTTCTCCTTTCATCTTCGGAACCGGGTTCCCCGGCCCCATTTTCTCCATAATTTCATTCCATTATGAAGATATTGGGATTTAATTATGCCGTCTTGAATAGAAAAGGATAATGGACTTGCGAGAAAAAGTAAAGAGGTTTTTTTCGTTCGGCCAGGATTACTGGCGCTTACGGGTGAGGGCTTGAGATGGGCGTTGAGTTCTTCGGGACCATTCCGCCGTCCGGCCCACCAGACGCCTCTCGATGAGGCCCCTTTTTTGATGCTCTCGCCATCGGAGGTGTGCGGAGAGCAACGACCGGGGGCGGATGTGGGTGAAGGTATGGGGCGGGGACACGAGTGTTTACTTGGTCCACCTTAACTCATGAAATCCGCATAATAGGCTTGTTAGTGAAAACCTTCATTAGGCACCAACCACTTTTCATCCGGTGTATGGCCGTCCTTGATAGCTGCCTCATAATAGCTCACGATGCTATCCACAGCACGATGCAGAGCATAGGCTTCATCGTCAGCAAAAGGCAGGGAAGTCATGTATGGATCAAATTGGCTCGGTGTGTGTATAAAATGGCTCTGGCGGAACCAAACCTCTTTGCCCCCTATCCTTCTGAAGAGTTTTATTCTTATGGGGGTCGTCAATTCCCCCACATGGAACTCAAACTCGGATAACAGTTGGATCGGCTCTGTTATTGACTCCCCCTCCAACGCGCTTTCAATTGTCCACGGCATCGTTTCCTCCTTCTCCCGTTTAAGGGGAACTCACTTCTTCGATTCTTTTATCCAGCATTGCTTACAAAGGGGCTTATCTTTGTAGGCTTGTTTAACCCATATCCCACATTTTGTGCATTTGTGACGATATGAATTGTATCTGGTATGTTTGGCAAGAACATCAGATACGATCTCAAAACCATGAGCCGGAAGGTCTTGTTCTTTGATCCGATCAGGAAGTGCCATAGGAATTGTCCTCCTTCCGAGAAATGACTGGTTGAACAGTCTCCAAAGATGATACTGTCAAACCAAATTGCTATCGGCAATCTGACTACTTCTTGTCCTTCGGGGGACACGGGTCATTGCCGAAGCTGTTTGGATTTCGGATTTTGCCGTCCCGTCCGTGGACCACAACTTCGCTCCGCTGATTACGGGCGATTTCTCTGGCTGCGTCATAGGCATCCTTTTGGGTTGGGTGATGCGAGGTGTCCCGCTTGTTGCCTTCACCCCGTACACCCCAACCGCCGTCCCGTCTCACCACATGCTGATTTTTTACCATCTCAACGTCTCCTTTTGAACGTGAGCTTCCACTTCAAATAGTGGTTCCGGTAAACATAATCACGATTGCGTGGCTGTCAAGGGGGGGGCAGAAAAATGCTTTCTCGCCACCGTAGGCATGCGAAGAGCAACGACCGGGAGCGGTCGTGGGGGAAGGTATTGGGCGGGTAGGAGCCGGGCGATTCTACCGGCGTTGATGGATGCACAGTGTTCAGTCTTTAAGGTGACGCACCACTAAGCAATTCCCTGGTGAGGCTCTTTGTTACATCCCACATGACTCGGGCGTCCTGTTCTGTTAGCACTACCTGCTGGGCATACTCGGTCTGCGGGTGTATAAAATTCCTATAATCACGCAGCACGATACCGACTCTCTTTGCAGCATCGCCTATCCAGCCGAGTTCGTTGCCAACCTCGATATAGTGGTTGAGCGTCCATTCTTGCAGCGGTAGGGTCTTCCCCTTGCTTTGTGGGGCTCGTTTAGCTTTGATGAGAGAGGATTTATCAGTAAGCTGATTCTGCCTGGAAATGAATAATGATTCAAGAAGCCCACCCATCATAACGGCTGCCGCCAAGAAGGCACCGTTGTTTATACAGGTAACACACTCCGCCCACCTCCTTTCCATGATGCTCTGCATCCTCTGGTCGGACGCAAGCGAACTAAAGTTCGGTGGGTTGTCAGAGGTTGGATTCATCGGAGACAACGAAGAAGGGACGGCGGGTAGAGATTCGCGTAGCTTGAGTAGCATCTTTCGAGCCGTCTTGAGTAAGTCAACATAGGAGGTCCGCGTCGTAGCCTTGGCCGTGCAGTCGAGCAAGCGTTTAAATGGCTCGTCAACTGCAGCCAACTCTGCACCGTTTCCGTGAGAATATACCGCGAGGCGAATATTTCTGAACCAAAAAGAGGCGACAGTCTTTATTAGGTCGCGCTCCTCAGCGGAAGTCACCTGCTTTGACTTATTTGAAGCCACCGCCTTCCTGGCCTTGGCGACCGCTGAAATAGCCTCATCGATGCTGGCGTGAAGGTCCTGCTCCCTATTTTTTGCCACGCTTGGGCCCATTTTTTGATACCTTCTTCGCAGGCTTCTTGCGACTTTTGCGATTGCGAGGAGCAGAGGCGCTCTCGTTGCCACTACCAGGTAACGTCATCGCCACGAGATTTTCTCCGACAGTATTGATTTTGAATTGACCGCGCTCGGAACGGTCCAGATAGCCCTGTTGGAGAGCTTTATTTAGAGTGACACTAGGGGAAGTGAGTCGCTTCCACCCCGATAGACGAGTGGACTCCTGCAAAGTGTCGCCATCTATCGTTTCCCGTCTCTGATCTTCTGGTGCCTCAAATCGGTAGTAGTAGGCCACAACTGTAGAATACTGATTGTCGCTCTTGGGCCGTTTCTCCTCCACGAAGGTTTTAATGTCCTTCGATTGAGCTGAAGCAAGATTTTGTGGAGAAGTCTCCCCATGAGCTTGCATGACAGGAGCCGTGGGTTGTGCTACGCTTCTATTGGACATACCCGAAAGATGAATGCCAAGACTCTCCGCAGCCCAACGTAGTGCCCGCTCTTGATCGGATTTTTCCAAACCCTTAAGCGCGTTTGTGATGCTCTTTGCCGCGTCAAAGGGATTAGTCTGGTGTTGTTTGTCTTCTGAGGACATCTCTTGACCTCCTATTTCAAATACTGGTAAAGAATTTTTGACGAATGTATCATTTTCATGGTGGCCTTATCGGTCTAAGCCAAAATAGTTTTATGTATTAAATTTTACTTCACTTCCAGCCGAAAAACAATAATTACAGTAATGAACGCTTCCTCATCTCCAAGGTGGCCCTCCGCCCGGCCCTCTGTTCTTGACCACTCAACCTCCGCCCTTTCTACCGATTTTCTACCGGACCAGGTAGAAAACCGGAGCACTAGGGGGTAATAGGAGGTAATAGAGGGTAAAGGGCCGGGTTGCACGATTCCGGCGGAGAATCATGCAACTCGGTGATTTTTAGTTGGTGGGCCGGGCGAGAATCGAAGGAGCGATGAGCGGATTAAAAATCCAGTAGACTACCTTCCTTTGTTTGGGGATGATAGGGAGGTCTCCCGCCCGGACCCCACCATCCTGTCACGAGCCGGTCGAGTGGCCATCCTTACCAGCGCTTTTTTCCAGGCAAGATCACCGGAAGATCAAGCAGGTCCCACGACCTCCCGCCCCCGCGCCGCCGATTTTTCCATCATCGACATTTCAGGCCGAACCCCTGGCAGACATTACCCATACCCAAGGTTTATTATCAAATCATCCGATTCAATTTGCCAACGCAATATTAACAGTCTTCGGCAGTATTTTATGATTCGAGTCTCGACTTGAACACTATTGAGGGCCAAAGTTTTTTCGAGTGGTTAAATCCTTTGGCATGGGTATTTTTGCCGTATTTCTCTTCCAACTCCTCCATGGGGCCGGCGTCGAGGGCGAACATGGGGCAGGCCTCCACGCATATCGGCTTCAGACCCTGTTCGAGCCTCTCGAAACACAAGTCGCATTTTTGCATTTTGGCGTTTTCGTGAGAGTTGAATTGCGGCGCCTTCCAGGGACACGCCTTGTGGCAGAGCGCTCCACATTCTTCCCTGCCAAGGCATTTTTCATGGTCGACTATCACAACTCCGTCTCTTTCTCTTTTAGAGATAGCGTTGGCCGGGCAGGCATTCATGCACGCGGGACGCGCACAGTGATAACAGGTGTTGGTGAGGTAAGCGAGAAACGGGTGAGGGAATTGTCCTTCTTCGATCTCAATCACTTTCATCCAATTTACCTGCCCGGCTTCGATATCGTGCCAGTCCTTGCAGGCGACCTGACAAGTGAAGCACCCGGTGCATCTGCTCTGGTCGAAATAGAAACCATACTGCGCCATGGTTATTCGTCACCTTCCCGCACTGAAGATTTTATCGCCTGCACCAATGAGCTATTGGTGTGAACCGCGCCGCCGGGCGAAATCTCGTCGCTGGTAAGCACGTTTACCGACCCGCTTTGGTCGGTCCCGTCCGGGCCGGGATCGTACCATGTGCCCTGGGATATATTGACGACCCCCGGCATTATGCGTGGGGTTACCTTGGCCGGGATGCGCATCCTTCCACGTTCGTTGAAAATATCGATTTTATCGCCATGCTCAAAGCCTCTATTTTGAGCGTCCACCGGGTTTATCCAGGCGGCATGAGGTTCTATCTCCTGCATCCAGGGCACGTTGACCCAGGTGGAGTGGGCCCGTGCCTTGTGGTGGGTGGTGATAAGCTGCAAAGGGAACTTTTTTGCGGCGGGCGCGTCGTGGCTTTCGGAATGCGTCATGTACTTGGGAATGGGCGGGATCAGGGGGTTGTTCATCTCGGCGATGTGCTCGCAATAAATCTCGATCTTGCCCGAGAGCGTTGGGAAGGGTTTTTTTTCAATATCGTCTATCTGGTCCTTGAACGCTACAAAAGGATAGTCCTTTTTGATTTTCAGCACCCCGTCTTTTCTCATGGCGTCGAAATCCGCGATGTCGTCTTTTCTCATGGTGATGGATCTGAGTATCTGTTCTTCGCTCATGTCTCCGAAAATCGGAGGCATGCCAAGTTTCTTTGACAGCTCTCTGCAAATTTCCAGGTCCGACTTGGATTCATAAAGCGAGTCCACCGCTTTGTTGAGATAGATGTAATAGGGCGAGCCCAGCCAGGGAGGGGCGAGGTCTTCCCGTTCCATGAATGTGTTGACCGGCAGCACGATATCGCCGTACTTTGCGGTGGGCGTCATGAACTGTTCGTGCACCACGATGAAGTCGAGGGCCATGAGCGCCTTGATGCCCCGGTTGATGTTGGGGTGTTGGTTGAGGATGTTCCCGGCAACTATATACGCCATTTTGATGTCAGCGGGATAACCGCCTTCCTTGCCGCGCAAGATGGCGTCATAAACCTTGCTCCAGTGCACGCGAGCGCTGGTGCAGTTGGTGCCGCCGCTTAATTTGTAGAGGCTGTTCTCGCGCGGAAGCGCGCCGTGTTCCACGGGATTGATCGAGGGTATGCCTTTTGACTTATCTATCTTTTTGTCGCCGCTATTCGGCCTGATGTATTCCATCTCCCGGCTCGAGTAGGCCCTCATAAAGCCTGATGCGTATCCGCCCTTGATCCCGATGTTTCCGGTGATCGCGGTTAATACGTTTGCCGCCCGCGAGTACTGCTCACCAAATGCCGCGCGTGCTGGTCCCCATCCCGCCATCAGGGCGGCCGGCTTACTTGTCGCATATTCTCGCGCCAGCTCGGCGATGATTTTTTGAGGCACGGCGGTTATCTGTTCGGCCCATGCCGGGGTCTTCCTGGTCCCATCTTCGTCCCCGAGCACGTAATCCTTGTACTTGTCGAATCCCACAGTATATTTTTCGATAAACTCCTTGTCGTGGAGGTTTTCAGTGATGATCACGTATGCCATAGCCGTGAGCATTGCAGTGTCTGTGCCCGGCCGTATCGGTATCCACTGGTCCGCGAATACTGCAGCCGAGTCGGTGTAGCGCGGATCTATGGCCACGATCCTTGTGCCCTGTTCGTGCACCCTGGCCAGGGTGAGGCTCGTCTCCGGATCCCAGATAGTGTTTGCCGGGTTCCAGCCCCACATGATCACCAGGCGCGAGTTGAAAAGGTCGTCGCGGGCGTTTCCGGTGTGGATGGTCCCGTAGGTGGCCATGGACGCAAACATGGCGCCCTCAAATGACGGAAAGCCCCAAGTATTGGTAAAGCCGCCGAACTGCATGAGCATCATGCCCGCGGGCAGTGGTCCGTGGAGCATGCCCTGGTTGCCGGCTCCGTAAAGATAAAAAATCGAGGAGTTTCCGTACTTGTCTCTTATCTCCTTGAGCTTTGTCGCCACTTCGTCCAGGGCCTCGTCCCACGACACGCGCTCGAACTTGCCCTCTCCGCGCTCGCCGACCCTGCGGAGAGGATACTTAAGCCTGTCCGGCGAATACTGCCGCTGCCTGTATGCCCGCCCCCTCAAACACGCGCGTAACTGCGGCTCATCCCCAGAGTCGGTCTCGTATCTGATGATCCTACCGTCCCTGACATGAGCCTTGAGTACGCAACGGCCACCGCAGTCGTGGCAGCAGCCGGTGGGCACTATCTTGATGTTGGGATCATTGCCTGTTTCATTTTCATTATTACTCATCGCCCTCCCCCGACCGCTTGGCCCCTATGTATATGAATTGACGCCAGATCAACCAGCAATTTCAGGGACATGGATCTTTCCTGAATAAATCAGGGGACATCATACCTATTTCACTCCCTTTGTCGGTTTCCTTCCGGCCTTACGGGGCAAGAGGGGGCGGTCAAGGCGGAGTTCGAGGTGATGGAGGAATTCCCTGCTCCCCGGCTGCCGGCCGGTACTATCGCATATCAGGCGGGGTCGGGGGCGATGTTCTGCTTGCATTCCCCGGCGGACTGGCTGGCCATGCAGATGCCGTCGCGGGTGGAGTTCTTGACGCGGTACATGGCCTGGTCGGCCATCTTGATGATGTCCTCCTTGTTGAGCGCGTCGTCGGGATAGGTGCCGATGCCGAAACTCGCGGTCACCCGGATGTTGAGCTCTTCCTTGACGAAGAACACCGCGTCGTTGAGCCCGCGGCGCAGGCGCTGGCCGACCATGAGCGCGTCCTCCTTGCCGGCGCGGGGCAGGATGAGCACGAACTCGTCGCCGCCGTAGCGCACGGCCCAGTCCACGGTGCGGAGGTTGAATTTGAGGAGCTGTCCGATTTCCTTGAGCAGCCGCGAGCCGATGAGGTGTCCGTAGGTGTCGTTCACGTCCTTGAAATGGTCGAGGTCGAGGAAGACCACGGAGAAGGGGTAGTTGTAGCGGATGGCGCGGTTGATCTCGGTCTCCAGGAGGTTATGCATGTGCCGGGCGTTATACAGCCCGGTGCAGTCGTCCACGATGGTGAGCTCGCGGACCCTTTTCACGAACCGCGCGTTCTCGATGGCGATGGCCGCGAAGTCCGCCAGCGCCTCCAATAGCTCCAGGTGCTCCTTTTCCCGGTGCGCCTCAGCCACGTTGATGAGCTCGATCACCCCCAGGGTCCGGCCCTTGCTGATCAGCGGGATGCAGACGATGGACTTGGTCTTGAAACCGCTTTTCTGGTCCACCCACTTGGCGAACCGCTGGTCCTGGTCCACGTCCGGGATGATCAGCGGCTCGCCGTTCTTCGCCACCCATCCGGCGATGCCCTCGCCGATCTTCATTCGGATGTTCCGGAGCTTCTGGCTCGCCTTGCCCACCACGATCTGGAAATAAAGCTCCTCCGTCTCCTCGTCCACCAGCAGGAGCGACCAGTTCTTGGGCTCGTAGAGCTTCGCGATCATGTCCATGATCACGCTCAGCACCTGGTCCAGGTCCAGCGTCGCCGTGAGCGCCTTGCCCACCTCCCGCAGGATCCCCAGCGTGCCGTCCGTCCGCGATATGTCTGGCTTGTAGGTCGTCATAACCGCACCGAAATGCAACCGCTAAAACGTATGCGACATTTTATGCAATTCCCGGCCGCCGAGCAACTCTCCGGCCAACACCCGGCCGCGCCGAACCGGGCGGGCTGAATCACCGCCCTTTTTCATGATACAATTTTAAGCGTGGGAATCCAAGAGGGCCAGGAAAAACGAAGGATCATGGGCCTGGACCTGGGCGTGAAGACCATCGGCGTGGCCGTGTCCGATCCCGGCCGCTCCTTTGCCTCGAGCCTGGGCGTGATCCGCCGGCGGGGGACCGAGGCCGACCTGGAACGACTCGCCGCGCTGGTCCGCGAGCATGAGGCCGCCTTGATCGTGCTCGGCCTGCCCCTGCACCTCTCCGGCAAGGAGAGCGAGGGCAGCCGCCGCTCGCGGGAGTTCGCCCGGGTCCTGGAACAGCGGCTCGGCCTCGAAGTGGTCCTGGTGGACGAGTCGCTGACCACGCGCGACGCGGAAAACGTGCTGCTCGAGGCCAACCTCTCGCGCCGGAAGCGCAAGCGGGCGGTTGACGGCCTGGCCGCGGCCTTTATTCTGCAATCATATCTGAACGAGCTCCGCGAGAGGCCGGCGGGGCCGGGAGAGATCCGTGGCCGCGAATAGCCCCGCTCCCGCCGGCGCGTCGGGGCTCAGCCCGTTCCGGACCGCGCCCGCCGTTTTTTTTATTCTCCTCATTATCCTGGCCGCGGCGGGCAGGCTGGCCTACGGCTATTTTTCGTATCTTCGCTCGCCGGAGCCGGCGCTTCAGGAGGTCACGCTGGTGGAGGTGGCGCCGGGCATGACCTTCCGGCAGATCGCGCGGCTTCTGGAGGGACGCAAGGTGGTATCGCACCGGCGTTACTTCGAGCTGGCGGCCGTACAGAAGCGGGTGACCACCCGGATGCAGGCCGGGACCTATACCTTCCGGCCGGGCTACACTCCGCTCCAGGTGCTCGACATCATCTCGCGCGGCGACGTGACGGTGTGGAAGCTCGCGGCGCCGGAGGGGCTCAGCATCTATGAGATCGGCCGGCGGCTCGCGGCGCTGGGGAACTGGTCGGAGGAAAAGTTCGTGGCCGCGGCCACTGACGCGGCCAGGGCCCACGAGGCCGGCGCGCCGGTGGCGTCGCTGGAAGGATACCTCTTCCCCGCGGTCTATAACCTGCGGCTCTCCATGAGCGAGGACAAGGTGGCCGAGCTGATGCTGGCCCGCGGCAAGAAGGAGATGACCGAAGCGAGACTGGCGCGGGCCAGGCAGCTCGGCCTCACCTGGCACCAGGTCCTGACCCTGGCCAGCCTCGTGGAAAAGGAGACGGCGGCCCGCGACGAGATGCCGCTGATCGCGGGCGTGTTCATGGACCGCTTAAAGCACAAGATGCCGCTGCAGTCCGACCCGACCGTGGTTTACGGCGACCCGGACTTCACCGGCCCGATCACGAAAAAGGACCTGCTCCGGCCGGGGCCGTACAACACCTATCTGCACCAGGGCCTCCCGCCCGGGCCCATCTGCAACCCCGGCGCGGACGCCATCGAAGCCGCGCTCCACCCGTCCGACACCGGCTATCTCTATTTCGTGGCCGACGGCAGCGGCCGCCACGTGTTCTCCAAGACCTACCTCGAGCACCTGAAGAACGTTATCAAATACCGGAAGGGCCAATGAGGGCCGGCGGCATGAAGGGCGCAAGCGGGAAAAAAGCGGACACGCTCCGGGTCAAGGAAATTTATCCGGCCATCATGGGAGAGAGCTCATGGGCCGGCCTGCCCGGCGTGATCGTGCGCCTCGCCGGCTGCAACCTGCGCTGCTCCTACTGCGACACGACTTACGCCTATTACGGCGGGCGGAGCATGGCGGTGGACAGGGTCGTTACCTCGGTGATGAAGCACGGTCTCCGCCGCGTGCTCGTGACCGGCGGAGAGCCGCTTCTGGAGCCCGCCGCGGTGGACCTCATGGAAGCGCTTATCAAGCGGCGACTCGCGGTCGAGCTGGAGACCAACGGAAGCATCTCCCTGGAACCCGTTCCCCGGGCCGTGCACGTGGTCATGGACTTCAAAAGCCCCGGCAGCGGCTGCGTTGACCAGAACCGGTGGGAAAACCTGCTCTACCTGAAACCGACCGACGAGATCAAGTTCGTGCTCACCGGCTTGAAGGACTACTTGTGGGCCAAGGACATGATCAAGCGCCTGGACCTGGACCGCCGTTTCCAGCTCATCCTCTCGCCCGCCTTCTCCGCCCTCAACCCCGCCATCCTCGCCCGCTGGATGCTCCGCGACCGCCTGAACGCCCGCCTCGGCCTCCAGATCCATAAATACATTTATGGAGCAAAAGCGAGAAGAGTGTAAGTGGCTCTCAGCGCGCCAGTTTTGCCTTCAGCCCCGACCAGGCCGTGGCGGGCAGGAGCCTGAGCCCGAGGGTGGCGAAGGATTTGGAGGGCGGCTTGTAGGCCGGGTTCTCGATCAGGCTGATGGCTTCCTCCTTGCAGACGCCGATGCACGCGCCGCAGCCCAGGCACTTGTCCGCGGCGTAGAGGTGTTTCTTGTTTTCCATGGTGTGGGCGTAGGTGTTGCAGGCGCGGGCGCACTTGCCGCAGTTGTTGCACAGGGACGCGTCCACCCGCGCGCGGTAATGGGGCGGGGCGAGGAGGTTTTGGCCTCCGAAGTGGTTCACGGTCTCCAGGAAGTGGCAGCAGCAGTCGCAGCAGGTGCACACGGAGTTGGGAGAGTTGGGGGCCACGTTGCCGGTCAGGAACACCAGCTTCTTCTCCCACCGCTCGGCCACGATGTCCCTCATTTCCGCGCTCTCGACCATGCGGCCGTCGCCCAAATTAACAGCGCTCGAGGCGAAGCTCCCGAAAATCAGGCACCCGTCCTCCGGCCGCGAGCGCTTGCACTCGCCGCCGCTGAAATGCACCGACTGCCGGCACTGGCAGACCTTGAGCACGGCCATGTGCTCGTGCGCCGCGATCATCTCCGACATCAGGTCCGCGTCCACGATCCGGCTCTTGTTCTCGACCACGCTCTGCACCGGGATGTTGCGCACGGCGGGCAAGGCGGTCTGGCCGTAGCGGCGGACAAAGCCGGTGGAGTAGAGGTCGTTCAGGAGCCTGGCGTACTCGCGGTGCCACTCGCTGTCCGCGCCGCCCATCAGCATGTACTCGAACATGCCGGGAATGAGCGGCAACAGCGAATAGCCCTTGGCCCCGCCGTAGATCACGCGCCGGCGGGCCATCTCGTCGAGCAGCGGAGCTATGTCCTCCGGCCTGCGCCCGGCCTTTTTCGCGATCCTGGTGAGCGGCCGCGGATAATAAAACGGCAGGCGCCGGGCCACCTCCGCCTCCTCCGGGCTGAACAGGTGCGCCACCAGCCGCACCAGCTTCTCGTTGAGCGGCGGACCCAGCAGCGTAACCGAGCTGAATTGTTTGGCCAACTCCACCTGCGCCGCGTGCGCCTGGAAACCGTCGTTCATGTCCGCTCCTTTCTCGTTCTATTACAATATCCAAGGTGCAAAAGTTTGTTCGCAATATTTTTTGCCGCAGATGAACGCAGATTAACGCAGATGAATTTTTTATAATTACCTCTTAATCTGCGTTCATCTGCGTTCATCTGCGGCAAAATACAACATCGCTCATGGTAGAGACTTTCTTGGGATACAGCACTAGGTTTACACGTTGCTAAATGACATGCGGGCGATGATGTCGTCCTGCACCGGCTTGCCCAGGTCGGTGAAATAAGCGCTGTAGCCGGAGACGCGCACCACCAGGTCCTTGTACGATTCCGGGTCCGCCTGGGCCGCCCGCAGCACCTCGTCCGACACCACGTTGAACTGCACCTGCTGGCCGCCCTGCTTGAAATAGGCGCGGATCATGGCCGCGACCTTTTTCAGGCCCTGGTCGCTCTCGATCAGCGTGGGCATGAGCTTGACGTTCAGGGACGCGCCGTTGGGGATGAGGCGGTGGTTGATCTTGGCCACGCTCTGCATGGCGGCGACCGGGCCTTTTTTCTCGGCCTGGTTGGTGGGCGAGAGGCTGTTGGAGATGGGCTCGCCGGCTAGCCGGCCGTCGGGGGTGGCGCCGAGCACCGTGCCCTCGAACACGTGCAGCCCGTAGCCGAAGAAGCTCGGCCGGAAGATGCCCCCGCGGGCCGGCTTCTTCTTCAGCACCTCCTTGCAGAAGTACTCGGCGATCTCGCGCGCCAGCGCGTCGGCCTCGTCGTCGTCCGTGCCGAACTTGGACGCCTTTGTCTTCAGCGTCTGCCGGAGCTTCTCATAACCCTTGAAGTTATGGTCCGTGGCCTTGATGAGCTCGTTCCACGACACGGTCTTGTCGTCAAAGACGAATTTCTTGATGGCCATGAGCGAGTCGGTCGCGGTGGCCAGCCCGCGGGCGGAGATGGAGTCGAAGTTGTACTGCGCGCCGCCCCGGGTGGCGTCGGTGGCGCTCTCGATGCAGCCTTTCAAGGTGGTGGACACGAACGGGCAGGGGTAGGACTCGGCATAGGCCTGGTCCTTGTACAACGTGGCCCGGTAGATCATGTCCACGCAAAAGCTGACCTGTTGCTGGTAGGCGGCCATCAGCTCGGCAAAGGTCTTGAACCGGCGCGGGTCGCCGGTGCGGGGGCCGATGGTGCGGCCCAACATGCGGAGCTTGCCGTTGTGCAGCGTCATTTCGAGCGCGCCGACCAGCGATATGTCGTTGCCGGAGGTGGTGCCGAAGGTGTTGCCGTCGGAGGTCGGCTCGACGCACCCGATGATGCCGTAGTCGCGCGCGTCCTCGATCGGATAGCCCGCGTCGGCCAGCGCCGGCGCGATCACGTCGTCGTTGAAGATGGAAGGGCCGTTGGAGCTGCGGTGCACGGCCACCACCTTCTCCACCCACTCGTCCGGGTTTTTCGAGCTGATGCGCATCGAGATCGAGTTGGTCATGTGCCGCATGTTCTCGGTGGCCCGGAGGAAAAGATGGGACAGCGGGTTCACCGCGTCGTTTCCGTCCCGGTCCACGCCGCCGATGGTGACCGCCATGCCGTCCGCGCCCAGCTCCGACCCGGTGTTCTTGGCAAAGGGCGGCAGCACCAGCAGGTTATAGGACAGCTTGACCACCAGCTCTTCAAGCAGCTCGATCGCCTGGTCCTCCGTGATCTTGCCGGCGGCCAAGTCGGCCTTCAGATACGGCCACATGTACTGGTCCACCCGCCCCAGCGCGAAGATGCCGGCCACCCCGTAGGAGATGCACGACAGCGCCTGCGTGAACCACAGCCATTGCATGGCCTCGCGGAAGTCGCGCGGCGGAAGCCACGGCACGCGCCGGCAGCGCTGTGCGATCTCTTTGAGCTCCTTCTTCCGCGCCGGGTCCGCCTCCTGGCCCGCCTTGCGTTCCGCTTCCTTGGCGTAGCGCTCCGCGTATTCGCGGGCCGCATCGCAGCAGATGATCACGGATTCGAGGAACGCCTTCTTGTCCGGGTCATCGCCCACTTCCTTGAGCTTCGCCTGGGCCCGCTGTTTGGCGCCCGCGAAGCCCTCGCCGATCAGCCACTTGTGCCCGATGATGAGGTGGCCCTGCGTGTCGAACACGTTCATGCACAGGCCCGGGTTGTTGCCCGCGATCTCCTCCCCCGCCCGCGCCATCAGCTTGCGGTTGCCGCCGCCCTGCTTGACCTGACTGTACAGCGCCTTCACCCCGAAGCCGCGCGCGCGGTCGAGCACCGTGGCCGGCGAGATCTTGACATAGTACATCAGCCCGTTCTCTTTCCAGAGCTGCTTCTTGCGGTCGCGCACGGTCTTGCCCGACCAGTAGGGCAGGATCTCTTCTTCGAGCTCGCGCTTCTCCGCGTCCGAGAGCTTGAACGGACGGTCGCGGCGGGTGAGCACGCGGTCCAACTCCAGCTCCAGCACCACGTTGATGTCGCCGCGCTCGACCGGGATCACCGTGGCCACCAGCTTGCCCGAGCGCGCGCCCACCATCGCCTCCTCGTCCAGGATGTAGACCGTCATGTTCCGGACGGTATGCGCGAACGCCTTGGCCGCCCGAAGCGCCGGGTGTTGCCCCTCGGTCTCCTGGTAGCTTTGCGTGTAGTACCGCGCGCGCTCCACGCAGATTTCATAAGGAGCGTCCAGCACCAGGCGCCGGTATTTTTGCGTGCGGGTGAGCGTTTCCTGGGCCCGGGGCGGGGCCGCCGGGGTCTGCCGCGACTCGTGTACGTCCACAAGCGGTTCGGCCATGGTAATGCTCCTTCTACTCGATCGGCTGAAAATGATATAGACTGATAACGCTGCTTACCTATGAGATTAGCAGAAGAGCGAATCGTTTCAAAGAAGGAAATAATTTAATACTCTTGAGACTTGAAGAGCCGTCGTCCCGGACGGCCGGGATTTGCTGAATAACGCGCCAATCAACGGATATCCCTGAAGCTCTGAAACATCAATATTGTCAGGAGTCGGGATGGAGGAGACGTTGATGAAGATTTCATCGCTGTTATTGCTCCTGCTTCTCGCGTTGAGCGCCCCGCTCGCGGTCTCGCAAGGCAAGGCATACGGCGGGGCCCGCTTATTGCTGGCGGGACTGTATCATGGCGATGAGGTATCGGCCGGGTCGGGGAGTGGATGGTTCGGACTATACGGGAAGGAAGGCGATTTCGAGCTGGCCCCCACGGCGATCAAGGTTGAGGCGGCCTTTGACGCGGTGATGGACGAAGAGGGCCGGAAGACCGGGAAACGATTCTCTGACTTGAGCGGCCGGGAACCGATCTTTCTTGTCAAAGGGCCGAAACTCGCGAGCGGCCCGGTCAAGGCGTTTTTCAGCGGAGACCTGGACCTGTCCGCCGTCGGGACTCCGGCGATATTTTCCGCGCCGGACAATGCCGGAGCTCTGCACATCTCCGGCGTCCGCGACGCCGCGGAAAAATCCCTGATCCGTGACTACGAGCTGGAAATTATCAGGGGCGATAAAAGGCAGACCCTGCTCGCGCTCGATCAATTTTACGATGGCGTATCGCCCCGCCTGCTCTGGGCGGGCGACCTGGACCGTGACGGACGCACCGACTTCTTCTTCGATCTGTCCACCCAGGAAAACGTGCGGCTTTTCACCCTGTACCCGTCGTCCCGCGCGGCGCCCCCGGGGCTCGCGGGCAAGGCCGCGGAGTTCCGGCACGTGGGATGTTGAGACGGCCGGCGCTTGAAATGAAATGACAGCATAAGATACAATGATTCCATGAGTCCGGGTGGCGGAAAACGACAAGGAAAAGGCGTGATTGATTCCATTCCGGTAAGCCCCGGGGACGACGGCGTGGACGTGGGATTGATCCGCTGGATGCTGTCGTTAAGCCCGCGCGAGCGTCTCCAGGTGCTCCAACAGAACGTCAACAGCCTCCTCAAACTGCGCCATGCCAAAGACGGAAATTGATTTCCCCGAGCTGTTGAAGGCCCTCTCGGCCGCGGGGGTTGACTACATCGTCGTGGGCGGCGTGTGCGCCGTGCTGCATGGGGCCCCGCTCTCGACCTTTGACCTTGACCTCGTTTACTCGCGCGACCGTGAAAACCTTGTCCGCCTCGATCAAGCCCTCAAAGAGCTCGAGTCGCACTACCGCATGAAACCCGAGGCCGCTCCCGATGCCCACCTCCTTGACGGCCCCGGCCATCACCTGTTGATGACCAGGCTCGGGCCTCTGGACCTGTTGGGAAGCACGGTCGGCGGCGAAGGGTATCAGGAGCTGATTGCCCATACCGAGACCGTTGACCTCGGAGTCGGCAAGACCGTGCGCATCCTGGATCTTCCGACCCTGATCCGCATCAAACAATCCCTGGCCCGCGACCGCGACCTCGCCGTGCTCCCCATCCTTAAAAAGACCCTGGAGGAGAAGGGAAAAAAGTGAGGCATCACCGAAGATAGAACCCCATGCCTTGAGTCGTGCGGCCAATCCGCGTCGTATTGGCCGCTTTCATTCCCTTACCGGTCCTGGGCCGCCTGTTGATTGTTCCGCGCCCCCCGCGTAAAATTAGCGTTCAATCAACGCGGAGGATTAATTGTAATGAGAATGACGCGGATGTTTTTGCCGACGCTCCGGGAGGTCCCGGCGGAGGCCGAGGTGGTGTCGCACAAGCTGATGCTGCGCTCGGGGATGGTCCGGAAGGTGGCGTCGGGCATTTACACGTGGCTGCCGCTGGGGCTTCGGGTGTTGCGCCGGGTGGAGCAGATCGTGCGGGAGGAGATGGACCGCGCGGGCGCGCAGGAGCTCTCGATGCCGATGGTGCAGCCCTCCGAGCTGTGGCGCGAGTCCGGGCGGTGGGACGCGTACGGGCCGGAGCTGGCCAGGCTGCGCGACCGGCACCAGCGCGAGTTCTGCCTGGGACCCACGCACGAGGAAGTGATCACGTCGCTGGTGCGCGGCGAGCTGCGCAGCTACCGCGACCTGCCTCAGAACCTCTACCAGATCCAGAACAAGTTCAGAGACGAGGTCCGGCCCCGCTTCGGAGTCATGCGCGGCCGCGAGTTCGGGATGAAGGACGCCTACAGCTTTGACGCCGACGACGCCGGCGCGGAGAAGAGCTACCAGGACATGTTCGACGCCTACACCCGCATCTTCACGCGCTGCGGGCTCAAGTTCCGGCCGGTGGAGGCAGTGACCGGCCAGATCGGCGGCAGCTTCTCGCACGAGTTCATGGTGCTGGCCGACGCCGGCGAGAGCGGCATCGCCGCGTGCGACGCCTGCGGCTACGCCGCCACCCTGGAGAAGGCCGAGAGCATGAAGCAGGAGACGGCGGGCGCGGGCGAGGCCGAGAAAGCCCGCGAAAAAGTCTCCACCCCCGGACAGCACACCGCCCTGCAGGTGGCGGCGTTCCTCACGACCACGCCCGACCGCGTCGTCAAGACGCTGATCTACGAGACCAACCAGGGCCCGGTGGCGGCCATGGTGCGGGGCGACCGCGAGCTCAACGAGGAAAAGCTCCAGATCGCCGCGGGCGCGTGGTGGGTGCGGCTCGCGGAGCCCGCCGCCATCTCGGACCATACGGGCGGCCCGGTCGGCTTCTCCGGGCCGGTCGGGCTCAAGCTCCCGCTCTACCTGGACCGCGAGCTGGAAGGCGAGAAAAATTTCGTGACCGGCGCCAACGAGGCCGACACCCATTACGTGAACGTGAACCCAAGCCGCGACTTCACGCCCACCGCGGTGGCCGACCTGAAAACCGTGGCCGCGGGCGACCCGTGCCCCCGCTGCGGCGGCCCGCTCGCCATCACCCGCGGCATCGAGGTCGGGCAGGTCTTCAAGCTGGGCCTGAAATACTCGAAATCAATGGACGCGAAGTTCCTGGACCCGGAGGGCAAGGAACAATACATGGTCATGGGCTGCTACGGCATCGGCACCGGCCGCACCGTGGCCGCATCCATCGAGCAGAACCACGACGAGCGCGGCATCATCTGGCCCGCCGCCCTCGCCCCCTATCACGTCTACCTCCTCCCCGTCAACGTGAACGACGACAAGGTCCGCGCCGCCGCCGACCGGCTCGACCAGGACCTCACCGCCGCCGGACTCGAAGTGCTCCACGACGACCGCGACGAGAGAGCCGGCGTCAAGTTCAACGACGCCGACCTCCTCGGCATCCCGCTGCGCATCGTCGTCGGCGCCAAGAACCTGAAGGACGGAAAGGTCGAGCTCAAGCCCCGCCGCGATCAGGACGCCCGGCTCATCGCCCTCGACCGCGCCCGGGCCGCGGCGGAGGAGTTTTTCAAGAAGGAGAAGGGGGTCTGAATGGCCTCGTGGGAGGATCTCGATGCTCGAATCCTGCCAGGGGCAAGGCCATTCTTTTCTTGCAGCATCCATTGTTCCCATGTATGATAAATAGCAGTCATGCTCAGAAAGAAAACCATAGTCAAGGCCCGATATAAAGACGGTGTCTTGCGTCCTTTAAAGAAGTTGAACCTGCCGGATGATTCCGTGGTAGAGATAATTATTGACCCGGAAGGCGCCCAGAAGCGCCTGGAAGCCCTCTTCAAGAAAGTCCGCGCCCGCAATGCTCACATCCCTCCCGGGGAAATTGAGAGGGACATAGAACAGGCGATAAGGGAAGTGCGTGAAGAACGCGGGAAAAGACTTAAAACGGCGGGTCGTTCTCGATAGCAACGTCTGGATTTCCGCGTTCCTCGTCCAGGGAAGTATTCCCGCCCAGATCGCCGACTACATCACCGCCTCCTCTCCGCAAGCCTTGCCAATTCAGCACCGGATGATTACAAATTAAGAGTAAGGCGGGTCCGAGCCTGGGAGGCTGCGGACTGCCGATATTAACACTTGCTCCGGCTGATGATACAATATAGCGTCATGGAACTCCGCCGGGCGCGGGCATATCTAAAGACCAAAAGAATGGAGGGCCGGGAGATGGCCGATGAGAAGTCAGGCAAAGGTTTTACCGTGGTGGACCGGAGGGTGACCAAGGAGGATCAACCGGGCGCCGACGAGCAAAAGGGGCCGCGGCCCAAGGCGGAGAAGAAGGCCGCGGGGCCGTCGGGAACAAGCAACGAGGCCCCGGCCGCCGAGGATTGCCGGACCCCGGAGCAGGCCGGGCAGGAGTATAAGGAAGCGGCGGGCAAGGCCGATGAGACCGCGGCCATGCCCCCGATGAATTTCCCCACTTTTCTTCTCTCCCTGCACGCCTCGGCGCTCTTGCACCTGGGGGTGCTGGAGGACCCGGCCCTCGGTAAGGAGGCGGTCTCTCCCGAGCTGGCGCGGCAGAACATATCGCTTCTGGAAATTCTTCAGGAAAAGACCCGGGGCAACCTGAGCCCCGAGGAATCAAAGCTCCTGGAAAACATCCTCTATGAGCTCCGGATGACCTATCTGCAAGTCACCGGAGCGGTGGGCAAAAAGGAGTGCTGACCATGAACGGGAAAATCAAAGGCGGCCGCTGCGTTATGATGCTGGTATTGCTCGCGGCCATGATCCTGTCCGCGCCGTCGTGGGCGGGGCCCAATTTCTGGACCGACGCGCCGGCCCGGGAAAACATCTCGCTCCCCTCATTCGCTCCGCTGGCGGAAAAGGCCATGCCCGCGGTGGTGACGGTTTATACCAAGAAGGAGGGCAAGGCCTACAATTTCTTCTTCGGCATGATGCCCTTTGTGCAGGAGGGCGCGGGCAGCGGGTTCATCATCTCGCCGGACGGCTACATCCTGACCAACAACCACGTGGTCGCGGACGCCACCAGCTTCAAGGTGGTGGTTTACGGCAAGGACGAGAGGAAGGAGTACGACGCCAGGCTGGTGGGCAAGGACCCGGACATTGACGTGGCCCTGATCAAGATTGACGCCGCCGGCCTGCCCTCCCTGCCGCTCGGCGACTCCGATGACCTGCGGGTGGGCGACTGGGTCGCCGCCATCGGCAGCCCGTTCAACTTCTCCCAGACCTTTACCGTCGGCGTGGTCTCGGCCAAGGGCCGACGCCTGGGACTCGGCAACTATGACGACTTCATCCAGACCGACGCCTCCATCAACGCCGGCAACTCCGGCGGCCCGCTCATCAACCTGCGCGGCGACGTGGCCGGCATCAACACCCTGATCGTCTCGCCCTCCGGCGGCAACGTCGGCATCGGCTTTTCCACGCCCATCAACCTGGTCAAGATGGTCCTGCCCCAGCTCAAGGAATCGGGCAAGGTAACGAGAAGCTGGCTCGGGGTCTCGGTCGAGCCGGTGAGCACGGAGCTGGCCAAGGCGCGGGGACTGGACGGGCCCTTCGGCGCGCACGTGGTCGAGATCGTGATCGGCGGCCCCGCCGACGAGGCTGGCATCCAGGTGGACGACATCATCACCGACTTCGACGGCCGCAAGATCAAGGACTCGGGCGACCTGCCCAAGCTGGTCTCAACCTACGGCGTCAGCAACCGGGCCAATGTCACCTGGCTCCACAAGGGAAAGGAGATCACCAAGGACATCGTGCTGGGAAAGCTGCCCGAGCTCGATGAGCGCAAAAACCTGAAGTCGCGCGGCGGGGTGTCCGCCGACAACGTCCTGGGAATCGGCGCCCGCGACCTCAACGACAATGACCGCCAGGCCCTGGCCATCCCCAATATCCAGGGCGTGCTCGTGGTCAAGGTCAACGGCGGCTCTCCCGCCCAGCAGAACGGGATTGAAGAAGGCGACGTGGTGGTCAAGATCAACAACACCGCCATCAGCAACATCGCCGACTTCAACCGCGCCCTCGACAAGCTCCATCCCGGAAGCTACGTCCGCATCAGCGTGCAAAGGGAACGCATCAGCATTACCAGGACCTTCAAGCTGCAATAACGCAAAGGCGCGGGAACTGGGGGGCTTGAGGCTTGGGGCTTGAGGCTTGAGACTTGAGACAGGAATGGCGCCCTCAGCCCCACGCCCCAAGCCTCAAGCCCCACGCCTCACCCTCCCTGCTCCCTCAACGCCCGGACCACGGCCCGGCCCGGAATACCGTAGATGATCACCGACCCGCGCTCGACCATCCGCACCGGGAAGCGGTCCGCTGAAAAAATCCGGGCCAGCGCCTGGCTCAGCATTCCGTTGCCGTAGGCGATGTTGAAAATCCAGACCGTGGCGTCTTCCCGGACCGGCGCGGCCCGCGTGAGCTCCCTGAGACGCGCGAGCAGCTCGAGGCGGCCGGGAGAATTCCCCAGGTCCGTGTCAAAATAAAAAGTCACGCCCCGGTAGCGGGTCCGGGCCAGGCCCTCCGCCACCGGCTCCGCCGGCTCCGGCCACGCCGCGAACCGGAGGTAAGCTCCCGCCTGCGATGGGCACAGCACCAGATCGTCAGGCCCCGCCTGGCTCCGCAGGTAATCGAACGCCTGGTCGTACGCCGCCCGCGTGATCGTGAACTCCGTCTTCACCGCCTGTTCGCGGCCCCGTAAAAAATCGCTCTTGCCGTAGTTCATGCAGATCAGCAGTGTGGACAGAACCAGCAGAATGAGGCCGGCCCGGGACCAGACGCCGGAATCGGCGCGCGGCAACTCCCGCTTCTTCTCCTCCGGCGCGCGCTCCAATAATCGCGCGCCCGCCGCATAAATGAATTGCGCCGACGATCCCGCCAGGATCGCGGCGAAGGGGAAGAGGAACATGTCGTGCCGCGAGCCGTAGAGCGGGTAAAGGTCCAGGAGCGACAGCATGAGCGTGAGCAGGAACGCGAGAGCGGCCATGGCCGCCCATTCGCCGCGCCCGCTCCGGAGAAGCGCGTAAAAGCCGAACAGCGTGAGCGCCGCGGCCAGCGGCGCGATGCCCGGATGAAAAAGAAAAAAGAAGAGCGTATAGACGTGGCTCATCAGCGCGGCAGGACTGTGCGCCACCCCCGGAGCCAGATAACTCTCCATCCAGGATGCATGGGACGACGTGAGGTGTCTCAGGTGGAAAAAATAAAACACCGCCGCCAGCGCCGCCAGCGGCAGATGAAACAGCGACCACTCCAGGTACTCCCGCGCCGGACGACGCCGGAGAAGCAGCTTCAAGAACCACGTCCCGCCCACCGCCGCCGCCGCCAGAACCGCCGAGTAATGGAACGACAGCGCCGCCGCCATCGCCGCGACGTATCCCCACGCCTGGCCCCGGCGCCCGCCCTCCGCGTAAGCGCCATACGACCACAGCGCCAGCGCCAGGAACAAACTAAGCGCCGCGTACGGCCGGATCACCTCCGACATCAGCACCGGCCCGTAGCCCAGCGCCGCCGCGGCCGCCATGGCCAGCCCCGACGCCGTCCCGCTCACCCGCCGCCCCAAAAAATAAAACACCACCGGAAGCAGAGCGCCCGGAGCGAGCGAAGAGGCCTTGAGGAAATAAATGTTGTGGCTGGCCATCAGCAGGTAATGCATCAGGAAAAAATGGAACGGCGGATGGGCCTGCGACAACGTCCCCCTGAAAACCGCCGCCGGGTCGGGACCGCCGGAGATCGCCAGGATCAAGGCCTCGTCCGGCGACAGGTAATAATTCCACAGGCCCCATACCCGGATGAACAGTCCCACCGCCGTGAGCCAGGCCAGGGACAGGGCCACAATATATCCATTCCGCTTCATGCGTTGTTTCAACCGCCGTACCGCGCGCACTGCAAAGCGCCGGAATGGCCCTCAGTCTTCAGTCTCGCCGGCGAATTCCCACTCGAACCCGACCGAGACCGCGTCGTGGTCGGACAGGGGCCGGCCTTTGCGGTCCGCGAAGCGCTCGGTCTCGACCTTGTACGCGACCGGCCGGAGCGAAAGGCCCGCGCCGCTCCGGAACATGACGCGGTCAATCCTCTCACGCCCGCAGTTAAGCGCCCGGCAGGAATCGGTCAGGCCCTGGGAGGTCAGGATTTTATCGAGCAGCTCCAGGTTTTCCGCGCGCTTCGGACTGAGGTTCCAGTCGCCCGCCAGGATGACCGCCCGTCCCGCCGAGCGCGCGGCCAGGGCGGTGATCAACTGGTCCATCTCCGCGGCCCGCGCCGCCAGGTCGCCCTCCGCCCCGCCCGCGTCAAAGTGCAGGTTGTAGACCTCGAGGAACACGCCCGGCGCGAGCTCGTGCGCCGCCACGGAGAAACCCTTGGGGGTAAGACAGTCGCTGCCGGAATCGAGATGGCCGTGGCAGGCCTCCCACGCGGCATGCTCGACCGCGCCCATGGGGAAGCGGGAAAAGCGCGCCAGCCCGTCGCCGAAAATCCCGGAACGGCTCCGCCCCGAGTAATAGGGATGATCGTCTTGCGACCGCAGGTCCCGGCCGTAAACAAAGTCTTCCTGCACCACCACGATGTCAAAAGCGGAGAGGCGCGGGCTGATCATTTTCGAATACCACAAAGGATGAGATTGCGAAATGCCCTCCGGAAGGCCGGCCACGTTGTAGGTCAGGATGGTGAAACTCCCCGACCGCGGCGCCGCTCCCTTTAAGCACGGGGCCAGAATGAGACCGGCCAAGACCGAAGCGACGGCCAGAACGCGGCGGGCCGTTAGCGGCATGATGAATCCCTCCCCGATTTTCTCCGGCGCCATGACGCTAATTCCCGGTGAAGTCGAAGACGGCCTTGACCGCGCCCGACCCGGACTTGTCCGCCAGCGCGTCAAACGCATCCTGAAAGCGCTCGAGCCGGAACTTGTGCGTGACCAGGGAGGCCGGGTCGAGCCTCCCGGCCTGGAGAAAGTCCAGGTAAAACTCGAACCCGTGCGCGCGCCGGCCCGCGAAGTGTTCCATGGCGAACGCGTTCGACCCGATGATCTCAAGCTCCTTGAAATAATGCGGCGTGTTCTCGCACCGCGCCGGCGTGGAAACCCCCGTGAACACCAGCCGCCCCCGGCACCGCAAAAACCTCATGCCGGCCTCCAGGCTGGCCGCGCTCCCGATGGTGTCTATGATCCCGTCCACCCCGTCCATGGCCCACTTCGAGCCCTGGTAAGGCGTGTACAGCTCCGCCCCCGTGTGCTCCGCGACCTCCTCCACCAGCGCCGCGCCGCTGCTTGTAAATACCCGCTCCGCCCCCAGCTTTAACGCCAGCTCCTTCTGAAAACCATGGCGGCCCACCGCCAGCACCCTTTTAACGCCGAAAATATTTTTCAAGCACATGACGGTGGCCAGCCCGATCACCCCGAGCCCGTAAACCAGCACCACCGCCTCCGGCGCCGGCTCGAGCGCGAGGCACGAGTGGAACGCCACCGCAAACGGGTCCGCCAGCACCGCCGCCTCGAAGCTCACGCCCTCCGGCGCCACGAAGCACTGCGACTCGTGCACCGCGACATAAGGCGCGAAGCCGCCGAAGCCGGTGGCCACCCCGAGGTGCATTCCGGCCGGGAGCGCGCCGCGCCTGAAGTTATGGCAGTGCGTGTAATCTCCCGCCGCGCACCGCGCGCACACCGGACGGATTCCGCGTGGAGCGCACGAGAGCCACGGGCTGATGGCCACCCGGTCGCCCGCCTTTACCCGGCTGACCCCGGGCCCCGCGGTCTCCACCGTGCCCACCGCCTCGTGCCCCATGATCTGCGGGAAGCTGATGAAACTCCGGAGCGGATTGTCCGCCGCGCCCGACAGCGTCAGCTCCATCATGTCGCTCCCGCAAATCCCGCAGTACGCCGTCCGCACCAGCGCCCAGTCGTCCGCCGGCAGCCCCGGCACCGGCACCTGCTTGATCCCCACCGGACCGCCCGGCTTCCAATGCCCGCCCGGAGACAGATACCCGCGCAGCTTGGAGACGGCGAGCCTGGCCAGGCTGAACTCGAACACCAGCGCCGGCATGGTCTTCCCCGTGCCCTGGCTCATGGCCGCCTCCCCGGGTCCGGGAACGCAAACACCACCTTGACCGCCCGCGCCTTCTTCTGCTCGTGCGCAACGGCCAGCGCGTCCTTGTAATCCGCGAGCGGGAACTGGTGCGTCACCATGAGCGACGGATCAACCCGGCCCTCCGTGAGGAATCGGAAGTAATGATAATACGAGTGCTCGCGCCGGCCCTCGAATTCCTCGACGGCAAAGGCGTTGCTCCCGATGATCCGGAGGTCCTTGAAATACCACGGCGTCCACTCGAACCGCGCCGGCTTGGCCACCCCCGTAACCACGATCGCGCCCGCCAGCGGCCGGCCGTCCCCGTCCCTCGTCCGCGCCTTCACGATCCGCACCCCGGTCTCCAGCGTCTCCCGGGACGCCACCGTGTCGAACAGGTAATCCACGCCCTCGATCAGCCACGGCCGCTCCCGCTTGAACGCGTAAACCTCGCTGCCCGTGAACTCCGCGACCCGCTCCACCACCGCGCGCGCCGGCCATGCCGGGAGCACCAGGTCGGCCCCGAACTTTTGCGCCATCTGGGCCTGGTGCGGGAACGCCGCGATGGCGATGACCTTGACCTCGGCAAACACCCTTTTCAGGATGTGCACCGTGAGCAGGCCCAGGTTGCCGCACCCGTAAACCGCGCACACCGACCCGGGCCGCGGCCGGACCTTGAGAACCGAGTGGAACGCCACCGAGAACGGGTCCGCCAGCACCGCCTGCTCCCAGGTGACGTGGTCGGGGATGGGCACGGCCATGCTCTCGTGCGCGGGCGCCAGCTCCGCGAAGCCGCCGGTGGCGTCCGAGCTGTTGCCGGTGTGGATGCCCGGCGTGATCGCGCCCTTGGTGAAGTTGCGGCACTGCGTGTTGTTGCCCGCGGCGCAGGCCGGGCACGGCGGATCAATCCCCCGCACCGCGCACGACAGCCACGGGTTCAGCGCCACCCGGTCGCCCGGCTGCACCCGCTTGACCGCCGGCCCCGTCCGCTCCACGTGGCCCACAACCTCGTGACCCAGCACCTGCGGCCACGAGATCACCGCCGTCATCGGGTTGTCCCGGTTCCCGTCCAGGAACACCTGCTTGTGGTCGCTGCCGCAGATGCCGCAGTAGCGCGGCCGGATCACCAGCCAGTCGTCCCCCATCAGGCGCGGCTCCGGGATCTCCGCGTAAGACAGGAACCCGAGCCGCGTCATGTAACCCCGCGGCCCCAACAGCCCCGCCAGCCGGCCCATCGCCAGCCGCGGCAGGCTGTATTTAAACACCACCGCTTTCATGACCGATGACACAGAGGTGGGCGGGACACCATGGTCCCGCGGCCGCCCGACAGGAGTGTCGAGCCCGCCACATAAATTGCGTCCCCTTGGGCAATTGGATCATAACAGCAACCGATGCGGGCATCAATGGAGGTTCGGGAACAGTAATCCCCTCAGAGGAGATGAGAGATTTGCAGATAGGTCATTGCCGCCGCGCGGCCGGCCTCAGCTTGACGATGCGGAGGCCCCCGCCTTTTTAGAGGAGCTATCCTTATCGGATGAACTGCCGGCCGATGAATCCTTGGCCGTTTCCTTGGCCGGCGACGTATCGCTCTTCTCGCCGTGGTCGGATTTTTCTCCGGGCTTGGCCTTGCCGTTGCCGCCGTTGCCGCCCTTGGCGCGGCCGTAATCGGTCGTGTACCAGCCGGAGCCCTTGAGTTGGAACGACGACTCGCTGATCAGCTTCTTGACCTTGCGCTTGCCGCACTTCGGACAGCGCGCGAGCGGCTTTTCGGTGATGCCCTGCACCACCTCGATAACGCCGCAACTCGGACATTCATACTCATAGATCGGCATCGCACACCCCTTCAAACCCGCCCATTAGCGGCTTGGCACTCCCTTCTCCGGAGTGCCATCCCTGGGCAACTACACGATTTTCTATTGTTAATTATAATCACCCTTGCCCTTAAGTCAACCCCGATCGACCCGCTGCCGCTTTGGGGTGCAGGCCAGAGCCCCGCACCACAATATCCGCTGCTTTGACTGGCGCGCAGTCTGTAATAGACTGAAAGCCGATGAGGATGAGCCGCAAAAAAACGTTGTGCCTGATAACGGCCCTGGCCGCGGCCCTGGTTTTCTGCGCGGCTGGTTCCGTTTCCGCCGGCCCGCTCCTGGAGAAGGCGCTGGCGTATGACGAGCACTATCAGGCATATCACAGTCCCGGCCTGGGCGGGGCGGTGGAGGTCCAGTTTACCGACGACTCGCTCACCGTAGCCAAGCGCTATACCGGCATCGGCGACTCGACCGTGCACACCGGCGCTTACCTGGCCGCCGAGGCCTTCCGCTACGCCGCCACCCATGACCCGGAGGCCAAAGCCAACGCCCTGCGCGCCGCTTCCGCGCTGCACCACCACCTGCGCATTACCGGCAAGCCCGGCTTCATCGCGCGTTACGCCGGCCCCGCGGAGCCGCCATTCCTCGCCTCCCGCGAATCCTGCCTCGATAAGCCCCGCTGCCACCTGGTGGACGGCGGGACCTACGGCGGCCACTTCTGGCTCGGCGACACCAGCCGCGACCAGTACGACGGCTGGTTCTTCGGAAACGGAATCGCCTACAGCCTGATTGACGACCCCGCACTCCGCGCCATGATCCGCGCCGACGTGAAGGAGGTGATTGACGCGCTCTTCGCCACCGGCTGGCACATCATGGACGTGGACGGCTTGATGACCGGCGCCGGCTCGGTCGCGTTCAACCCGGCCTTCCAGATGGGCTGGGAAGCCGTGGCCATGGAGGCCATCAACGAGCCCAAGTATCGGGACCGCTACCGCCGCGACGCCGACGCCCTGCTCCCGTTGGTGGCCGCGTCCTTCCTCGAAATCCCCGGCCACCACTGCTCCCAGTATTACGCCGTCATGTTCTTCCACCGCACCGCCTACAACATCGCCCGCCTCGACCCGTCGCCCACCCGCCGGCGGCTCTTCGCGCTCGATTTCAAGGAGCTGGTCCGGCCCTTCACCAGGGGCGCCGACAACGTCTTCTTCGATTACGTGTACATGGCCGTCGCCCATGACCCTGACCCCGCGGTCATCCGGCGCGGCCGCGAAGCGCTCGCCCTCTTCCCCGAGCCGCCCAACCGCCGCATCTGCCGCGAGCCGCCGCCCGAGCGCGAGTGCGCCCTCTGCGCCCTGCTCTCCGCGATGGGCCGGGGCGAGCCCAGCGCCGTAAAACCGTACCCCATCGAGCAGCAGTGCTCCACCGACTTTCTGTGGCAGCGCTCGCCCTACGTCATGCACTGCTGCGCCCGGACCGACCTTGCCCACGTCTATCCCGGCATAGACTTCATGCTCGCCTACTGGATGGGCCGCTATCACGGCTTCATCGACTCCAACGACTGAAGGAACTGCTCCACGTCCACCGGCGCGAGCGTCTCGTCGCTGAAGCCGGCGCTTCTCAGGTCGCTCTGGGACCTCTTTTGGGCCTCCCTCTTGAATTGCTCGTCCAGGACCTGGTTCACGGCCCGGCCGAACATTTTTTCCTTCTTGAAATCGTAGCCGTTGACCGGCGCCACCTCCGCAACGCGCAGCATCTGGTAACAACCGGCGATGTTGCGGCGCCCGTCTCCCGCTATCCTCGTCACGTAGCCCAGCTTGATCAGGTCTTTCAATCCGTGGCTTACCGTGTCCCGGGCCAGCCCCGTCATGGACACGAGCTCGCGATGGGAGACGGCGGAGAAGTTTACGAACGTGATGTTTCTGGTGAGCAGCGCTGCCCACACCGCGAAGGCCCTGGCCTTAAGCCTGGGCCACGCCGGGTCCTCGAAGTAACGGACCAGCGTCTCCCTGATTCCAAAACCGTGAACATTCGCATCGTTAAGCATCCCGTACCTCCTTGTGGCCTGAAATCTGCGGCCTAAAAAAGGCCGCCCGCGGCCTGGACCACCGGCCACCCGTGTCCCAGAGTCCGGCCTCCCGCGTCCCGGAATCCGGCCTCCCGCGTCCTGGAATCCGGCCTCCCGCGTCCTAATCCCCGGGCCACAAAATAGGACACGAAAAATGAGAAAATGTAGAGCGCGGATCAACATGAGCATTTTCCCGCGGCGAAAGTGCCGCCGTCTTTTTTTTGCACGCCTGATTTCATTAAGTTTTCAGCAACGACCCCGGGGCCGGACCATCAAGCCCTCCTATATATAGTAAAAATGTCGCACCCCGGAGGAAAAAAAGTAATGTTCGAGCGGGACGTATGTCGCATGTGTTAGGTCGTATGTCGGGGAAACGATATAGAGCCCGATTTATCGGGCTTTGGGGGAAGGGTGCAGGCCCGCCATTGATGGCGGGTACCGGGTGGCGGGACGGCAGGGGAAGGGCGTTTTAACGTCCTTCTCGATCCTGGGCTTTAGCCGCTGCCCGCGGGTGGATAAATCCATTTTTCGAGAACCCCGTTGAAACGGGGTCCAGGGCCGGCGTCCGGCGCCTGGAACCCGCGCTAAAGCACGGGCCTGAACCAGGGCCAAGGCCGGTGAACCGGCCTCATCATCAATCAGCCACCGATGGACGCCGATCCGGGAAGCAAGCTTCCCGATCCAAAGCGGCGGCAAGCCGCGCGCACTCCAAAGCTGTCGCTCCCTGGCTACTGGCTACTGACTACTTGCTACTGTTTCTCCCCGTCCCCCGGCGCCGGGGTTTGGCGGCACAATACGAACCAGTTGGGCATGGGGGATTCGCCCATTTTAAAGGCGCGTCCGATGAGGACGTCCTTGGTGACGTAGCGGAGGTTGTCCTTGGTTCCGCCGTAGACGAAGCGGGTGGGGATGACGTCGTTGGATTTGATTTCGGGCCATGCCGGGGGATGTTCGGTGGGGATTCTGGTGTAGTCCACCTGGATTTCGAACTCGGGGGCCTTGGGGTTCATCTGGGCCATGTAGTAGCCGGGGCCCACGAGCCAGCCGATCGAGGCGTTGTTGTAGCCGCAGACGTTGCGGTCCTGGTCCAGATAAAAGACCTTCTGGAAGTGGGTGAACGCGGGGAGCGAGTTCTTGCCCTCGAAGGGGAAGAACTGGAGGGGCTGGGCGTCGCGGGGCACGACGTATTCGAGGGTCAGCGGCTTGGATTTTTCGGCGATCTCCCAGAGCTTGACCTGCTCCTTTTTAGAGAGCGCCAGGACCTGGGCCACGCGCTCGGGGTGGTTCAGGTTGTTGAGGTGGAGGGCGACTTCGGGGAGCTTGACCGAGGGGCGGTTCAAAAGTTCTTTAAGGGTTGTCATGGAATTTTTCCTCCTGGGAGAATTTAAGATTTTTTTTAAAGCGCAAAGGCGCAGAGAACGCAAAGTTAAAGAAAGATAATTATAATTTTTTTCTTTGCGCTCTTTGCGTCTTTGCGCTTCAAAAATAATGCTCAAAACCGATCACCAATGCCTCCATTACCTCGCATGGTCCATGATCCAGACCTCGGGGCCTTGGGGGGGGAGTTTGTCGTTGGTGATTTCGATTTCGGTCTGGCCGGTTTTTTTGACCTTGGTCATGAGCTTGGCGAATTCGTCCACCTCCGCGATGGGGAAGCCGCATTTATCGGTCTTGTAGTGCATGGGGATGACGACGCGGGGCTTTACCTGTTCGACTACTTTGGAGGCCGTGGCCGCGTCAATGGTGAAGAAGCCGCCGACGGGCACGAGCAGCACGTCCACCTTGCCGAGCGCGGCGGCCTGTTCCTTGGTGAGGAGATGGCCGAGGTCGCCGACGTGGGCCAGGCGCACGCCGTCCACGGTAAAGACGAACATCACGTTCTTGCCGCGCTCGGACCCGCCCTTGTCGTCGTGCGCGGCCTCGACCCCGGTGAACTCGATGCCCCCGGCCGAGCCCGACTTCTTGAGCACGGCGGGCTTGCCTTTGAGGGTCGAGACGAAGTTGTGGTCGCCGTGGTCGTGGCTGACGAGCGCGACGTGGGCCTCATCGTCCACCGGGCCGTACTTGATCCCGCCGCCGAAGCCGCCGGGCTCGTACGGGTCCATGACGATCACGGTGCCGTCGGAAGCGGTGATGGTGAAACTGGAGTGGCCGTTCCATTTGATTTTCATTTTTTCACCCCCAGGTCTGGAAAGATTTTGTTTCGCACCGAGACACAGAGTCCACAGAGAAAAATATAAGATAGATTTTTTTCAGCGCAAAGACGCAAAGGTCGCAAAGAAGAAGATCAGATAATAATTTTTTTCTTTGCGTTCTTTGCGCCTTTGCGCTTAAAATCTTCCCTCCATTTATTGCCGCGCCGCTTCTATTTTTTTGGCGGCAGTCCCAACAACTCACGGGCCTCGGCGGGGGAGGCCACGGGCCGGTCAAGGGTCTGGGCGATGGTGGCGGCCCATTTGACCTGCTCCCAGCTCCCCTTGGCCAGCTCGCCGCCGGGGACGCGGGTGTTGTCTTCGAGTCCGACGCGCATGTGTCCGCCGTCGAGGCATGACATCATGATGGCGGGGAACTGGTTGGGTCCGACGCCGCAGACGGACCAGGTATGGCCGTCGGGCAGCAGGCTCTTCATGTGGCAGTAGCCCAGCGGAGTGAAGGCCATGCCGCCGGCCACGCCGAACACGAACTGCCAGTGCATGGGCTCGACGAAGACGTCGCCCTGCTTGCGGATGAGGAGCGAGTTGAAGAGCCCGCCGGGGTCATAGGCCTCGAGCTCGGGCTTGACGCCCACGGCCTTCATGCGGCGGGCGAAGGCGTCGAGCATCTTGAAGGTGTTCTCGAAGATGACCTCGCCGAGCACCTTGCCGGACTTGTGGTCAACGATTCCGAAGTTCATGGTGTTGGTGTTGAGGGACGCCATGTCGGGCTTCATTTCCTCGATGGGCTTGATGCGCTGCTCGGGGATGAGGCCGGCGGTGATGGCGGAGCTCATGTTGATGATCATGTCCGGGACCCGGGATCGCACGGCCTCGATCACGGGCCGGATCTTGGCGAGGTCCGGGGTGGCGAGCCCGGTTTGGGGGTCCTTGGCATGGATGTGAACGATGGTGCAGCCCTCGCTAAAACACTGGTACGATTCCTCGGCGAACTCCTCGGGGCTGTAGGGTGTATTGGGGTTATTGAACTTGGTGGTGGCCCCGCCCGCGAGCGCCGCCGTGATAATCACCTTGTTTCCCTTGGCCATGAACTTCCTCCTTTGTGTTCTTGACACCGTATAATTAGCGCAGCGGGAGGGGGATGTCAATGGAGGAAGGGTAGCGAGTAGCGCGGGGCCTGCGGGGCGGCGAGTTAAGGGTTTTTATCGCACAGAGGCACAGAGGACACGGAGATAA
>DATKZS010000104.1:0-9202 GCA_035527835.1 bacterium
AAGAAATTCAACCACTAAGGCACTAAGGGCACGAAGGAAAGAAGAATCAAATTTTTTATGCTTCGTGCTCTTTGTGTCTTTGTGGTTCAATTCATCTTGTTCTCACTCCGGCCGCTCGATGGGGATGAGGGGTAGAGTAGGGAGCAGCGGGGACGGGGTCAGACCCCAATACTGGAGGCACCGCAGGGGCTCTAAGTTGAAATGTTCATGAGGTCAGCCCATAATTCTCCAAGAGGCGGGAGGCGCAATGACCAAGAAAGACTTGATTGATCGGGTGATGGCCAAGAACGAGGGCATGAGGTTCAAGGATGCCGAACTCGTGGTCAACACTCTCTTCGATTCGATTATAGAGGCCTTGGCCTCGGAAGATAAGGTTGAGATTCGTGGTTTCGGCAGCTTCAAGATCAGAGAGCGCAAGGCCAGAGAAGGACGCAATCCCAGGAGCGGCCAGAAGGTCCGGGTCAAGGCCAAGAAGGCAGCTCGATTCAAGGCGGGCAAAGAGTTGAAGGAGCGGGTTGACGGTTAGTCCTCAAAGTCCAATAGTCCGTGCGGCTTGACTTCGAGAGCGTCGGCGTCAGTGTTGTCCATGCTTAAAGTTATGATTTTACACTGGACTCTTGGGGGGAATAGTCCCTCTTTCACTCTTGAATTGAATAGCGGCTCGGCGTCTCGAAATCGAGCACGAGCACCTTGTCTCTAAATTTTATTTTGGTCACCATGGTGCCGAATTCCTGATGCGCGTATGGATTGTCCCAGCGTGCGTATGGACCCAGGTCAGCCGCCGCGCCGCTTACCAGCATCGGCCCATACCAGCCGACCGTGATAAGTCCCTGGCTGGGGGAATCGTAGGTTACGCTTGAGCCTACCGTCACGGTGGCGTTCCGGATGGAGGTTACAAACTCGGCGAACGTGCCGTTATTTTCCACGTCACCAAGCTCGACGATCCAGACGTTGTCGGTGTCGTTGGCGATCAGCTCGTAATCGGTTTTAGCCGGATCGGTGGACCATACGGGCGGACTCGAAGAATAAAGGGCCAGATAGGCATCGCCTTTCCTGCCGATTACCCAGTTGCCTGTTTCCACATATTCATATTCATCGAACATTGTCCTCGGGAAATATGCGTGGGTCCAGTCCGGGAAGAGGGAACTTATGGGGAGAGGGGCGCCGAGGTATTTCTCCAGGGTGCCGAAGGCGGGTTCGTGGTACTGAAAAATCCCGACGTTTTTATTAATAGTGACTCGGGGCACGAATCCACCGGTCCATTCACTGCCGAATTCGGCGCCGACAGGAAGGTCGGCCGGAAAAGAGGTAATTACGAAACAGTCCCGGTCCAGAGTGGCCTGCCACGCCACCACCTGCCCGGTCCAGGAAAATGGTTTCCAGTCCTGGACCCCCGAAAGCTGGTAGTAAGGAGTGCGGTAAGTGTAGGTATTGGCTTCCTCCAAAACACTGCCGCGGCTCATGGGCGCGAGCTCCTCGGCCACACCTATCACCGTCTGGGTGCCGGAAAAGGGCTGGAAAAGAGGGGCCAGGTCTTTGAAGGTATTACCCGCCCATAGGTTGAAGGTATCAAGCAGGTTGAATGATCCATCAATGACTTCCGGAGCCAGGTAACCCGTCAAGCTCCACCAGAAAACCACGTCCTCGGGTTCGGAATAAGTGATGCCGTAAGAAGGCCCGTCTTCAAGTTTAATGCTGTCGCGCTGGCGGTGCTCGACACTGTCATTCATATCCCGGGCCACGTCCTCCAGAATTGGCGGCGTCCAGTAACGGTCGCTGGTGGCCAGGAACGCCGCCGTGAAATTATTAGTGCTGAGCTCGCTGATGCCGCCGATCTCCACGTTATCGAGCATGAGCCAGGCGGCCTCGGTGATGGAGTCGTTCAGTCCGCCAACGTATTTAGTCGGATAGGTCCGGCCGTGAGTTGTCGCGAAGCGACCCTGGTAATAATTGCTCGCCATGTCAAAAGCCAACACGTCGAGAAGAATGGCGGCCTTGGTCCTGACGGATTGCTCGTCAGCGAAATCAACCAGGTTGAGCAGCGCCGGCATGTCCTCGTTGAAATAGACGTTGGAATGCCATTCCGCAAAACCGAACCGGCCGCGGTAATCCAGCCATTTATGAAGCAACGGCCGGGCGTGTTCCATGTGCTCCCGGCCGGTCATGCCGGCTTTTGCGCGGCAACACAAAAAGACAGGAAGAAATAGGGAAAAGAATTAGACTGATAAGATTCCGGCGGGGGATCAGACCACTCGGTGATTTGGTGTTGGCGGGCCGTGCGAGATTCGAACCCGCGGCCAACGGATGATAAGAGCAACCTAGACGACAATTTAAAACCGGCTCCTATTCAATGACTTGCTGAATCATAAACTACGTTAGGGTCGGTTGCTGTTTACCATTATTTTCATAGGGCTCTGTACATTTCAGAGTGGATGATACTTGCAGCATGATCAGCCAAGACTTTTACACGGATGGAAGGGATTTGAACGGATTTCACGGATCGGACCAGGATATCCGTGCGATCCGTATTCCATCCGTCGGCGTCAAGTTAATACGTTCCCCTTCAAGTCATCGGGATCAGCGGTCTTTTCCCAGCCTCCGGATGGGAACTGATCTCACGGATCAAGAAATTTCCGGCCATTTTTCTGATCCGTGTCATCCGTTTCATCCGTTTTCATCCGTGTAAATTCTTAAAGCCCGCCGGAGGATGATCCACTCTCGAGTGCACAGGACCTTTCATGGAAACAGGCCGATTTTACAAAATCCCGGAACATTCCCGGATCATTTACCCGTGCTTATTTTCCCATCCATCCGCCGTCCACCACCACGATGGACCCGTTCATGTAGTTGGAGGCCGCCGAGGCCAGGAACACCACCGGCCCGGCAAAGTCCCGGGGCTCTCCCCATCGGCCCTGGGGGATGCGCTCGAGGATCGCCTGGTATCTTGCCGGGTCGTCCTGGAGGGGCTGGGTGTTGGGCGTTTTAACGTAGCCGGGCGCGATGCCGTTCACGTTCACGCCCTTTCCGGCCCACTCGTTGGCGAACGCCATCACCAGCTGCCCGAGCCCGCCCTTGCTGGCCGCATAGCCGGGCACGGTGACCCCGCCCTGGAAGGTCAAGAGCGAGCAGGTGAAGATGATCTTGCCCGCGCCGCGCTTTAACATGTCCTTGCCGAACTCGCGGGTGATGACGAACTGGGAACTCAGGTTAACCTCGATGACCCGGTCCCAGTATTCGTCGGGATGCTCGGCCGCGGGCTTGCGCATGATGATTCCCGCGTTGTTTACCAGGATGTCAATTTTTTTGAGATCCTTCCTGATATTCTTGATGGACGCATACAGGGAGTCGCGGCTGGAGAAGTCGGCGGCATAGTGCGCGTACTTCCTGCCGAGCGCCGCCACGGCCTTTCCGGTTTCGCCGCGGCCTTTCATCTTGCGGCTCATGGCGACGATGTCCGCGCCGGCCTCGGCGAGAGCGATGGCCATGGCCTGGCCGATACCGGAGGACGCGCCGGTGACAACGGCGGTCTTCCCATCCAGTCTGAAATCGTCAAGAATCATGGCGCCATCCTTTCCTACTTGATCAGTTCGAGGGTGCGGGGAAGCCAAAGAGAGAGCCCGGGCACGAAGGTTATGACCATGAGCGATGCGGCCATGGCCGCGAAGAACGGCAGCATGGGCCTGGTCACTTCGGCGATCGAGGTTTTGCCCACGCTGCAGCCCACGAACAGGCAGGATCCCACCGGCGGAGTGCAGAGCCCGATGCAGAGGTTGGCTATGATCATGATGCCGAAGTGCACGGGGTGCATGCCCAGTTTTTCGACCACGGGAAGGAAGATGGGCGTGAAGATGAGCACCGCCGGCGTCATGTCCATGAAGGTTCCGACGAAGAGCAGGAGCAGGTTGATGATGAGCATGATCACCACGGTGTTGTCAGAGACTCCCAGGAGCGCTTTGGCCACGCCCTGAGGTATGTTCTGGGTGGTCAAGAGCCAACTCATGGCCGAGCTGGCTCCCACCATCAGCATGACGATGGCGGTTATCTTGCCGACCTGGACCAGTATCTCCGGCATGTCCCGGAGCTTGACCTCGCGGTAGATAACCACGGCCAGCAAAAACGAGTAGGCCACGGCCATGGCGGCGGCCTCGGTGGCCGTGAAGATTCCGCCCAAAATGCCGCCGATGACGATGACGATCAACAACAGGCTCATGAAAGCGCCGCCAAAAGACTTGGCTATTTCGGCCGCTCCCGCGTACTCGCCCGCCTTGTAACCTCGCGCCATGCCGATAAGCCCGCACACCGCCAGGATGCCAAGCCCGATGAGCACGCCGGGCAGGACGCCGGCCATGAACAAGGCGGCAATCGAAACGGTGCCGGCGGCCACGGCGTACACGATCATGATATTGCTGGGAGGGATGACCATGCCGGTGGTGGCCGCGGTCACGGTGACGGCCACGTTGAAGTCGCGGTCGTAGCCCTTATTATTCATCTCCGGGATCATGAAGCCGCCGATGGAGGATACGGCGGCCACCGCCGAGCCGGAGATGGCTCCGAAGATCATGCAGGTCAGGGTGTTAACGTAGGCCAGTCCTCCCGGCAGCCACCCCACCAGGGCGTTGGCGAAGCGGATCAGGCGCGAAGCCATGCCGCCCCGGCCCATCAGTACGCCGGAGAAGATGAAAAAGGGTATGGCCAGCAGGGCGAAGCTGTCCACGCCGTTCGCCATCTTCATGGCCACCATGTATGAGGGATCGCCCCCGACGGCCAGAATGGCCAGGAAAGTCGACATGGCGATGGCCACGGCGATGGGCACGTTCATGAGCAGCAGCAGCACGAAGCTGACAACCAGGATTAGCGGAACCATGCTCAACCGGCGTCCTCCTTGCCCGCGCCTTCCTGATTGGTGAACCGCGCCCTGGTTATGGATTCGAGGGAAAAGAGCAGGAAGAAGACCCCGCTCACCGGCACCGCAAGATAGACATAGGCCTTGGGGATGCCCAGGGCCATCATCATCTGGTTGAGGCTGAAGGTCCGCGATACCAGGGTGAAGCCGCCGAAGAGCAAAACCGAGACCGTGAAGGCCAGCACGACCAGGTCGGCCGTTAACGTCATCCTTTTGCGGGTAGCATCGTCCATCCTTGCCACGAAGTAGTCAACCCCCAGATGCTCGCGGGTCCCGAAGGCCACGGCCGCGCCCAGCAACACCACCCAGATGAGCAGCACCCGGGCCAGTTCCTCCGTCCAGCTGCTCTGCTCTCCCAGAAGGTAGCGGGAAGCCACGCCCCACAGAACGTCGAGGACCAGGAGAATGAGAGCCACCATGAGCACTATCTCCAAGAACCGCACCATCGAGGTTTTCACTTTGATAAAGGCCTGGATAATGGCATCCATTGGTTCACTCCATCTCCCTGATCCGCTCGAGCAGCTCGCCCACCGCCGTTCCCTGGTAGGAATCGAGCAGCGGTTTTACCTTCTCGACGAAAGGCCTCTGGTCAGGGTAGTAAATCTTTGCACCCTCCTCCTGGGCCAGCTTCAGGGCCTCCTCGGTCTTCTCCTGCCAAAGCTTCCTCTGGTAGCGGGAGGCGTCATCCGCGGCCTGCTGCAGCCATGCCTTCACCTTCGGGTCGAGTCCTTGCCAGACCTCTTCGCTGATGAGCAGGATATCGGGAACGCGGGTGTGGCCGTCCATGGAGAAGTATTTACAGACCTCGTAGTGGCGGTTGCTGTAATAGCTGGGCGGGTTGTTCTCGGCGCCATCCACCACTCCCTGCTGGAGCGCGGTATAGAGCTCGCCCCAGGCGATGGGCGTTGGCGCGCCGCCCAAGGCCGAGACCATGCTGATGGCGGTTTTCGAGTTCATGACCCTGATCTTCAAGCCGGCCAGATCATCCGGGGTGAGCACGGGCCTGTCCTTGGTGTAGAAGTTCCTGCTGCCGGAGTCGAAGTAACAAAGGCCGCGGAGGTTCTTGTCCACTCCGCCCAGAAGAAGTTCTTTGCCGAGCTCGCTGTCCAACACCCTCCAGTAGTGTTCGCGGTCCTTGAACACGTACGGCAGGCTGAACACGGCCATCGCGGGAATGAAGCCTTCCATGGGGGACGCCGAGGTCTTGGTCAGGTCCAGCGCGCCGTTTTGGAGCAGCTCGATGCATTCGGTTTCGCTGCCGATGACTCCGCTGGGATAGATGTCTATGGTTACGGCGCCGCCGGAGATTTCTTCGAGGCGTTCCTTCATGTATACCAGGGCGGCATGGACCGGGTGAGAGGGATCGAGAGTGTGGGCCAGTTTAAGGACCAGGACTCGATCTTTTTTATCGTGGGGCTCATCCAGATTCTGGAACCTCACCCAAACGGAGAAAACAATGGTGGCGATAAGGGCCCCCACCATGATTCCGGCCGCGAAACCGGAGGATTTTTTTTCAGCCATCATCAGTGCTGTCCAAAACAAACGAACCGGAAAACCGCCATGGCGCCAAGAACGCCAAGCATCATGATTTTATTTAAATCTCAGTCCAGCTTCCGGCCAAATGATTCTTTCTTGGCGCTCCCGCCGGCCGGTTCGCCAAGCAGGTTGGGGCCAAAGCCCTGGAGCTGTTTTTCAGTCCCGCCGCAAAGAAACACCAGGATTTACTCGGCGATTCTTGGCGTTCTTGGCGCCTTGGCGGTTTTCTTAGCTCCTATTTGGGACAAGGGTGAGCCATCATGAAAGCCTTCGGGTTTGGAGAATCTCGCCGCTCACTTCAGGTCGTGAACCGGGATCTGGTCCATGTCCGTGAAGTCCTGGTTCTCGCCGCCCATTCCCCAAACGAAGCAATAGGCCCCGGTGCCCACGCCGCTGTGGATGCTCCACAGGGGAGATACCACGGCCTGCCGGTTTTTTACCACGAGGTGGCGGGTCTCGCCGGGCGGGCCCATCAGGTGGAACAGGATGGCGTCGTCCGCCAGGTTGAAGTAAAGGTAAACCTCGGTGCGCCGCTCGTGGGTGTGGGCGGGCATGGTGTTCCACACGCTGCCCTCCTTGATCTCGGTGTAGCCCATTACGAGCTGCGAGCTCTTGATCCCCCCGGGATGGATGTACTTGTTCAGGGTCCGGACGTTGGCCTCCTTCCGCGAACCCAGCTCCACCACCTCGGCGTCGCTCTTCTTGGCGTGGGTGGTCATGTGCTCGGCGTGGGCCGGGTAGCTCAAGATGTAGTACATGGCCGGCGCCTTCGGGTCGGCGCTCGCGAAAGACACCTCTTTCGATCCCCGGCCGATGTACAGGAACTCGAGGTTGGCCATCTTGAAAGACTTGCCGTCCACCGTGATGGCGCCGGCATCCCCGATATTGATGACGCCGGCCTCGCGACGCTCGCAGAAGTAGTCGGCCGCAAGCTCTTTGCCCGCCTCCAGCTCGAGAGCCCCTTTTACCGGCACGGCCGAGCCGACCACCACCCGCTCGACCTCGCAGTACTCGAGGCATAACTCGCCCGCCCTGAAAAGGTCCTCGATCAGAAACTCCTTGCGGACCTCGTCCGTGGTCATCCTCGCATAGCGGACCCGGTCGGCGGCGTACCTGGTCTTCATGGCTTCTCTCCATTAACGATCTTCACGGCTACCGGGTTGGCCTGGCGCTCGATGAAGCTCTCGAGGTAGCTCTCCCACTGCTCGCGGGTAACTATCTCGCCGGCCTTTTCCCAGCCGTAGCCCGCGAAATAAGTGAACTCGCCGTCCGCTCCGGGGGCGACCACGTAAAAGGCGTTACCCTCGAATTTCTTCTTCGAGTCAACGAGCTTGTAGTCCCCGATTATCCCCGGGGGCACCACCACGCCGGTGCCGAGGGGGTGCCCGTCTATGTCCTCCCAGCAGTAGAGGTAACCCTTCGAGCGGTCGTGAAACGCCTTGGCCTTTCCCTCGTGGGTGGACAGCCCCACGGCCACCCGTGGATTGGCCGGCTTGCCGTCCACGTAAAATTTTTCCCTGACCTCGAACATGCGCGAGCCCAGGTCAAGGGTTATGCGCCTGGTTTCGGTGATCCGCTTGCCGTCCACTTCCCAGGGGCCGTAGCTCAGTACGAACGATGCCCGGAGAGGGCCGTTGCTGAACTGCCTCCACTCGCGGTAAACATTCGACATGTGCCGCAGGCCGCCGGACCAGATGGCCGTGCCGCCGCCGCCAAGCGAGCTTCCGACCTTGTAGCCGTCGTAGCCCTCGCCATAGTCGAGGTGATAGCTCTTGCCGAGCTTCTCCCCCTTGTACCAGCCGTCCACGACCGGGTACTTGACCCGCTTCATGAAACAGTCGAACCCGCTGTTCTCCACCCCGTTCGCCAGGGCGGGCCCATAGGCGCGGTAGGCGATTACGTCGTTCTCCCAGGCGAAGTCGTCGGCGCGCTCGGGAACGAACCGGGCGTAAACCCGGGAAGCGCTTTCGGGGATATTCAACGAGGAGTCAGCCGCGATCTTGAAGCTCTTGGCCTCGCCGCCCAAGAGATCGGTCATGAATAGCAGCTCGTCCACGCCGCCGTCGCCGTCATTATCAATGGCCTGGCTGAGCGCGGCCTTGCCGGCCGGGTCCACCACCCTGGCGTTTTCTTTCGTGAGGCCCGAAACGCCGCCCGACAGCTCGTTCCAATCGAGCGCGATAATCTCGCCGCTTCTCGCCGCGGCAAGGGGATTCGAAACCTCCACGGTCAGCTCTTCCGCGTTGGCCGTGAAAACCGGCATGGCAATCACCAAAAAAAAGAGAACATTTTTCATCACGGGACCTCCATCATGTGAGCCTTGGAGCCCCGGCTCTGCCGGGGACCAGGGCGGAACCTGGACTTGCCTTCAAGATTTAATACATCGCAAGGTTCTACTATATATGCCGATACCCTTGTCATCAAGCTCTCAGGCCTATGCAATGCCGAATAGCAAAATGGCGGAAGCCATCAGGACCGCCTTGACCCGTCTTGCGTGGCTCCGGTTGGACCGGTCCGTGCCGAAGTCCTGTTTGAGACTCGCCTGCCATACCGGCATGAGGCGAGGTGAAATTATGAATCTGACTTGGGATATGGCCGATATGGAAAATGCAAGAAGCTAATACAGTGCTGTCCAAAATAAACGGACCGGAGAACCGCCAAGACGCCAAGAGCGCCAAGGATTATTTTTCAACACGATTTTAAGAGGGCTTGGGTGCGAATGTTTCTTGCTTGGCGCTCCCGTCGGCCGGTCCGCCAAGCCGG